>CAYQPL010000056.1:4697-20365 GCA_964419395.1 uncultured Phenylobacterium sp. | reverse complement strand
GCGTCGCGAGGGAGTCCCGGCTCAAGGCCGGG
Organism: uncultured Phenylobacterium sp.; assembly: GCA_964419395.1. Lineage (GTDB taxonomy): Bacteria > Pseudomonadota > Alphaproteobacteria > Caulobacterales > Caulobacteraceae > Phenylobacterium. Next base: position 20,333 of record CAYQPL010000056.1, on the reverse strand, counting down.
AATGACGACTTGGAGTGGGTCAAAGCTCCGGCCTACTCCTCGGCGTCTCGCGGCTTCCGCCGAAAGCCGCGCCGCGCCATGGGCTTCTTCTCGCCCTTGGCCTTGGCGGCGATCTCCTTGAGCTTGACGTGCTGCAGGGCCGAGAGCGCCGGACCGGCCGCGCCCTTCTCGGTACCGCCGAAGGCGCGGCCGTAGGTCTTCACCCGGTCCTCGACCGAGCCGAGGAACTCGCCCTCCCAGTCGGAGAGCTCGACCCCGCGGCGGTCGGCCTCGCGGCGGGCGCGCTTGAGCGCGTTCAGCGCCGCCCGCTTGGCCTGTTCACGGGGATCTGGCGGCTTTCGCTTCAAATCTCTCCGAGCGCCGAGAGGTAGAGGTCGAGGATCGCCTCTTCCTCCTGCCGCTTGGCGCGGTCCTGCTTGCGCAGGCGGACCACCTTGCGCAGCACCTTGACGTCGAAGCCGTTGCCCTTGGCCTCGGCGAAGACCTCCTTGATCTGCTCGGAGACCTCGGCCTTTTCCTGCTCCAGGCGCTCGATGCGCTCGATGACGGACTTCAGCTGTCCCTGGGCGGTGGTGTTGAGGACGTCGAGGTGGGCGCTGTCGTCAGCCATGGGTATAGCGTCTTCCGGATCATAGGGGTGGAAAGCGGCGGACCCTACTCCGCATCGCGCCGGAACGAAATCCATCTGGAGGTCGCGGCGTGAACCTCGATAGGGTGCGGCGAATTCCTGTACCCGAACGGAGGCCCCATGACCGACACCCCCCGCCAGCGGCCGAGCCAGGCCGAGGCCGAAGCCGCCGTCCGGACCCTGATCGAGTGGGCGGGCGACGATCCCGACCGCGAAGGCCTGCTGGAGACCCCCGGCCGGGTCACGCGCTCCTACCGGGAGCTGTTCGGCGGCTACGAGACCGATCCCCGCGAATATCTCGCACGCACCTTCGAGGAGGTGGGCGGCTATGACGAGATGGTCGTCCTGAAGGACATCCGCGTGGTCAGCTTCTGCGAGCACCACATGCTGCCGGTGATCGGCCGCGCCCATGTGGGCTATCTGCCGACCAACCGGGTCGTCGGCATCTCCAAGCTCGCCCGCGTCGTCCACGGCTTCGCCCGTCGCCTGCAGATCCAGGAGAAGCTGACCGCCGAAATCGCCGAGGCGATCCAGGACATCCTCAAGCCCAAGGGCGTCGGCGTCCTGATCGAGGCCGAGCATTCCTGCATGACGATGCGTGGGGTGAACACGCCGGGCTCCTCGCTGACCACCTCCACCCTGCTCGGCGAACTGCGCGACGACCCCCGCACCCGGCAGGAATTCCTGGAACTGGTGCGGGGGCGCTAGGGCGCTGCGGCTCCGCTCACCCTTCGTCACCCTGGGCCTTGTGCCCAGTGTCCCTCTCGACGTTCGTGCGCGCCCTCGACAGGGGCCCTCGGGACGAGCCCGAGGGCGACGGCGTCAGTGTGGGAGCAACCCGTGCGCCTCCAGCGCCGGCCGCAGGGCGGCGGGGTCGGTGAAGTGGTGGACCTCCAGGCCGAAGGTCCGCGCCGCTTCGATGTTGTAGGCGCTGTCGTCGACGAAGAGGATGTCGTCGGGGGCGTGCCCGAACCGCTCGCAGGCGATGGCGTAGATGCGCGGATCGGGCTTGATCAGCTTCTCATGCGCCGAGACCACGAAGCCCTCGAAGCGCGCGAAGGCCGGGCTCATGGCGATGACGCCGTCGAACACCTCGTGGGACATGTTGGTCAGGCCGAACTGCGGTACGCCCGCCCGATGCAGCGCCTCGATGGCCGCCTCGGTCTCAGGGATCGCGCCGGAGAACATCTCCCACCACCGGGTCTCCCAGGCGTGGATTTCAGCGGCGTGCTCGGGAAAGCGCTCCAGAAGCGGTTTGCGGTTCTCCTCGAAGGTGACGCCCAGGTCGTGGTTCACATGCCAGGCCATGGTGCAGACATGCGAAAGGAACCGGTCGCGAGCGGCCGGTTCCGGGAAGATCTTGGAATAGAGCGTCCGCGGGTCCCAGCGGACCACCACATTGCCGACGTCCCAGAGAACCGCTTTCGGCATCCGGGACGCGCGACCGGCTCTTAGCCCTGCTTGGCCTTGAAGCGCGGGTCCGTCTTGTTGATGACGTAGACCACGCCCTTGCGGCGCACGAGCTTGCAGTCGCGGTGACGCGTCTTGAGCGACTTGAGCGAGCTTCTGACCTTCATGAGCTTGTCTTCGCGCGATCGAGCGCGCGCCGTCTTCAAAGGGTTACGAACAGAGCGGGCGCATATACGGGGCCGCGCCCGCAGAGTCAACGGCGCCGGGCGTTTCGCGCGGCGGCCCTTGCCCCGGGCGGCCATCGGCGCGAGCATTCCGCCCATAAGAATTAAGTCATGGGAGAAACATTCATTATGCCGGCATCCATCAATCCGAACGGAACGCTGAAGGGCAAGGTCGCCCTCGTCACCGGCGCCAGCCGCGGCATCGGCGAGGCCATCGCCGTGCGCCTGGCCATGGAGGGCGCCAAGGTCGTCGTCTCGGCCCGCACGGTCGAGGAGGGCGACAGCCGCCTGCCGGGCACCCTGACCAATACGGTCGAGCGCCTGAAGGCCGCCGGCGCTCAGGCGGTCCTGGTCAAGGCCGACCTCGCCCAGGCCAGCGAGCGCGAACGGCTGGTGGAGGAGGCGAGCGCCGCCTTCGACCAGAACATCGACATCCTGATCAACAACGCCGCCATCACCTATTTCACGCCGGTCCAGGACTTCACCGAGAAGCGCTTCAAGCTGATGATGGAGGTGCAGGTCTATGCGCCCTTCCATCTGGCCCAGCTCGTCATGCCGGGGATGCGCGCCAAGGGCTGGGGTTCCATCGTCAACATCTCCTCGCCCGCCGGCATTCATCCCAAGCCGCCCTACCGCGGCGGCCGCGGCGGCACGGTCTACGGCATGTGCAAGGCGGCCCTGGAGCGCTTCACCACCGGCCTCGCCTCCGAGGTGCAGGCCGACGGCATCGCGGTGAACGTGGTCTCGCCCGGACTCGTCGATACGCCCGGCGTGGCGGTGCACGGCCTGATCAACGAGCAGTCCAAGGACCGCGTCCAGCCGATCGAGTACATCGCCGAGGCCGTCTATCAGCTGGCCAAGGCCGACCCGGCGACCATGACCGGCCGCGTCGACTATGCCGAGCCGCTGCTCAAGGAGCTGGGCCTCCAGCCCTCGGAGCTCGCCTAGGCCTCGTCCAGCAAGGCCTGGAAGGCCGGCGAGAGCCGCTCTTCCAGGCCGCGCTTGGTGCGCACCAGCAGGCGCGCGGCGATGTCGTGCGTCCGGCAGAGGGCCAGCCCCTCCTCGGGATCCAGCACCGACAGAAGCGTGCACCACGCGTCGGCGCGCATGCATTGCGCATGGATCACGCTGGCGCAGGCGACGCCGCTCTCGCTTGGCCGGCCGGTCCGCGGATCGAGGGTATGGGCCAGACGCCGGCCCTCATGCGCCATGTAGCGGCGGTAGTCGCCGGAGGTGGCGACCGAGGTCCCGCAGAGCGCCACCAGGATCGGCGCCTGGTTCGCCGCCTCCCCCGGCAGGTGCTCCAGCGCCACCCACCACGGCGAACCGTCGGGCTTGACGCCCTCCCCCCGCAGCTCGCCGCCGACCTCCAGCAGGAAGCAGGTCAGACCCAGACGCCGCAGGGCGCGGGCCGCAGCGTCGACCCCATAGCCCTTGGCGATGCCGGAGAAGTCGAGGGCGAGCCCCCCCGGCTGCCGGGCCCGCCGGGCGCGGGCGTCGAAGTCCAGCCGGCGCCAGCCCGCCTCGTCCAGGGCGGCGGCCAGGTCGTCCGGCCCGGGCGGGCGGTCCACCGGGCCGGGCGGCCCGAAGCCCCACAGGTCGGTGAGCCGCCCGACCGTCGGATCGAAGGCGCCGTCGCTGAGCTCGGCCAGTTCGAGCGCGCAGGCCAGGACCTCGGCGAAGTCCTCGGGCAGGGCGCGCCAGCTGCCCGCCGGCGCGGCGTTGAACCGGCTGATGTCGGCCTCCGCCTCCCACGGGCTCATCTGGGCGACCACCGCATCCAGGTTCGCCTGGACGGCGCGGGTGAGCGCCTCCGGCGGCAGATCGGGCTGGCCCACCGCCTTCAGGGTCCAGTCGCCGCCCATGGCGCGGCCGGACGCCTCCACCTGCACGCCGCCGGGCTCGGGGGCCAGGCCGGCGGGCAGGTCGAGCGGAATGGCGACCCGGTTCTGCGGCATGGGCGCCAGCACCTCCGGCTACTCCGGCAGGACCTCGAGCGTGGCGACGTAGCCGGCGGCCCGCTGGGCGCCAACGCTCGGGCACTGGCCGCCGCGGACGGCGGCCTCCAGCCAGTACATGCCGGCCTCGGGCCAGGTGACGGAAAAGGCGCCGGCCGCGGCGGTGGTCACCTTCATCTCGCCCGGATCGTTGCGGTACCGGCCGCCGCCGCGCACCACGCTGACCTCGACGCCCGCCGCCGGCTGGCCGTCCAGCAGCAGGCGGAACTGCGCCGCCTCGCCGGCGAACAGGTCGTTCGGATGGGTGACGGGCGCCAGCTCCAGCCCCTTGCCGGTGGGCGCCAGGGCCTCGGTGGTGGGCTCGCCCACCGTGGCGAAGGTCTCGACGCGACGCTGGTTGTGGCTGATCCGGACCTCGGTGGCCTCGGCGGGGATGGCCGACTTCAGCTCGGCCTCGTTCCCGCGCCAGCGCTTCTGCTCGCCGTTCAGCTTGTAGGCGGCCATGACGCCGTCGCCGACGCTGGCGATCCGGTAGGTGCCGCGCTGGTCGAGCTTGACGTCGAAGGTCGAGCGGTACTTGCCCGTGGCGGCGTTCTGCGCCTCGACGGTGGTCCCGTCGGGCGCGGTGATCACCAGGCCGTCGAGGCGCATCGGCACGTGCTCGAAGACGAAGAGGTCGTTGGACACCGCGGCGTCCACCGTGAGCCAGGGGTCGGAGCCCGAGAGCACCGTCATCGACGGCAGCATCCACTGGCGAGGGGCCTGGGCGGCCATCGGCGCGGCGAGGGCGGCGCAGAGCGCGGCGGCGGCGCAGGCGGTGCGAAGCAGGGTCTTCATGGCGCGTCTCCGAAGGGCTTTGGGTTCAGGGCTTCAGGGTCAGGGTGACGGCGCCGAGCTCGCTCTCGCCGGCGGCCTTGCCGCTGGCGGGGGCCTTGGGCGGCCACTGGAAGGGCACGCGGACCATTTCGCGGCCGCCGACTTCGCGGGCGGCCTCCACCACCAGGTTGTAGCCGCCGGCCGGCAAGGTTCCCAGCGGCGCCTTGCCGGTGGTGAAGCTGACCTGATGGCGGCCGGGCGCGCGGGTGGCGCCGCTGACGCCGTCGGCCGGCAGGGTCATCGACCGGCCGGCGCGGCGCCACCACTGGCGCATGTCCTTCAGCCAGGTCTTGCCTTCCTGGTTCTTCAGCTTGACGTCGTACCAGACCGCCAGGGTCTTCACCGCCGTCTGGTCGGGAGTCTCCACCCAGATGGCCACATAGGGGTTGTGGTACTCGGCGACCGACAGGCGGGGGATTTCGACGCTGACGGCGAGGTCGGCGGCGGCGGCCGGGGCGGCCATCAGGCCCGAGAGGGCGGCGGCGGAGGCGAGGCGGCGCATGAGGGCTTCCGTCAGTGGATGAACAGGAGGGCGAGGAGGAGCGGGATGATCAGGCCGAGCCCGACCAGGGGCCAGGTCGACTTCCGCGCATGGGCGTGCAGCTGGAGCAGCAGGAGGCCGGTGACGCAGAAGACCACGCAGCCGACGGCGAAGATGTCGATGAACCACATCCAGGCCGCGCCCGTGTTGCGGCCCTTGTGCAGGTCGTTGAGGTAGGCGATCGCCCCGCGATCGGTGCGCTCGTAGATCGCCTCGCCCGTGGCGGTGTCGAGGCTCAGCCAGGCGTCGCCGCCCGGACGCGGCAGGGCCAGGTACAGTTCGCCGGGGGACCATTCCGGTGCGGCGTCGGCCGGCACGGCCGCCTTCAGTTCCGTCCGCAGCCAGTCGCGGACCGCCTGCGGCGGGGGGCCGCCCTGCGCCTCGGCCGCCTGCAGGACCGGCAGCAGGTCGGCCGGAAGCTCGGCGACGCGCTCGGTGACCTTGGGCGTGGCGGAAATGGCGCCGGCATGGTTCAGAGTGACGCCGGTCACCGCGAACAGCATCATGCCGACGAGGCAGATGGCGGCGCTGATCCAGTGCCACCGGAGCACCTGGCGCAGGAAGGCGGCGCGTCGTTGCGCCCGCCGCTTGGCCGCAGCGCGGGCCGCGGCCTCATCCGTGATCGCCGCAGCCGCGGTCATGTGCCGGAACACCTCTCTTGAGAACGGCTCGCAGTAGCAAGCAACCGGGCGGACGGCAAGGGCTTGCGCGACGCAGCTGCGCCGTAGGAACCGGCGAGTCGCCGGGGCATTCCCTTAGCCATGCAAGGCGCGCGGCCTTCCCCCCCACCTCGCGCCGAGCAGATAGCGTCCTTGAGGCCCCGGCCCCCCAGCGGGGGGACCGGGGTTTTCTTTTGGGCCGCGGGCCGCGCCGTGCGTTCTCGCCTTGAGGTCGCCCCCTTCGCCCGCCTAGGATTCGCCGCATGGAACGCCGCTCCTTCCTCGTCCTCCTGCTCGCCGGCTGCGCCGATCCGGGCCTGAACCTCGGGCCTCAGCTGGCGCTGGGCCCCGGCCTGCCTGCCCCGGGTCCGGCGGCGCCGGCCCTGCCGCCCTCCGGCAGCCCCGCCTTCGACGAGTGGCTGAGAGGCTTCTACGGCCGCGCCCTGTCGGCCGGCCTGCCGCCGGCCCTGCTGAACCAGGAGCTGGCCGGTCTGACGCCCAACGACCGGGTGTCGGCGCTCGATTCGCGGCAGCCGGAGTTTTCCCGGCCCGTCAGCGACTATCTCCGCGGCGTCGTCACCGACGACCGCCTCGCCATCGGCCGGCGCAAGCGCGACGCCCTGTCCGCCCTGGCCGACATCGAGGCGCGCTACGGCGTCTCCCGCAATATCCTGGTCGGCATCTGGGGCCTGGAATCGAGCTTCGGCGCCATCCTCGGCGACTTCGACGTGATCCGCTCCATGGCCACGCTCGCCGCCGACGGCCGGCGGCGGCAGTTCGCCGAGGACCAGCTGATCGCGGCCCTGAAGATGATCCAGTCGGGCGAGTTCGCCCGCGGCCAGCTGATCGGCTCCTGGGCCGGCGCCATGGGTCAGACCCAGTTCATCCCCACCACCTTCCTCTCCACCGCGGTGGACGGCGACGGCGACGGCCGCCGCGACCTCTGGGGCTCCTCGCCCGACGCCCTGGCCTCGGCCGCCAACCTGCTGGCCAAGGCCGGCTGGACGCGCGGCCAGAGCTGGCACCGCGAAGTCGTCGTCCCGGCCGGTTTCGACTACGCCCTGGTCGAAGGGCCGAAGGAGACACCGGCGCAGTGGGCGCAGCGCGGGGTCACCCCGGCCGACGGCCGCGGCTTCTCCGCCGCCGACCAGGCCGCCGAAGCCCAGCTGATCGCGCCCTCGGGCGCGGGCGGGCCGATGTTCCTGATCTTCCCGAACCACTTCGTGATCCGGCGCTACAACAACTCCACGGCCTATGCGCTGGGGGTCGGGCTGCTGGCGCAAGGCCTGGCTGGCGAGGGCGGCGTGGTGCGGGCCTGGCCGCAGGAGACGCCCCTGTCCCTGACCGACCGCACCGATGCGCAGGCGGCGCTGGCGCGGCTCGGCTTCGACCCGGGCGCGCCGGACGGCATCGTCGGCGTCAATACGCGCGCGGCGCTGCGGGCCTATCAGCAGTCCCGCGGGCTGACCGCCGACGGCTATCTGTCGCTGGAGATGGTGCGGCGCCTGCGGGCCGAGGCCGGCGCCCCGCCGCAATAGGGCGCTACTGGCCGGACTCGTCGCTGCGCTCGAGCGTCGCGATCGCCGCATCGGCCCGGGTCGCGGGCTTGGGGTCGGCGTTGCGCAGCTGCGGGTTGCGGAAGGCGTAGACCAGCATGGCCACCATGATGGCGGCGTTCAGCGCGAACGGCGCCCAGGCGACATGCTCGTAGAGCCAGACGAAGAAGGGCGCGAGCACCACGTTCACGCCGTTGACCGCCGCGATGGCGCCGGCCACCCGCGCCTGCTCGCCCATGTCGACGGCCAGCGAGGAGCCGGCGGTGAAGCCGGGGCGGGCGAAGCCGAAGCCGAGGCTGGCGCTGGCGTAGCCCGCCACCACCGCCCAGTAGTTGGGCGACAGCGCCACGATGACGTTGCCCACCGCGGCGACCGCCACCCCCCAGCGCAGCAGCTGGCGCGGCGTCATCTCGAACATGCGGATGATGCCCCACTGGGCGAGCAGGCCGGCCATGGCCCCGAACATCATGGCGATGGCGATGAAGCCCTGGGCGGCGGCCGGCGACAGGGCCAGCTTGTCGATGATCAGGAAGCCGAGCGTCTGGCCCTGGGCGGTCTGGCAGACGGCGACGAGGAAGCCGTAGATCAGGAAGGGCGTGATGCGCGGGTCCCGCCACATGGGCGTCTCGCGCACGCCGGGATTGGCCTTGCGGGTCTCGGCCTGCGCGTCGGAGCGGGCGCGGGCCTCGCCGGCGAAGGGGCTCTCGGGCAGGAAGCGGTAGACGATGAAGAGCATCACCGCGGCGATCATGGCGAAGCCGAACAGCGGCCCGGCCAGGCCCAGGAAGGGCAGGATCAGCAGGGGCGCGATGAACGGGCCGATGACCGTGCCCAGGCCGAAGGCGCCGGCCAGGCTGGACATCGACTGGGTGCGCTTCTCCGGCGTCGTATGCTCGGCCACATAGGCCTGGGTCGCCGGGTTCGAGGCGGCGCCGAACAGGCCAAACAGGGCGCGGGCGAACAGGAAGAAGACGAAGATCACCAGCGGCGCGGCCAGATGATGCAGGCCGGCGCTGACCACCAGGCCGCAGCAGATCATCGACACCATGAAGCCGGTCAGGCCGACCAGCATCAGGGGCTTGCGGCCGTACCGGTCCGAGGCCTTGGCCCAGAAGGGCGAAGAGAAGGCCCACAGCAGGGCCGAAAGGGAGAAGACCGCCGCCACCAGCGGGTCGGGTATGCCGATCGAGCGGCCGATGGCCGGCAGGACGGAGATCAGGCCGGTATTCCCCATGGCGGTCGCCAGAGACACGCCGAAGATGATGGCGAAGGATCGCCGGGGCAGCGCGGGCGGGGAAGCGGCGGTGGTGGCCATGTGACCGCTGTTAATCTGCGCCGTCGCCGCGCGCAAACGGCCATCGCGCTCACGCGCCATTAAGCATTAACCCCGATGCTGGCGCCCACACTCGGGGGCCGCGCGCTTATGTTCCAGATTATCGGCATCGTTCTGCTGTTCGCCATGGTGTTCGGCAGCTACATCATGGCCGGCGGCAACATGGGCATCATTCTGCACGCCCTGCCCCACGAGATGATGGCCATCGGCGGAGCCGCCGTGGCGGCCTGTCTGATCAGCAACTCGATGACGGTGATCAAGGCCGTGGGCGCCGGATTCGCCAAGGCCTTCTCCGGGCCGAAGTGGAAGGCGGCCGATTACCGCGACCTCCTGTCCCTGCTCTTCCTGCTGACCAAGACGATGAAGTCCAAGGGCGTCATCGCCCTGGAGAGCCACATCGAGAACCCCGGCGAGAGCACGATCTTCTCGCGCTTCCCGAAGATCACGAAGGACCACTTCGCCGTGGACTTCATCTGCGACACCCTGCGGATGATGACTATGAACCTGGAGGATCCCCACCAGGTCGAGGACGCCATCGAGAAGCAGCTCGAGACGCACCACCACGAGGCCCTGGCGCCGGCCCATTCGCTGCAGACCATGGCCGACGGCCTGCCGGCGCTGGGCATCGTCGCCGCCGTGCTGGGCGTGGTGAAGACCATGGGCTCGATCTCCGAACCGCCGGAGGTCCTGGGGGGCATGATCGGCGGCGCCCTGGTCGGCACCTTTCTGGGCGTGTTCCTGGCCTATGGCCTGGTCGGCCCCATCGCCGCGCGCCTGAACGCGGTGATCGAGGAGGAGGCGGCCTTCTACAAGATCATCCAGGCCGTTCTGGTCGCCCACCTGCACGGCAACGCCGCCCAGATCTCGGTGGAGATCGGCCGCGGCAACGTGCCGAGCGGCGCCCAGCCGAGCTTCCTGGAACTGGAAGAGGCTCTCTCGGCCATGCCCAACGAGGCTTGAGGCCTCGCGGCGGGGCCGCATTTCAAGGCCGGCGAAAAATGTGATCACGAGGGCGTGAATAAAGCCCTTGCCCTCGACACGAACCCCGTCATATTCCTGCTCTTGCGCAGCGTGGCCTTGAAGCCGGACCGGCGACGGAACGGGCAGGGGCGCGCCAAGCGTGATCAAAACTCCTTTTCCAGGGGACCAGGGACATGACCTCCGAGATCCTTCGCAAGCTGCTCGTCGCCGGCGCCGCCGTCGCCGCCCTCTCCGTCGCCGCCTGCGGCCAGCCGGCTGAAGAAGCCCCGGCCGAAGCGACCACCGAAGCCGCCACCGCCGAAGCCGCCGCCGACACGGCCGCCGACGCCGCCGCGACCGCCGAAGCCGCTGCTGACGACGCCGCCGCCGCCGCTGGTGAAGCCACCACCGACGCGATGGCTCCGGCCGCTGAAGAAGCCCCGGCTGAAGAAGCCCCGGCTCACTAAGCCATTCGATTTCGCTTCGGCGAATTCGGTGAAGGGCCGCCCGATCGGGCGGCCCTTTTGCTTTGGGGCCTTGCTCGCGCCGTCGCGGCGGGGCCAAAGGAGACGATGCCCGCCCGACCGCCCGACGAATCGCCCCTCGTCCTGGACGACCAGGGCCAGCCGCGTTCGCGCCTCTATGGCGACATCTACTTCTCCACCGCCGACGGCCTGGCCGAATCGCGGGCGGTCTTCCTGGCCGGCTGCGGCCTGCCCGAGGCCTGGGCCGGGCGCACCCGCTTCTGCGTCGGCGAGCTGGGATTCGGCACCGGCCTCAACATCCTCGCCCTCCTGGACCTCTGGCGCGCCACCGCACCCCCCGGCGCCTGGCTGGACATCTTCAGCATCGAAGCGCACCCCCTGGCCGCCGACGAGGCGGCCGCGGTCCTGGCCGCCTGGCCCGACCTGGCGGACCTCACCGGCCTGCTGACCGGGCGGTGGCCCGGCCAGGCGCGAGGCTTCCACCGGGTCGACCTGCCGGAGGTCCGCGCCACCCTGGATCTGGCGGTCATGGAGGCCGGCGAGGCCCTGGCGAGCTGGACCGGCGCGGCCGACGCCTGGTTCCTCGACGGCTTCGCGCCCGCGACCAATCCCGGTATGTGGCGTCCGGAGCTGTTGGCCCAGGTGGCCGCCCATTCGGCGCCCGGGGCGCGGGCGGCGACCTTCACCGTGGCCGGCGAGGTGCGTCGCGGCCTGCAGGCGGCCGGCTTCGAGATCGCCAAGCGGCCCGGCTACGGCCGCAAGCGTGAGCGGCTGGAGGCGCGGCTGCCCGGCGAGCCGGGCGCGCAGCGGGCGGCGGCGCGGGTCGCCGTCATCGGGGCCGGAATCGCCGGCGCCTCCGTCTGCCGGGCTCTGCGCCAGCAGGGCGTGCAGGCTGTGGCCTTCGACGCGGCGGGCCGGGGCGCCGGCGCCTCGGGCAATCCCGCCGCCCTGGTGACTCCGCGGCTGGACGCTGGCCTGGGGCCGATGGCCGCCCTGTTCGCCCAGGCGCTGGCCCGCGCCCGGACCCTCTATGACGCCGTCCCCGGCGCCGTGATCGCCGAGGGGGTCGTGCAGCTGACGCGCGGCGATCGCGACACGGGGCGCTTCGCGAAGATCGCCGCCGCCGACCTGTTCGAGCTCGGGGCCATGGAGGTCCTGGACGGCGAGCGCGCCTCGGCCTGGACGGGCGAGCCCGTGGGGCCGGGCCTGCGCCAGCGGGACGCCTTCGTCGTGCGACCGCACGCCATCCTCGCCGCCTGGCTTCCCGAGGTCTCCGCCGCCCGGGTGGCGGCGGCGCGCGCGCAAGGGGCGCTCTGGCGGCTGGAAGGCGCACATGGCGAGGACCTCGGGCTCTTCGAGGCGGTGGTGGTCTGCGCGGGGCCGGGCCTCGCGGACCTCGTCGCCGAGATCCCGCTGCAGCCCGTGCGCGGACAGATCGCCTTCGCCGCCGGGGCGGACGCCGCGCCCACGGCCTGGGGCGGCTATGTCGCGCCGACCGAGGGGGGGATCGTCTTCGGCGCCACCCACGACCGCGACGACCCGGACGACGACCTGCGCCCGGCCGATCACCGGCGCAATCTCGACCTGCTGGCCGGCGGCCTGCCCCGCCTGGCGCGGGCGCTGGAGGGCACGGCGCTGTCGGGCCGCGCCTCCGTGCGGGCGGCGACCCCCGACCGCCTGCCCGTGGCGGGCCCGGCCCCCGGCGCGGCCGACGGACTGTTCGTGCTGGGCGGACTGGGCTCGCGCGGCTTCTGCCTCGCGCCGCTGCTGGCCGAGCATGTCGCCGCAGGGATCCTGGGGGCGCCCTCGCCGCTGCCCGCGGGAGCCGTCGAGCTGGTCGATCCCTGCCGCTTCCGGCGGCGGGCGGCGAAGCGCAGCGGCGAGCGCGCGCCCGATTGAGGCCATGTTCGACGCCCAAGCTTGGAACCTGCCGTCGCCGGGCCGCGCTTCCTCGCATTGGCCCGTTCAGAACGAGGATGTTCGATGACGCCGCTCCGCAAGCTCGCCGCGCCCGCCGCGGCCCTCTCCGCCCTGGCGATCAGCGCATGCGCGCCGACCGTCGCCGATCCGGCCGGCCCGTCTGCGACCCAGGCCTCGCAGGGCCGCGAATGCTTCTTCACCCGCAACGTCAACGGCTTCAGCGCGCCGGACGACGACACCCTCTATGTCCGGGTCGGCGTGAACGATGTCTATGAGATGCAGATGTTCGCCCGCTGTCCGGACATGGACTGGGCCAACCGACTGGCCATCGTCTCCCGGAGCGGCTCGACCATCTGCCGCGGGACCGACGCCACCATCATCTCGCCCGGCCCGCTGGGCGAGCAGCGCTGCCTGGTGCGCTCGGTCCGCAAGCTGAGCGAGGCGGAAGCCGCGGCGCTTCCCGCCGGCCGGCGGCCCTGAGGTTCCGTTCCGGGCCCCCCTGGGCGTTCAGAACGCCGGGCCCCGGAAAGCAGAACGGCGCCGCCCGCGAGGGCGACGCCGTGAAGGTGCGGCCGGGCCGAGGCCCGGCCGGTGCGCAGACCCTTAGAAGGTCTGCTTGACGCCGATCTTGAAGGTCCGGCCCAGCGGATTCCCGTTGGTGTAGTCGTAGTTGTACATCGACTGCACGAAGGGCGGATCTTCATCCAGCACGTTCTGGATGCTGGCGGTGATCACCGTGTTGGACGGCAGGTCCACCCGCAGGTTCAGGTCGTGCTGCCAGTAGTCCTCGCTCTTGCCGACGTTGACGAAGCTCGAGGTGGCGTAGTCGTACCGGCAGGCGGCGCTGGCGCCGGACGCCGGGCAGGGATCGCCGATGATCTCGGTGCCCTCGCGATACTGGATCTGGTAGCGCAGGTTCCAGGCGCCGCCGTCAACGTTGATGAAGCCGTTCGCACGCAGACGGGGGTAGGAATAGAACTCCCCGGTCAGCTCGTGACGGCCCACGCGGTCCTGGGCTTCCTGGATCACCACCGACTCCGCCCCCAGAAGGGTGAAGTCGCTGCGCTCGTACTCCAGCAGGTAGGTCCCTTCGGCGCCGACCGTGACGCGGGCGTCCATGAAGTCGCGGCCGAAGAAGTTGTCGAAGTCGTACTGCGCCTTGAAGTCGAGGCCCGAGGTCTTGGTGTCGGGGCCGTTGACGTTGTAGCGGTTCAGCACGATCACGTTGTTGGCGTTGCAGGCGCCGTCGAAGACGAAGCGCGCGACGATCGCCGGGTTCGAGCAGTCGAGCGAGTTGTAGATCGCCTGGCTGGGCTCGAGGGTCAGCTCATCCTTGAAGTCGAACTTGAAGTAGTCGATCGACCCGCGGAAGCCGCCGGTGTTCACCAGCACGCCGAAGTTGAACGTGTTGGCGGTTTCCGGCTCCAGGTCCGGATTGTTGTTGGTCACGACGGCGCGGTAGCTGCCGCCGATGTTCGACACGCCCTTGCTGCTGCCGGGCGCGATGACCACCTGGCTCGGGGCCCGGAAGGTCGAACCGGCCGAACCGCGGAAGGCCAGCCAGTCCAGGGCCTGCCACCGCGCCGAAACCTTCGGGTTGGTGGTCGAGCCGATGTTGCCGCCGAAGTTCTCGTAGCGGATGGCGGCGCTGACCTCGAAGCTGTCGGTGATCGGCAGGTTCACTTCGGCGAAGATGGCCTCGACGTCACGGTCGACGTCATAGTCCTCCTGGGCGCCGAAGAAGACGAACGGACCGACGGGATCGGAGCAGACCGGCAGGCCGTCGTCGATGGAGTCGACGCAAGGCGTGGCCCGGACGTCGCCGAGGTTCTCCCAGTCGTCGATCGAGCGGTTGTAGCGGTACTGGGCGCCCGCGGCCCAGGCGATGTTGCCGCCGCCCAGCTCGATGCCCGTCTGGCCGTTGAAGACCAGGTCGGCGACCAGCATCTTGTTGGTGCCGACATTGGTGTAGGTGCCGTAGAGCCACTCCACCAGGGCCGGATCGTTCAGCACGGCCGGATTGGCGTCGCCGCGATAGTAGGGGTTGGTCGCCCCGTTGACGGCGCTGACGGCGAGGCTGTTGGTGAACGGATTGAAGAACTGGCAGGGCCCGACGCCCGGCGTGCCGGTGGCCGGGTTACAGCCCGACCCGCCGAGGCCGCGCAGGGCGTTCTGGATCCGGTTCACGAGCAGGTCGTTGGTGACGACCGTCGCTTCGGATTCCATGTAGGTCAGGGCCGCGTCCCAGCCGATGCCGTTCTCGAACTCGCCCTTGAAGCCGCCCGAGATCCGGAAGGCGTTGGACTGGATGTCCTGGTGGTCGGCGCCGTCGGGATTGGTCGGGTGGCCGGCATGGGCGATGGCGCGCCAGAACGACTTGTTCATCGTCACGCCGCCGCCCATGAGGGCGCACTGGGCCGGGGTGAGCGGCGCGGCGCAGGTGGTGCGCAGATCGATCAGGCCCGGATTGTTGGCCGGCACGAAGAACGGCACCTGACCGTTGAAGCCGGGCGCCGCGGTGGAGCCCGAGGTGCCGCCCGCGCTGATCGGGGTCGGGAACTGGGTCGTCAGGTTGGCGGGCGACAGGCGCTGGTTCGGAACGTCGTTGCGGTTCCAGGCCACTTCGCCGTGGAAGGTGACGGTGTCGGTGACGTCGAAGTTCACCTCGCCGTAGAGCTGGTAGTGGTCTTCCTCGTTCACCAGGTCGTTGAACGCCGAGAACTGGAAGCGGCAGACGCTGCCGGTGGCCGTATCGGTCGTCGGGACGACGCCGGCGGTCAGTTGGCCGCCGAGCTCCAGACAGCCGTTGTCGCGGAAGAAGGTCGTGCCGCCCGGCGTGCCGTAGTAGCCGGGATTGCCCGAGCCGGACCAGCCGCCGTAATAGACCGCGTCCATGCGGGTGCGGGCCCAGTCGCGCTCGTCGATGTCGAGGCGCGAGCGGTGGCGGTAGCCGGCGCTCAGCAGCACGTTGCCGCGCTCGAAGATGCTGCCCCAGGCGAGGTCGAGGCTGTAGTCGCCGTCCGAGCCGTCGATATAGGTGTATTCGCCGTCCACCTCGAAGCCGTCGAGGGCCAGCTCGCCGCGCA
>CAYQPL010000056.1:0-4687 GCA_964419395.1 uncultured Phenylobacterium sp. | reverse complement strand
CGCTTACGGCGTCGGAGCCGTAGGTGGCCGCCGCGCCGTCCTTCAGGATTTCGATCCGGCCGGTGGCCGCGGTGGGAATGAAGTTCAGGTCCTGGCCGCCGCCCTGGAACGAGGCCTGGGTGCTGTCGACCATCCGACGGCCGTTCATCAGGACCAGGGTCCGCGACGAACCGAAGCCGCGCAGGTTGATGGTCGCGGTGCCGGCGCCGCCGTTATAGCGGTTGCTTTCGCCGATGGCCGACTGCGAGGCGCTGATCGTCTTGACCAGCTGCACGACGCTGGGCGCGCCCTGCTTCTCGAGTTCCTGCGCGCCGAGCACGTCGACGCGTCGCTCCGATCGAACGCCTTCAACCACGCGCGGGCCGGCGAGGAACGCGCCGGTGACCACGACCTCCTCGACCACGGTCGCCCCGGCGCCCTGCTGCGCCGCGGCCGGCGAGGCCGCAAGCGCCAGGGCGACGGCCAGCACCGAGCCGCCATAGAAGTATGTGCTTTTCAACATTGGTTTCCTTCCCCCTCGTAAGGCCGATCCCCCTCTCGCGTGGGGATTTTGACCCTTGAGCAAAAATCATCATCCGACGCCTTACGACGAAGGGCCAGATGTTTTTCAACCAGGCAACATAACCAGCATATTTGACCGGTGCGCAAGTTTCCAACAGCTCTCCGTTATGCGCAAAGGGATTCCGGCCATACCCGCGAGTCGAGACGCGGCCCGGCGACGCACGATGTCGCATGGGAAATCCGGCGCTCCGCCAGACACTTAGAAGATCGCTCGCAGGGGGCCTCCGGCCCGCTTCGCGCAAGATGATTCCATTTTTGCCGCATGCGACTTTTTTGGCACAGAGCGGTGGCGCGGCTGGGCCTCCCGCGCGATTCGCCCCGGACGCGCCGTGGGAAGCCCGCGATCGTCCGCCGACGCGGCGCTCAGGGGGCGAAATTCGTCGCCCGCGTCACTTTTCGGGAGGTCGGCGCGACGCGCCGGCCGGTCAGGCCGCCGCCCCGGCGAGCGCGCGGCGCAGATGCTCGGCGTCCCGGCCCGGCGGGGCCCCGAACAGCCGCCGGTATTCGCGGCTGAACTGGGAGGGGCGCTCATAGCCCACCGCGAGACCGACGGCGGCGACGTCGGCCTCGTGCGCCAGCAGCCGGCGTCGCGCCTCCTGCAGCCGGATCTGCTTCTGGTACTGCAGCGGGCTGAGCGCGGTCACGGCCTTGAACTGGCGATGGAAGGTGGAGGGGCTCATATGGGCCAGGCGCGCCAGGTCCTCGACCCGCAGCGGCGCGTCGTAGTGGCGCCGGATCCAGCTCAACGCCTGGTTCAGGCGCGCCAGGCGCGAGCCGGCGCGACCGATCTGGCGCAGCAGCGGCTGGGGCTCGACGAAGAGCAGCCGATAGACGATTTCCCGCTTGATGAGGGGCGCCAGGGCGGCGATGTCCCTCGGCCGCTCGATCAGCCGGGCGAGCCGCAGGAGGGCGTCGGCGAGATCGTCGCCCAGTTCGCTGACCGCCAGGCCCGGCCGGGTGGGCGGCTCGCCCAGATCCTCGGAGTCCAGCAGCAGCTCGGCGACGAGCGCGGTGTCGAGGGCCAGCCGCAGGGCCAGATAGGGCGCCTGCGGGCTCGCCTCGGCGATCTGGGCGATGGCCGGCAGGTCCACCGGGGCGATCAGGTACTTGCCCGCGTCGTAGTGGAAGACCTGCTCGCCCAGCAGGGTGGTCTTGGCCCCCTGCAGGACCACGCAGAGCGAGGGTTCGTAGAGGGCGCCGAACCGCCCCGTGACCGCCTCGGCCCGGATGAGGGCGAGCCCCTCGACGGCGGTCGGACCGCCCCCGGGCACGGCGTGGCGCGCGACGAGGTCGGTCAGGTCCTTCAGCGCGCCCATCACGGTCTCCCTGTGCGCTCCCGCAAATGGGCCGGCCGAGAGGATCGTGCAAGAGACGGGGAGGATCGGAGTCACGGGACAGGCCTCGCCTCGACGAGGATCGGGCCTCCTCGAACGTTCCCGGAGCTCCCCATGCGCTACAACCGGCTCGGCCGCAGCGGCCTTCTCGTCTCCGAACTGTGCCTCGGAACCATGACCTTCGGCGGCGACGACGGGCTGTGGGGCCACATCGGCCGCGTGGCCCAGGACGAAGCCGACCAGCTCGTCCGCGCCGCCCTCGACGGCGGCGTCAACTTCATCGACACCGCCAACATCTATTCCCAGGGCCGTTCCGAGGAGATCCTCGGCCAGGCGCTCAAGAACCTGGGCGTGGCCCGCGAGGACGTGGTCATCGCCACCAAGGTCTTCGGACGCATGGGCGAAGGGCCCAACGCCGCCGGCGCCTCGCGCGGGCACATCATGGATCAGGTCAGGCACAGCCTGCGGCGTCTGCAGACCGACCATATCGACCTCTACCAGATCCACGGCTTCGATCCGATCACGCCCATCGAGGAGACGATGGAGGCTCTGGACGCCCTCGTCCGCCAGGGCCTGGTCCGCTATGTGGGCCTCTCCAACTGGGCCGCCTGGCAGGTGGCCAAGGCGCAGGGGATCGCCGAGCGCAAGGGGCTGGCCCCGGTGCAGTCGCTGCAGGCCTACTACACCGTCGCCGGCCGCGACCTGGAACGCGAGATCGTCCCGATGCTGGCCTCCGAGCAGGTGGGCCTGATGGTGTGGAGCCCCCTGGCGGGCGGGCTCCTCTCGGGCAAGTACGACCGCGCCAACGAGAGCGCCGGCGACGGCCGCCGGGCCACCTTCGACTTCCCGCCGGTGGATCGCGACCGCGGCTACGCCGCCATCGATGCCCTGCGCACGGTGGCCGAGCGCCGCGACGGCACGGTGGCCCAGGTCGCGCTCGCCTGGCTGCTGCACCAGCCGGCGGTGACCTCGGTCATCATCGGCGCCAAGCGCCTCGACCAGCTGGAGGACAATCTCGCCGCCGTGAAGGTGGCGCTGACGGCCGACGACCTGAAGCTGATCGACGAGGTCACCCGCCTGCCGCCCGAATATCCGGGCTGGATGTTCGAACGGCAGGGGACCTATCGCACGCTTAGCCCGCCGCGGCTCGCGCGGTAGCCGTCCACTCCTCCGCCAGGACCGCGTAGAGAAAGGTGTCGCGCCAGGCGCCCTTCACCATCCGGTCCTGGCGTAGCAGGCCCTCGCGCCGCATGCCGAGCTTTTCCATCACCCGCCACGAGCCGGTGTTGCGGACATCGCAGGTGGCGTAGATGCGGTGCAGGCCGAAGCGCCGGAAGCCGGCCTCGGCCAGGCCCCGCGCCGCCTCGCTCATGATCCCCCGCCCCCAGACGTCGCGGTGCAGGCAGTAGCCCATCTCCACCGTCCGATGGGTGGCGTCGCGCAGATGCAGGGCGATGGAGCCGATCAGCCGGCCCTCCTCGGCCAGTTCGATGCCGAGGCCGAGCTCCATGCGCGGCCAGGTGCGCGCCTGGGCCTGCATGCGGGCGAGCGCCTGGGCCGTGTCCTCCAGCGTGTTGGGCCCCCACGGCATGTAGCGGCACACCTCCGGATCTGAGCCGTAGGCGTGGATGGCGTCGAAGTCCGTGTCGCGGAAATCGCGCAGGACCAGGCGCGGCGTGCGCAGCGGAAGGCTCAGCTCTTCCTGGGGGGGCGGTTCGGTCGTCATGGGGTAGCTCCGGAGGGACCGGAGCCCTTGCGCGACCCCGGCCGGTTGGCGGGGTCGGGGACGCGGCGCGTGCTCTAGGCGATCGCGCGCACGATCCCGCGGCCCCGGAGGGGACCGTAGGAATTGCGGCAGGCGAAGGCGGCGCGGCGGCTCATCCCCGATCCATGGACCCGCCGCCCCGCGGGCGCCAGTGCGGCGGCGCCACAGGCCTGGCGAAAGCGACGCGGAACAGCCCCGCAGCGCCGCCGGTTCCTGCGCCGAACCCCACGGAGGAGCCGCATGCCCCAGCCCCACATCCATCAGGCCCCCGCCGAAGGCCCGCGCGGGCCGACAAGCGCCAGCGCCGACGCCCGTCCGCCGTCCGACACGCCGCCGGCGGCGCGGGTCGAGGCCGACCCCGCGGAGGGGGATCGCGCCGCCGTCGAACGCGAACTTCGCCGCCAGGCCGCAAGGCCCGGGACGGGAACGGCCAAGCTCCCCGGGCATTGAAGGGCGCATGATCGCCCTGCTCCTCGACCTGGCCAACATCCTCGGCGGCTTCCTGCTGGCTGTCGGCCTGCTCGCCCGCCTGCCGTCGGTGGGCGACAACCTGGCCGGCGCGGCGCGGGCCCTGGGGCCCTTCGGCTGGATCGTCGGCGTCGTCGCCCTCGTCTGCGGCGGCTATTTCCTGATCGTCCATCTGACGAGCGGTCCGCACGTGTTCCACTTCGAGATCGTCGGCATCATCACCGGCGTCCTCCTGCTGTGGGACCGGCTGAACCTCGCGCGGCGCACGGGCCAGGACCTGCCGGCCAGCGGCGCGGCGGGCGCCGGCCTGATCCTGGCCGTCTTCGGGGTGATCGCCATTCTCGTCGGCCTGCAGGGCCTTTACACGCCGAACTAGCGCTGGCCGCGGCCCCGCCGGATCCGTTCGCATATTGTCGTTCGCCCGCGCCCGGCGCACACTCGCGCCAGGGGTGAGGGGTGTGATGTGGCGGACCTGGGGTGGAAATTTCTGAGACGCGCCGGGCCGGTCGCGGCGATCCTGATGGCGGCCGCCTGTTCGGCCTGCGCCAGCCATCCCGCG
>CAYQPL010000055.1:14090-20899 GCA_964419395.1 uncultured Phenylobacterium sp. | reverse complement strand
CGCCCTTCCTGGACGGCGCCGACCTGTGGCCCGAAGCGCTGTCGGCCCGCGCGGCGGCGCGCAAGGCCCTGGGCCGCAAGGCCGAGTCACTGGCCGACTACGCCCTGGCCGCCCGCCTCAATCCGGGCAGCGGCGTGGCCGCCCACAATGTCGCCGCCGGCCTCGGCGACGCCGGCCACGGCCAGGCCGCCGCCGCCGAGTGCGAGCGCGCCTTCGGCCTGGGGCTCGACGCCCCGGAGACCTGGCTCGTCTACGGCCGCGCCCTCCAGGGCCTGCGCCGGTTCGACGCGGCCGAGCAGGCCTTCTGCAACGCGCTCGAACGGCGGCCGGCCTATGCCGAGGCGCTCCGGGATCTCTGCCAGCTGGTGTGGATGCGCTCGGGCGAGGCGCAGGCGGCTCTGGCGCCGGTCGATCTCGCCTTGGCCGCCGCGGCGGCTCAGCCGGCCCTGCGCGCCGCCCTGGCGGGGGTGAAGATCCGGCTGCTGAACCACATCTCGGGCGAGGACGCCGCCCTGGCCTTCGCCGAGGCGGCGCTGGCGCAGTCGCCGGACGAGCCGCGCCTGGCGCTCGAGACCGCCGCCCTGCTGCTGGCCCGGGACCCCGGGCGCAGCCGCGACCTCTGCGCCGGCGTGCTGGCGCGAAACCCGGCCGAGACCTCGGCCCGCCGCGCCCTCGCCCACGCCTGGCTCGCCCTGGGCGAGGCCGACGAGGCCGCCGCCGTCGCCCAGTCCCTGCTCGCCCAGTCGCCCTTCGACCAGGAGGCGGCGGCGGCCCTCGCCACGGCCTGGCGGCTGGCCGGCGACCCCCGCCGCCGCGAGCTGTTCGACTATGCGGCCCTGGTCGGGGTCCACACCCTCGACACGCCCCGCGGCTGGAGCAGCCTGGCCGCCTATCTCGAAGATCTGCGGGCCGCCCTGGGCGAGCTGCACGCCCTCTGCGCCCATCCCATCGAGCAGTCCCTGCGCGGCGGCACCCAGACCTCGCAGAACCTCCTGTTCGCCGAACATCCGGCGATCGCCGCCTTCTTCGAGGCCGTGGAGGGGCCGGTCCGCGCCTATCGCCAGGCGGTCGGGCGCGGCGCCGACCTGTTCCGCGCCCGCAACGGCGGCGGCCATCGGGTGCTCGGCGCCTGGTCGGTGCGGCTGCGGCCCAACGGCTTCCATGTCGACCACATCCATCCGCAGGGGTGGATCTCGTCGGCCTGCTACATCGACGTGCCGGCGGCGATCGGCGAGGGCGACGACCATGCCGGCTGGCTGCGTTTCGGCGCGCCGCCCATCCCCACCCGGCCGGCCCTGACGGCCGAGCACCATGTGCGGCCCGAGCCGGGCCGGCTGGTCCTCTTCCCCTCCTACATGTGGCACGGGACCGTGCCCTTCGGCGGAGATCAGCCGCGGCTGACCGTGGCCTTCGACATCGTGCCCGACTGAGGCGAGAGAGGGCTTGCATCCAAACCCGCCCTCTGCGGTTCATGGGGCATGTTCGACGCCCTCGCCCCCTGGCAGCAGCTGGCCGTCTATGCGCTCGCCGCCGCCGTCGGCCTCACCCTGCTCTTCCGGCTCCCCTATGTGGGCCAGGCGTTCCGCACGGCGGTCTCGATCGGCGTGCTGGCCCTCTGCCTCTTCACTCTGGCGCAGCAGCTGCCCTATCAGCCATGGCTGGCGCCGCTCCTGGAGCGGACGGGCCTGGACGGCCAGGAGGTCGTGGGCGAGGAGGTGCGCATCCGCATGTCGCCCAACGGCCACTTCTGGGCGCAGGTCACGCTGAACGGCGTGGAGACGCGCATGCTGGTCGACAGCGGCGCGACCCTCACCAGCCTCTCCCTCGAGACCGCCGAGCGCGCCGGCGTGCGCCCGCAGGCGGGCCTCGCCCCGATCCTGGCGCGCACCGCCAACGGGGTCGTGCAGGCGCGGCCCGCCTCGGTGGAGGCGTTCGGCCTGGGAAGCATCACGGCGCGCGACCTGAAGGGCGCCGTCTCGCCGACCCTGGGGCCGGTGGACGTCCTCGGCATGAACTTTCTCGCCCGCCTGGCCAGCTGGCGCGTCGAGGGCCAGACCATGATCCTGACGCCGCGCCCGGCCGACCCCGAGCAGGCCGCGGCCGAGGCCGCCGCCCGGCGGAGCGCAGCCGACTGAGATGCGTTGGCGGTTCAGCCGCCGAAGGGCAGCTGCGCCACCGGCGCCCAGGGCCCCCGGAGATAGCGCCAGACGAGCAGGCCCTCGGCCCAGATGTCGAACGGCTCGAAGGCCTGCTGCAGATCCTCCAGCAGACGGCGCGCCGCCTCGGGCTCGGCCTTGTTCTGGATGGTGACGTGCGGCCGGAAGGGGGCGCGGTCCTGCGCCGTCAGCCAGGGCGCGAAGGCCTCGGCCAGCTCGGCGCGCAAGGCCTCCAGGCCGGGCGAGGCCATGCGGTAGGCCACGCCCCGCCCGAGGAACCAGGGGCCGCGGACCTGCAGCGGCAGAGGCCCGGCGCGCTGCGCCGCCGCCCGGAGCGTCTCAAGGATCGCCGGGGCCTCGTCCCCTGGCAGGGCGTGGAACAGGGTCAGGTGGGCCGGAACACGATTGCGCCCCTGCGGGAAGTGGGTCTGGCGCAGGTCCTCGAACCAGGCGAAGGCGCCTTCGTCCAGGGCGGCCGTGACAATCAGCGGCGCTGAGTCGATCATGGCCCAGCCCGGCGCGCCGCCCGCGGAAGCCACCGGCCGGGGACGGGCGTTCTGCAGGCATGGCCACCTTCTTCACCAGCGACACCCATTTCGGCGACCATCGGGTCCTCAATCTCTATCCCCGGCCCTACGCCTCGGTGGGCGAGATGGACGCCGACCTGATCGCCCGCTGGAACGCGGCGGTCGGCCCGGACGACGAAATCTGGCACCTGGGCGACTTCGCCCGCACCCCGCGGCTGGCGGCCGAACTCCTGCCCAGGCTGAACGGACGCAAGCATCTGGTCCAGGGCAACAACGACGCCGGACCGCAGCTCTCCCATGGCTGGGCGACGGTGCAGCCCTATGCGGAGATCGAGCGCGACGGTCACTTCCTGGTCCTCTGCCACTATCCCTTCCGCAGCTGGAACCGTCAGCATCGCGGGGCCCTGAACCTGCACGGCCACAGCCATGGACGCCTCAAGGGGCTGCCCCGCCAGTTCGACGTGGGCGTGGACGTCTGGGACTACGCGCCGGCGCCGCTCGCCGCCCTGCTGGCGGCGCGGCCCGGGAAGAGATCCTAGCGGGGGTGCGCGCCGGGGTGTTCACCCCGCCGGGACCGGAGCGTAGGCTGCCTCGGCCGCCCCTCCTGTCCGGAGCGAGACCATGCCCGCCTATGCGCCCTCCGCCATCCTCGAGACGCACGAGGTCACCAACCAGCCGCCGCCCTTCGCCGGACAGAACCTCTACCTTATCGACCGGCCCCTGCGCGAAGCCGTGCTGCGCGAGGCCGGGCCTTGGCTGGACGCGCGCATGAGCGCCCTGGGCGGCGTCGTCGGCTCGGAGCGCGTGCTGGAGCTGGGCGAGCTCGCCAACCGCCATCCGCCCGAGCTGGCCGCCTTCGACCGGTACGGCCGGCGGCTGGACGAGGTGCGCTTCCATCCCGCCTATCACGAGCTCATGGCCCTCGCGATGGACCACGGCGTCCATGACGTGGCCTGGACGGCGGGTGAGCCGGGCGCCCATGTGGGCCACCTCGGCCTGCTCGCCCTGTTCACCCAGGCCGAGGCCGGGACCATGTGCCCGATCAACATGACCTATGCCGCCGTCCCCGTGCTGGCGGCGCACCGGGAGGCCGCCGGACCCTGGCTCGACCAGCTGATCGGCGGCCGCTACGACGCGCCGCTGCGGCCGATCGGGGAGAAGCGCGGGATCACGCTCGGCATGGCCATGACCGAGAAGCAGGGCGGCAGCGACGTGCGCGCCAACGCCACGCGGGCCGACCCCCTCGGCGGGGGCCTCTATCGCCTCACCGGCCACAAGTGGTTCTGCTCGGCGCCCATGAGCGACGGCTTCCTGACGCTGGCCCAGGCGCCGGGGGGCCTCAGCTGCTTCCTCGCCCCGCGCATCACCGAGACGGGCGAGCGCAACGCCATCCGCCTGATGCGGCTGAAGGACAAGCTCGGCAACCGCTCCAACGCCTCCAGCGAGATCGAGTATCACGGCGCGACCGCCCGTCTGCTGGGCGAGGAAGGCCGCGGCGTGAAGGTGATCATCGACATGGTCCACCACACGCGGCTGGGCACCATGGCCGCCACGCTCGGCATCATGCGCATGGCGCTCGCCCAGGCGGTCCATCATGTGGCCGGCCGCCGGGCCTTCCAGAAGACGCTCATCGACCAGCCGGCCATGCGCGCGGTGATCGCCGACCTGGCCCTGGAGTACGAGGCCGCCGTCGTGCTGGCCACCCGCACCGCCCGCGCCTTTAGCGACGTGGACCCGCAGGGCCGCGCCTTCGCCCGTCTGGCCGTGGCCCTGGGCAAGTTCTGGCTGACCAAGCGCTGCCCCGGCTTCGTCTTCGAGTGCATGGAGTGCCATGGCGGCGTCGGCTATGTCGAGGAGACGCCCATGCCCCGCCTCTTCCGGGAGTCGCCCCTCAACGCGATCTGGGAAGGCTCGGGCAATGTCATCGCCCTCGACATCCTGCGCACCCTCTCGCGGGAGCCGGACGCCCTGGCCGCCTGGCGCGCGGAGATCGCGGCGGCGCGCGGGGCCTCGCGCCTTCTGGACGCTGCGGCCGACGACCTGACCGCGACCCTGGCCGGCGGCGCGGCCGGCGAGACCGAGGCCCGCCGGATCGCCGAGCGCATGGCCCTGACCCTGCAGGGCGCCCTGCTGGTCCGCCACGCGCCGGCGGCGGTCGCCGCGGCCTTCGTCGGCAGCCGGCTCGGGGAAGAGCGCAGCGCCTTCTACGGCGCCTTCGCCCGTGCGCCCGACATGGACGCCATCGTGGCGCGCCAGCTGCCCGCCTGACGCGCGGCCTTCACGTCGCGCCCGGGTTCGGCATGGATGTCCTTCCTCCGCGCCTCGCCTAAGCTGCGGCCAAACCCGCCAGAGGAACGAGGGAGACACCATGCCGATCGAAGAGACCCGCTTCCGCTATGAAGGCGCCGATGGCGCCGGCCTGGCCGGGTTTCTGTGGCGCGGCCCCGGCGCGCCGCGCGCCCTGCTGCAGCTGGCCCATGGCGCCGGCGAACATTCCGGCCGCTACCGCGAGCGGCTGGCCCCCCTGGCCGAGGCCGGCTTCCTGATCTACGCCGCCGATCATCGCGGCCATGGCCTCACCTCCGGCATGAGCGGCCTGGGGGACTTCGGCCCCGGCGGGGCGGCGGCCTGCGTGGACGACATGGCGCAGCTCTCGCGACGGGCGAAGGCCGAGCATCCCGGCCTGCCTCTGGTCCTGATGGGCCATTCCATGGGCGCGATGTTCGCCCAGGCCTATCTGCCCCGGAGCCACGGGCTCATCGACGGGCTGGTGCTGTCGGGCACATCGGGGCCGGGGCCTCGCCGCGAGGGCCCGGCCAACAGCGCCTTCCCCGACCCCCGCACGCCCTACGACTGGCTGAGCCGCGATGCGGCCGAGGTCGACCGCTACATCGCCGATCCCTTCTGCGGCATCCAGTTCACGCCGGAGTCGGGGGCTTCGTTCCGCGAGGTGGCGGCCCAGGGCATGAGCGCCGATCTGTCCGACGTGCGGAAGGGCCTACCGGTCTATGTCTTCCTGGGCGACGAGGACCCGATCAACAATCGCCTGGCGGCCGTGCGCCCGCTCATCGCCGCCTATGAGGCCGCCGGCCTCGACGTGACCTTCAAGGTCTATCGCGGCGGGCGCCACGAGATGCTGAACGAGACCAACCGCGAGGAGGTGGTGGCCGACCTCCTCGGCTGGCTGAGCGCTCGCTTTCTCTGATCCGCCGGCGCCCGGCGCCAGCTTGGCCTAAGGGTTTCCCCTTAGGGCGAGGCCCCGACTGGCGCGGGCCCGGGCCGGCGGATACGGAGAGGCGGCCTCCGCCTCGACCCACAGGAGCGGGCCCCCCCGCCAGCCATGATCCAGACTTACGAACTCACCATGTATGTGAAGGGGCGGACGATCTTCGTCCCCCTCACCTGCCCTCCGGGCGAGCTGATCACCCGGGCCCGGCGCGCGATCGCCGAAGCCGGCGCCGCCAGCGGCGACATCAGCCAGTTCGGCGGCCTGCTGTTCAGCCTCGAGGAGGCCAAGGCCTCGCCGGCGTCGTCATCGTAGTGGGCCTTCGAACTCGGCGACGGACCGGCCGGCCGACGGTCGGTGGCAAGGCGATCGCCGCCTGAATCCCTGCGCCATTCGCCTACCGGCAAGCCTGGCGCGCGTCCGACCCCGGAGACGGGCCTTCTTCCTGGCCGAGGCCGCACAGCAAAACGGCCCGGGACATTGTCCCGGGCCGCTCGCCTTCCCGCGATGACCGCCGCTCTTTAGGCGAACTGGTTCATCGTGTTGTGGACGCCGCCGGCCTTCAGGGCCGCTTCGCCGGCGAAGTACTCCTTGTGATCGTCACCGATGTCGGAGCCCGACATGTTCTGGTGCTTCACGCAGGCGATGCCCTGGCGGATCTCTTCGCGCTGCACCTGCTTGACGTAGCCGAGCATGGCCTCGTCGCCGAAGTAGCGCTTGGCCAGGTTGTCCGTGGACAGGGCGGCCGTGTGATAGGTCGGCAGGGTGAGCAGGTGGTGGAAGATGCCAGCCTGCGCCGCCGCGGCCTTCTGAAAGGTGCGGATACGCTCATCCGCTTCCGCCGCCAGCTCAGTGCTGTCATAATCGACGCTCATCAGCTTGGCGCGATCAAAGGCGGAG
>CAYQPL010000055.1:13556-14080 GCA_964419395.1 uncultured Phenylobacterium sp. | reverse complement strand
TGAAAAGAGTGCAATATGCTCGAAGAAGAAATGTGCTTCCTCCCCCTTGGCAAGCTGGGCGGTGGACAGGGCGGCCGTGTGGTAGGTCGGCAGGGTGATCAGGTGGTGGAAGATGCCCGCCCGCTTGGCGCCGTCCGCCTGGAAGGTGCGGATCTTCTCGTCGGCTTCCTTGGCGAGTTCGGTCTCGTCGTAGTCGACGCTCATCAGCTTGTCGCGGTCATAGGCCGAGACGTCCTTACCGGCCGCCTTGTAGGCGTCGTAGACCTGCTGACGGAAGTTCAGGGTCCAGTTGAAGGACGGGCTGTTGTTGTAGACCAGCTTGGCGTTCGGGATGACCTCGCGGATGCGGTCCATCATCGAGGCGATCTGCTCGACGTGCGGCTTCTCGGTCTCGATCCACAGCAGGTCCGAACCGTTCTGCAGCGAAACGATGGAGTCCAGGACGCAGCGGTCGGCGCCGGTGCCTTCGCGGAACTGGAACAGGTTCGTGGGCAGGCGCTTCGGACGCAGCAGCTTGCCGTTGC
>CAYQPL010000055.1:5299-13546 GCA_964419395.1 uncultured Phenylobacterium sp. | reverse complement strand
GTCGCAGTCGAGGATGCTGTTGTACTGGTCGCCGATGTCGCCCGGCTCATGGCGGACGGCGAGCTGCTTGGGCAGGCCGGCGCCCAGGGAGTCGGTGCGGGTGACGATGATGCCGTCCTCGACGCCCAGTTCGAGGAAGGCGTAGCGGCAGGCGCGGATCTTCTGCAGGAAGTCCTCGTGCGGGACGGTCACCTTGCCGTCCTGGTGGCCGCACTGCTTCTCGTCGGAGACCTGGTTTTCGATCTGCAGGGCGCAGGCGCCCGCCTCGATCATCTTCTTGGCCAGCAGATAGGTGGCTTCCGCATTGCCGAAGCCGGCGTCGATGTCGGCGATGATCGGAACGACGTGCGTCTGGTAGTTGTCGACCGCGTCGAGCAGCTGCTGTTCCTTGGCCTTGTCGCCGGCGGCGCGCGCGGCGTCGATGTCGCGGAACATGAGGCCGAGCTCACGGGCGTCGGCCTGGCGCAGGAAGGTGTAGAGCTCTTCGATCAGCGCCGGCACCGAGGTCTTCTCGTGCATCGACTGGTCCGGCAGCGGGCCGAACTCCGAGCGCAGCGCCGCGACCATCCAGCCCGACAGATAGAGATACTTCCGGTCGGTGGTGCCGAAGTGCTTCTTGATCGAGATCATCTTCTGCTGGCCGATGAAGCCGTGCCAGCAGCCCAGCGACTGGGTGTACTTGGACGGGTCGGCGTCATAGGCCGCCATGTCCTTGCGCATGATCGCGGCGTTGTAGCGGGCGATCTCCAGGCCGGTCTTGAAGCGGTTCTGCAGGCGCATGCGCGCCACCGACTCCGGATTGATGCCGTCCCAGGTGCCGCCCTTGCTCTTGATGAGCTGCTGCATCTGAATGATGTGATCTTGGTAGGACATGCGCCTCTTCCTCGATGCGAAAAACGTTGGCGGCTCCCTACCCTCCGCGCGAGGGGCGCCGGAACCCCTCGCGAGGTGGGGATGTAAGGCTTTACAGAATTTCGCTGTAATGTTGTAAGGGTCCTCACGAAAGGATCCCGGATGGCCATCGAACGGCGTCTCTATCTGGGCGCCAACCTGCGCCGGCTGCGACGCGACCTCGGTCTCACCCAGGCCGACATGGCGGCGGACCTGGAGGTTTCGGCCTCCTATATCGCCCTGCTCGAACGCAACCACCGGCCGCTCAGCGCCGAAATGCTGCTGCGGCTGGCCCAGACCTACAAGGTGGACGTGGCGGTCCTGGCCGGCGGCGCCGGCGCCGACGACGCCGCACGGCTGCAGGCCGTCCTGAAGGACCCTCTCTTCGCCGACATCGACCTGCCGGCGCTCGAGACCGGCGACGTCGCCACCAACTATCCGGCCTTCACCGAGGCGCTGCTGCGCCTCTACACCGCCTACCAGGAAGAGCATCTGGCGCTGGCCGACCGGGCCGAGGCCGCCCGCGACAGCGACCTGGAAGAGGCGCCCGATCCCGTGGCGGAGTCGCGCCGCTTCCTCGCCGCCCGACGCAACAGCTTCCCCGCGCTCGACGACGCCGCCGAGCGTCTGGCCCAGGCGATCGCCAGCCACGAAGGCATGAGCGGCTATCTGAAGGCGCGCCATCAGCTGAAGGTGCGGCGCATCCCCGCCTCGGTGATGGTCGGCTCCACCCGGCGCCTCGACTGGCATCGGCGCGAGCTGCTGCTGGACGACTCCCTGGACGGCGCCAGCCAGTCCTTCCAGCTCGCCCTGCAGCTCGCCTATCTCGAATTGCCCAAGGAGATCGACGCCGCCCTGGCCGAGAGCAGCTTCGCCACCGAGAGCGGCGAACGCCTGACCCGCCGCGCGCTGGCCAGCTATGCGGCCGCCGCCGTGCTGATGCCCTATTCGGCCTTCGCCAAGGCCGTCGAGGCGCGCCACTACGACGTCGAGGCCCTCGGCCGGCAGTTCGGGACGAGCTTCGAACAGACCGCCCACCGCCTGACCACCCTGCAGAAGCCGGGGCAGGAGCGGGTGCCCTTCTTCTTCATCCGCGTCGATCCGGCCGGCAACGTCTCCAAGCGCCTGGACGGGGCGGGCTTCCCCTTCGCCCGCCACGGCGGCGGCTGTCCGCTCTGGTCGCTGCATCACGTCTTCCGCACGCCCCGCCAGATCGTCACCCAGTGGCTGGAGCTGCCCGACGGCCAGCGGTTCTTCTCCATCGCCCGCACGGTGACGGCCGGCGGCGGCGCCTATGGCGCGCCGCGGAGCGAGCGGGCCATCGCGCTGGGCTGCGCGGCCGAGCACGCCCACAGGCTGATCTATACCCAAGGGCCCGACGCGCCCCGGCCGGAGAACGCCACCCCCATCGGCGTCACCTGCCGCCTGTGCCACCGGACCGAATGCACGGCCCGCTCGGCCCCGCCCATCGGACGGCAGATCCTGCCCGACGACATCCGCCGCACCACCGCGCCCTTCGGATTCTCGGACAACTGAGGAATCCGGGCAGGCCCTGCCCCCGGGCCGGAGGATCGCGGAGAAAGCTTCGACGCCGCCGAAGAAGGCGCGCAACGACCTTGCTTTCGGCGCCGCCCCGCGCGGGCGCCCTGCGCGGCCGCTCAAGCGCGTGGGGGCTTCAAACGCGCGCGCTTCCGTGCAGTAAAGCGGCCAAGACGCGCCCGCCGCCCGCGGCGGGCCGGGACGCTTGGAGTGGAAAGGCCGTTACGCCCATGGACATCAGCAACACCCTTTCGGTCGACGATCTGCTGCACGCCTTCGTGGAGAAGGAGCTGCTGCCGGGCACGGGCGTAGAGGCCGGGGCGTTCTGGGCGGCGCTGGAGAAGATCCTGGCGGAGTTCGGGCCGCGCAACGCGCAGCTGCTGACCCGGCGCGACGAGCTGCAGGCCAGGATCGACGCCTGGTGGAAGGAGCGCCGCGGCAAGCCCTTCGACGTGGCCGAGGAGACCGCCTTCCTGAAGGAGATCGGCTACCTCCTGCCCGAGCCTCCGGCCTTCGAGATCGGCACCCAGAACGTCGATCCGGAGATCGGCAAGGTGGCCGGCCCGCAGCTGGTGGTGCCGGTCTCCAACGGCCGCTACGCGCTGAACGCCGCCAACGCCCGCTGGGGCAGCCTCTACGACGCCCTCTACGGCACCGACGCGCTCGAGCCCCCGACCGGGGGCAAGGGCTATGATCCGGCGCGCGGCGCCAAGGTGATCGCCTATGCCCGCGGCGTGCTGGACCGCGCCGCGCCCCTGGCCGACGGCTCGCACGCCGACTCCACCGGCTACGCCGTCGAGGGCGGCAAGCTCAAGGTCACGCTGAAGGATGGGCGCACGACGGGCCTGGCCGATCCCGCCCAGTTCGTCGGCTATCGCGGCGAGGCGGGCGACCCGGCGGGCGTGCTGCTGCGCCACAACGGCCTGCACATGGAGATTCAGGTCGACCGCAGCCACAATGTCGGCAAGGACGATCCGGCCGGCGTGGCCGACGTGCTGATGGAGTCGGCGCTGACCGCCATCCAGGATTGCGAGGACTCCGTCGCCGCCGTCGACGCCGAGGACAAGACCAACGTCTATCGCAACTGGCTCGGCCTGATGAAGGGCGACCTCGCCGCCACCTTCGCCAAGGGCGGCAAGACCGAGACCCGCCGCCTGGAGCCCGACCGCACCTACGCCGCGCCGGGCGGCGGCGAGGTGACCCTGCGCGGCCGCAGCCTGCTGCTGGTCCGCAATGTGGGCCACCACATGCTGACCGACATCGCCACGATGGACGGCAAGCCGGTCTACGAGACCCTGGTCGACGCGCTCGTCACCGTGGCCGCGGCCATGCACGACCTGAAGGGCGCGCGGGCCAACAGCGCCGCCGGCTCGGTCTATGTCGTGAAGCCCAAGCTGCACGGGCCGGAGGAGGTCGCCCTGGCGGTCGCCATCTTCGATCAGGTCGAGGATGCGCTGGGCCTGGCCCGCAACACGGTCAAGATCGGCATCATGGACGAGGAGCGCCGCACCAGCGCCAACCTCGCCGCCTGCATCCACGCCGCCAAGGATCGCGTCGTCTTCATCAACACCGGCTTCCTCGACCGCACGGGCGACGAGATCCACACGGCCATGGAGGCCGGCCCCATGGTGCGCAAGGACGCCATGAAGGCCGAGCCGTGGCTCGCCGCCTACGAGAAGCGGAATGTGGAGATCGGGCTCGCGACCGGCTTCCCCGGCCGCGCCCAGATCGGCAAGGGCATGTGGGCGATGCCCGACATGATGAAGGACATGCTGGCGGCCAAGGTCGGCCATCCCCCGGCCGGCGCCACCACCGCCTGGGTGCCCTCGCCGACGGCGGCCACCCTGCACGCCCTGCACTATCACGAGGTGGACGTCCCCGCGTTGCAGGCCGAGATGGCCCAGGCTGCGAGCAGGACCGGGACGGACGCCCTGCTTACGCCGCCGCTGGCCAAGTCCAACTGGAACGCCGCCGACGTGCAGCAGGAGCTGGACAACAACTGCCAGGGCATCCTCGGCTACGTCGTCCGCTGGATCGATCAGGGCGTCGGCTGCTCCAAGGTGCCCGACATCCACGATGTGGGCCTGATGGAGGACCGCGCGACCCTGCGGATCTCCAGCCAGCACATGGCCAACTGGCTGCGCCACGGCGTCTGCACCGAGGAACAGGTGCGCGAGACCTTCGCCCGCATGGCCAAGGTGGTCGACGAGCAGAACGCCGGCGATCCGGCCTATGCGCCCATGGCGGGCAATCCCGACAGCATCGCCTATCAGGCGGCGCTGGAGCTGGTCTTCGACGGCCGCAACCAGCCCAACGGCTATACCGAGCACATCCTGACCAGGCGCCGCCGCGAGCGGAAGGCGCAGGTCGCTGGGGCTTAAGCGCGAGACCGGGCGGCGGAGGCCGCCGCCCGGTTCTCTCTGCGGCTAGGCGCGGCCGAAGTTGCGGCTGGTCGCGCCGCCGTGGCCGCCGCTGCCGGGCTCGCCGATGGGGCCTTTCGGCGCATCGCCGAGCTGCGCGCCGGCGCTCTTCATCCT
Source organism: uncultured Phenylobacterium sp. (assembly GCA_964419395.1). Classification (GTDB taxonomy): domain Bacteria; phylum Pseudomonadota; class Alphaproteobacteria; order Caulobacterales; family Caulobacteraceae; genus Phenylobacterium. Next base: position 8,579 of record CAYQPL010000055.1, on the reverse strand, counting down.
GTCGACCGCCTCGGCGTCGAGCCCGTCGGTCCGCGCCACGTCGTCCCAGCTCAGGAACGGGCGCGCCTCCACCAGGGCGCGCGCCTGATCGTCGCCGGCCACGGTGCGAAGTTCCTCTTCGGTCGAGGTGTTGAGATAGACCGTCTGGCCCTGGGCCATGTTCGCCTCCTGTCGATGGTTGGGGTCGTGGAACCAACCGTCGAGCGGCGCTCCCGTTCCTGCGCGACCGGCCAACGAAAAACGCCCCCGGGAGATCCCGGGGGCGTTCGCCGTCTGCTCTCCAGTCGGTCGAGCCTAGAGCGCGCCGGCGGCCGCGATCAGGGCCGAACCGATCGTGCCGCCGAACAGGTTCGAGACCGAACCCTGGCCCACGCCGGCCGCGTCGCGGGCGCGCAGGTCGCCGCCGAAGCTGTAGCGGACGCCGATGCGGAAGGTGTCGGTCGTCAGGTCCAGGTCGTCCCACTTGCCGCGCTCATAGCCGCCGATGACGCTCACCGGCGTGCCGGCGAACTGGTACTCGGCGTCCAGGCCCAGATTGTAGAGGTCGGTGTCGAAGCCGTCGCCGTCGACCTTCGAGAAGCCGGCGCTGGCGCCGACCCGGAAGTTGTCGGCGAAGAAGTAGCGGCCTTCGCCCCGGACGGCCCAGAAGTCGACATCGTCGAGATCGTCGGCGCGGCCGTAGCCGAGCTGGCCGTGCAGGGAGACGTTCTGCACCTGGGTCTTGCCCTCGACGCCGACGCCCCAGAGGGTGGCGTCGTCCGCGCCCTGGACGCCCAGGAAGCCGCCGACATAGCCGGCGCCCACGGGCGTGTTCAGGTGGCCGGTGGCCGAGAAGACATCGGCGTCGTCGCCGTCGGCGTCGAAGCGGGTCACGGAGCCTTCGATCTGGCCGTTGAGCGGGCCGCCCTGGAAGGCCGCGGCGCCTTCCAGCTGCCAGGCGTCGCCGTCGGCGTCGGCGCCGAAGGCCTCGATATCGGTCTTGCCATAGTTCAGGCCGATCTGGCCGACCTGGGCGGCGGCGGGGGAGACGGCGGCGAAGAGCGCGGCGGCGGACGCCGCGGCGAGAAGCGACTTGATCATTTTTTATTATCCGTAAGCGAACAAAGAGGCGCCCAATACGGTGGCGCTTGCCGGCTCGCAATGCCGATTGAATCGGCAGACAGACTTCAACCCTCACTTGTGGCGCAACGGCAACAGGGGGCCGGCGACGCCATTTGATCTGCCTTAAGGCGCGCCCGCCGTCGACGCCGCACCCTTCCTGCAGACAGCCAGGGAGGCCGACATGGACCGGTTGAAAGGAAAAGTCGCCGTCGTCACGGGCGCGGCGCTGGGCCTGGGGCGGGCGATCGCCCAGCGCATGGCCGAGGAAGGCGCCAAGGTGGCGCTGTTCGACGTGATGAGCGCCGAGGGCGAGGCCGCCGCCGCGGCGTTGCGCGAGGCGGGACTGGAGGCGACGTTCTGGCGTTGCGACGTGGCCAATGAGGCCGAGGTCGCCGCCTGCCTCGAGGCGGCGGCACAGCCCTTCGGCGGCCTCGACATCCTGGTCAACAACGCCGGAGTCTCGGGCGCCAACAAGCCGACGCACGAGGTCACCGAGGCCGAGTGGGACTTCGTCCAGGCGATCAACGTGAAGGGCGTCTTCTTCGGGACCAAGCACGCCGTGCCGCGCCTGAAGCAGGCCGGCGGCGGATCGATCATCAACCTGTCGTCGATCTACGGCCTCGTCGGCGCGCCCGACGTGCCGCCGTACCACGCCTCCAAGGGTGCGGTGCGCCTGATGACCAAGACCGACGCCCTGACCTATGCGGCCGACGGGATTCGCGTGAACTCCATCCATCCGGGCTTCATCTGGACCCCGATGGTCGAGCATCACCTGGAGAACATGGGCGACCTGGAGGCGGGACGCCGCGCCACCGCCGAGCTTCACCCGCTGGGTCACATCGGCGAGCCGGACGACATCGCCTGGGCGGCGGTCTACCTGGCCAGCGACGAGGCCAAGTTCGTCACCGGCGCCGAACTGGTGGTGGACGGCGGCTACACCGCGCGCTGATCACGCGAGCCGGCATTGCGAGCCGGCAGGGGGCCGCCGCCGGCGGCCCCAACAGGGCGTCAGTGCGAGACGAAGATCGGGGCCGGCACGCTAGCCGTCATCAGCCGGCTGACCCCGCCCAGGATCAGCAACTGCAGGCGCGGCCGGCCGTAGAGGCCCATCACCACCATGTCGGCGCCGCGTTCGGCCACCTGCCGCTCCAGGACGTCGCCGGCGGACTCGTCCTGGCTCGGATCGACGATGAGATTGGCCGCCACGCCATGCCGCTCCAGCAGCCGCTGCAGCATGCCGTCCGGTCCGCCCTCGCCCTTGGGCGAGACCACCAGCACGCTCACCTCCTCGGCGGCCTCCAGGATCGGCCAGGCGTCGCGGAGCGCCCGGGCCGCCTCGCGGCCGCCGTTCCAGGCGACCAGAACCCGACGGCCGACGGGGGGCGCATAGTCGTCCTGCGGCGTGATCAGCACCGGTCCGCCGCTGGCCATGGCGAGGTGGGCGGCCGAGATCTCGTGCTCGCTGAGGCAGGCCTGGGCGACCTGCGGCATGACGGCCAGGTCCGCGCGGCGGGCGGCGGCGATGATGGGCCTGTGATAGTCGCCGCTGAGGGTCAGCAAGTCGGAGGCGACCCCCGCCTCCCCGGCGGCGGCCTCGAAGGCCAGGCGCGCGGCTTCGGCGGCTTCGTCCACCGCCTTCTGGTGGCCCGACAGCACCTCGTCGACCACCTCCCGCGGCAGGGCGCTGAGGCTCTCGGCCGCCATGTACTGGCGGATGTACTCGCTCGTCAGGAAGACGCCGGCCAGACGCCCCTTGAACCGGCGGGCGAGGTCGGCGGCGGTCCGGGCGCGCAGGGCGCCGGCCGGCGTTTCGTCCACATGGACGAGGATCTGGCTGTAGCTCATGGGGACTTTCTCCGTCTGTCCGGCTCAACCTAGACCCTGGCGCCCGCGCCACCTTGACCGGCGTCAAGCGGCCGGCTGCGCCTGCGCCAGCCGCGCGGCGAGCGCGGCGATCAGGGCTTCGCGCGCCGCGTCGTCCGGCGCCTCGGCCAGGGCGGCGTTGAGCGCCAGGTTGAGCGCCGCGCGTGCATTGTGCCAGTCGGCCCGGCTGGCCGCCCCGGCCGGCAGGCGGCCGGCGCCCGACGCCAGCGAGGCGGCCTGCGGACCCGCCAGCGCGAAGCTCGCGTCCATCTCGGGGACGATCACCTGGCCGTCTCCGAAGCCGGCGGCCAACAGG
>CAYQPL010000055.1:0-5289 GCA_964419395.1 uncultured Phenylobacterium sp. | reverse complement strand
GCCGCCGCAGGCCGCCCGCCGCCTCCCCCTCCTGCGCGGCCGGTAGCCGCTGCTTGCGCGAGCCGCGGCCGCCCCAGCCGCCGCCGCGGCGCTGCGCCCCGGAGCGCGTCGGGCTCGCCGTGATTGAGGAACACCTTGCCCCTCACCGGGCCCCGCGCGCGGGCCCAGTCGACAAGGCCCCCCGCATCGGCGTGGCCGGAATAGACGTCGAGCGACCGGATGCGGGCCCGTACGCGGACCTCGTCCCCCTGGATGCTCACCCGTTCGGCGCCCTCCTGCAGGAAGCGTCCCAGCGTTCCCGCCGCCTGGAAGCCCGGCAGGAAGACCGTGGTCTCCCGCCGCCACAGGAGCCGCTTGAGGTGCTTGCGGATCCGCCCGGCCTCGCACATGCCGCTGCCGGCCATGACGATGTGCCAGCCGCGCAGCCGGTCGAGCCGGTCGCTCTCCGCCGGGCGGCGCAGGAAGGTGAGCCGCCCGCCCGCGCGCAGGCCCTCGAACGGATTCCGCCCCGTCTGGCGATTGTAGCCGCGCTCGCGGAAGACCTCCGTCGCCTCGATGGCGAGGGGAGAGTCGAGGAAGATGTCCGCCTCGGGGATGCGGCCTTCCTGCATCAGGATCTGCAGATCGGCGATGATCTCCTGCGCGCGCTCGACGGCGAAGGTGGGGATGAGCAGCGGCCCGCCGGCCGCATGGGCCTGGTTGATCTCCTCGGCCAGGAGGTCGCGCCGCGCCGCGGGCGTCATCCGCAGGCGCTCGCGGGCGCCGTAGGTGGATTCCAGCACCAGATGGTCGACGCCGCTCGGCCCCTCGGGGTCGGCGGCGTATTCCCGCCCCCCGCCGCCGATGTCCCCGGAAAACAGGATGGCGCTCTCCCCTTCGGCCGTGGCCGCCCGCACCTCGATCGAGGCCGCGCCCAGGATGTGTCCCGCCTCCCAGTAGGTCGCCGAAAGGCCCGGCAGCACGTCGACGGGCGCATTCAGCTTCACCTTGGCGAAGGCCTTCAGCGTCCGGTCGCCATCGCGGGCGGTGTAGATCGGCTCGACCTCCACCAGCCCGCGGCGCAGGTTGCGCCGGTTGAGCCGGCGCACCTCGGTCTCCTGGATCTCGCCGGCGTCGCGCAGCATCACGCCGCAGAGATCGCGCGTGGCCGCCGTGGCGTAGATCGGTCCCCTGAAGCCGGCCTTGACCAGCTTGGGCAGGAGCCCCGAGTGGTCGAGATGCGCATGGGTCAGCAGGACGGCGTCGATCGCCGCCGGATCGAAGGGAAAGTCCTGATAGTTCAGCGCCTTCAGCGTCTTCGGCCCCTGGAACATGCCGCAGTCGACGAGCACGCGGCCGGCCGCCGTCTCAAGTTCGGCGCAGGAGCCGGTGACGCAGCCGGCGGCGCCGTGGAAGGTGAGACGGATGGACATGCGCAGCCTTTCGCGCTGAGGAGGGGCGCGCGCACACTGGCGGGCCGCAGGCGGCGGTCCCGTGATCCAGATCAAGCCTGACGGAGGACCCATGGCCGCCGCCCCGATCACCCTCTTCATCGACGCCGACGCCTGCCCGGTGAAGGACGAGGTCTACAAGGTCGCCCAGCGCTACGGCCTGAAGACCTTCGTCGTCTCCAACGCCTTCATGATGGTCCCTGCCTCGCCGCTCATCGAGCGGGTGGTGGTGGACGCCGGCCCGGACGTGGCCGACGACTGGATCGCCGAGCATGTGGCGCCGGGCGACGTGGCCATCACCAACGACATTCCGCTGGCCGAGCGGGTGCTGACCGCCGGCGGCTACGCCGTGGCGCCCAATGGCCGGCCCTTCACCGAGAATTCGATCGGCTCGGCCATCGCCCAGCGCGCCCTGATGGAGCAGCTGCGGTCCACCGGCGACTTCCAGGGCGGGCCGAAGCCCTTCGACCGCAACGACCGATCCCGCTTCCTCCAGGCGCTGGACGAGATCATCCAGAAGGAGCGCCGCCGCCGCGGCTGATCGGGTATTCTTCGGTCCGCCTGTCGGGCAGGGACGCCGCCGGGCGTCCTTGCGGCGCAGACAGTGGAAAGGAGCTGCCATGCCCTATGTCGACGGTTTCGTCCTGGCGGTGCCGAAGGACAATGTCGAAGCCTACAAGGCGCTGGCCCGCCGCGCGGGCGAGGTCTGGATGGAGTACGGCGCGCTCACCTATGTCGAATGCGCCGGCGACGACGTGCCGGACGGAGAGACGACCTCCTTCCCCATGGCGGTGAAGGCGCGGCCCGACGAGGTCGTCTTCTTCTCCTGGATCACCTACGCCTCGAAGGAGAGCCGGGACGAGATCGTCGCCAAGGTCATGGCCGACCCGCGCCTGCAGGACGACGAGGCGACCATGCCCTTCGACGGCAAGCGGATGATCTTCGGCGGCTTCGTGCCCGTCGTGACGTTCTGACTTAAGGCTCGGTCAGGCCCAGCACCTTCCGCAGGAACTGGACCTCGGTGGCGCGGACCTGCTCCTGGTTGGCCTTCTTGTGCACGCCGTGGCCCTCGTCCCGGGCCAGGACGTACCAGACCTCGGTCCCCTGGGCGCGCAGCTTGGCGACCATCTGCTCGGACTCGCTCTGCGGCACGCGGGGGTCGTTGGCGCCCTGGTAGATCATCATCGGCTTCCGCATCCGATCGCTCATGTTGATCGGCGCGATCTGCTCGAAGACGGCGCGCATGGCCGGGTCGCGCTCGTCGCCGTATTCGGCGCGGCGCAGGTCGCGGCGATAGCCCTCGGTGTTCTCCAGGAAGGTGGCGAAGTCGGAGATGCCATAGAGGTCGATGACGCCGACGAGCCGCGGATTGTAGTGCGCCGCCACGGCGAGCGCCATGTAGCCGCCATAGGACTGGCCGACCACCGCGACGCGGCTGGAGTCCAGGTCCGGCTGCTGCGCCACCCAGTCGAGCAGGGCGCCGATGTCCTTGACCGAGTCCTCGCGCTTCTCGGCGTTGTCCAGCGACAGGTAGGTCTTTCCATAGCCGGAGGAGCCGCGGACATTGGGGATGATCACCGCCGCCCCCAGCTCGTTCACCCAGGCCTGGCGCCGGGCGCTGAAGCTAGGCAGCTCCTGGCCTTCCGGGCCGCCATGGATCTGGATCACGACCGGCAGCTTCCCGCTGGCGCCCTGCGGCTTGTAGACGAAGGCGGGGATCGAACGGCCGTCGAAGGTCGGATAGCGGAAGAGGCTCGGCTCCACGAGGGTCGCCGGATCGAGGCCGCCGAGTTCGCTGGCGGTCCAGCGGGTCAGCTTTCGGCTCGCCAGCTCGTAGCTCCAGACATCGCCCGAGGAATTGTAGGTCGAGAGGCTGAGGCCCAGCCGCGCGCCGTCAGGCGAGAACTTCAGCGCCGTCAGCACGCCCTTGGGCAGGCCGGGACCGGGCAGCTGGCGGCCGCTGGCGATGTCGCGCAGGACGACCCTCGAATAGCCCTCCTCGTTGACCACATAGGCGATGGTCCGGCCGTCGGGCGTCAGGTCGAAGCCTTCGGCGCCCCAGGTCGCGCCGTTCTCCAGCTCCCGCATGGCGCCCGACGCCAGGTCGAAGACCACCGGCCGCGTCACTTCCGAACCGTCGTCGGAGAGGGTGACCACCGAGGTTGCGCCGGGACCGAAGGCCGCGCCCTCGTAATGGACCTTGCGATCTTTCGGGCCGAGCCGCGTGAGCCCCCCCGAGGCGAGGTCGAGCACGAACAGCTCCACGTCGGCGATGGAGTTGTAGCGCGTCAGCAGCATGCGGGCGCCGTCGGCGGAGATCTCCAGGGGCGACATGGCCCCCTCGCCTTCCAGGACGACGCGGCGGCCCTCCGGATCGGCGGCGTCGGCCAGCATGGTGTCGTAGTCGGGATCGCCGGGCGTCACCTGGCGCCAGGCCACCCGGGCGCCGTCCTTGGAGAAGACGAAGTCACTGTTGCGCGTGTCCGGCCGGGTCAGCCGCACCTCATGGCCCTGCAGGTCGCGCAGGAAGCCCTGGTAGTATTCCGAGCCGCCCTCGTCGCGGCGATAGGCGAAGCGCGCGGCGCCCGGCTGGGCGGTCGCCACCGTGATCGGCTCGTCGAAGAAGGTGAGCTGGGTGCGCGCGGCCATCGGCGCGGCCACACGGTGGATCTGTTCGGTCTGGCCGAAGCGGGTGGCGATCAGCATGGAGCCGTCGGCCATCCAGTCCTCGAACACCGCCGAACGGACTTCATAATAGGGCGCGATCGCTTCGGCGACGGCGTCGGGCAGGGGTGGCGCGCCCTCGAAGATCAGTTGCCCGACCTCTCGGCGCTCCACCTGGGCGAAAGCCGTTGCGGCGAGGCCCGCCGCCATGACCGAGCCGAGAAGAAACGCGCGCGACAGCATGGGGAGCCCCTGGACCAGTGAACAGGGCTGGGAGCCAACCCGTTCGGGGGGCCGGCGTCAATGCGCGGGGTGCGCGCTCAGCTCTCCCGGTGGGCCACGGTCCACAGGAGCCACAGGCCGACGAGGATGGCGCACTGCCCCAGGGCGGCGACAAAGGAGATGGGGCCGATGCCCAGCCCGAACAGCACCCGCTCCAGCATCGGCGTGTGGCCGTAGGAAACGACCAGCATGGCGCTCAGCAGCGCGAGGCCGGCCAGCACGAAGACCGCCCCGGCCACGGCGCGGACGATCGGAGGCCGCCGTCGCGGCGGCTCGGAGCCGGATGTCATGACGATCGCTCCTGTCGCTTCAGGTGGCGAGAGGGTCGTCGGCCATGGGACGCCGCGCCTTGATCACAGTCAAGCCGTCGAGGGGCCGATTGAACGTTCGGCGGCCGCCCGACGTTGTCGGCTCAGCCGCAAGGGAGACGAGATGGACCCCGCCGCCTTCTTCTCGGGCTGGCAGCCCGTCCTGCGGGTCCTGGTGATCGGGACCGCCGCCTATGTCGCCCTGGTCGCCGTGCTGCGCGTCTCCGGAAAGCGGACGCTCTCCAAGCTCAACGCCTTCGACCTGGTGGTCACCGTGGCCATCGGCTCCACCTTCGCCTCGATCCTGACCTCGAAGGACCTGGCTCTGGCCGAAGGCGTCGCCGCCCTCGCCCTGCTGGTCGGCCTGCAGTTCGCCGTCACCTTCCTGTCGGTGCGGATCAAGGCGGTGGACCGGCTGGTCAAGGCCGAGCCCACCCTCCTGCTGCGCGACGGCGAGCCCCTGCCCGGCGTCATGAAGCGCCAGCGGGTGACGCAGGACGAACTGCGCGTGGCGGTCCGCAATTCGGGCGGCCGCGACCTCCAGGACGCCGCCGTCGTGATCCTGGAGTCCGACGGCAGCCTGAACGCCATCCTGAAGGGTTAGC
>CAYQPL010000054.1:11857-20936 GCA_964419395.1 uncultured Phenylobacterium sp. | reverse complement strand
GCCCCGCCCGGGACTCCTCGGGGACCATCAGGTCCATCAGCACGAGGTCGAAGGCGTGCGAGAGCGCCAGCTCCACCGCCTCGGCCCCGTTCTCGACGCAGGACAGATCGACGCCCGCGGCCTGCAGGATCAGCTCGACCACCCGGCGGTTGGTGGGATGGTCCTCGGCCAGCAGCACGCGCATGCCATGCAGCGGCGCGCCGGCCGCGGCCGCGGCGCCGCCGGTCTCCCACATCTCGCCCGCCCCGACGCCGCGCGGCAGGTCGAGGCTCAGGGTGAAGACGGCGCCTTCCCCCGGCGTCGAGGCGGCGGCGAGGGCGCCGCCCATGGCCTCGGCGAGGGATCGCGAAATGGCCAGGCCGAGGCCCGTGCCGCCGAACCGGCGGGTGATCGAACCGTCGGCCTGCTCGAACCGGCCGAACAGACGCTGCGCCGTCTCGGCGTCGAAGCCGATGCCGGTGTCGGCGACCTCGAAGACCAGGCGCGAAGCCGTCTCGCCCCGTTCGGCGCGGACCGTCAGCGCGACCCGCCCCTGGCTGGTGAACTTGACCGCATTGCCCAGCAGGTTGGACAGGATCTGGCGCAGGCGCGGCGCGTCGCCGACATAGGTCCCGGCGGCCTCCGGCGCGATCTCCACCGCGAATTCGAGCCCCTTGGCCTCGGCGCTGGGCTGGAAGAGGGCGGCGCAGGCGCTGACCGAGGCGGTCAGGTCGAAGGGCTCGGGGCGCAGCTCCAGCCGCCCGGCCTCGACCCGGGCGAGGTCCAGAATATCGGTCAGCAGGGCTTCCAGCGTCTGGGCCGAGGTCTCGATCAGCCCGACCATCTCCGATTGCTGGGGATCAAGATCGGTGCGGGCCAGGGCCCCGGCCACCCCCATCACCCCGTTCAGCGGGGTGCGGATCTCGTGGCTCATATTGGCCAGGAACTCGCTCTTGGCGCGGTTGGCGGCCTCGGCCGCCTCCTTGGCCTTCACCAGCTCCAGCTCGCCGCGCTTCTGCTGGTCGACGTCCCGCAAGATGCCGAGAACCCGCTCGACCCGCCCCTGGGCGTCCTTGAAGGCGGTGGCGGCGCTGCACACCCACAGGTGCGGCTTGCCCGGGCGCATCATCCGGTAGGTCTCGCGGAACGGCTCCCCGGTCTTCAGGTGCCGGCCCCAGGCGGCGCGCATCCGGGCCCGGTCCGCGGGATGGATGCTGTCCCACAGGCGGGCGTCGACGAGATCGAAGGTGGCGTCGCTGTGGATGGCCGGCGCCCCGGCGGCCGAGAGCTCGCGGCGCGTATAGTCCATCTCCCACATCTGCAGGTCGCCGATGGCCAGGGCGAGCTTGAGGCGCTCCTCCGACCGCTGGGAGGCTTCCAGGGCGGCGACGGAATCGGTGATGTCCACCGACATGATCAGCAGGCCGGCGACCGCCCCGTCGGGATCGCGCCAGGGGGCGATCTCCACCCGCAGCCAGCGCTGTTGGCCGTCCGCGCGCCGCACCTTCACGCGGTCGTACTGGGCGCTCTTGCCGGCCAGGCACGCCTCATAGACCGGCCGCCACGCCTCGGCCGCCGGCGTGGCCTCGTAGAGGGTCCGGCCCGTCGGGTCGGGCGCCTGCCGCTCCTCGCGCCAGCGGGGGCTGGCCTGGACGCTGCGCATCTCCCGGTCGGTGAGACAGAGGGCGACCGGCGCGCTCTGTACGAAGGCGACCATCAGGTCCTGGGCGGCCTGGGCCCGCAGGCGGGCGCGGGCGAGGTCGGAGACCGCCTGGTGGCGGCTGCATTCCCCCGCCGCGATGGCCGCCAGGTCCCGCAGGGACTCGGCCAGATCCTCGTCATAGGGGCGCACCTCGGGCCCGGCGACGATCACCGCGCCCAGGGCGGTGCCGTCGGCCAGCACGATCGGCGCGCCGGCGAAGAAGCGCACATGGGGCTCGCCGGCCACATAGGGGTGATCGGCCAGCCGCGGATCCAGCCGCGCGTCGGGCGTCCAGAGGACATCGTCCGCCAGGGCCGCAATTCCGGCGAAGGACTTCTCGATGTCGATCTGGCGCGTGAAGTCGGCGTCGGCGCTGGCGTGCCAGGTGCGGTCGCCGTCGATGAGGATGACGTCGCCCAGGCCGCCGCCGATCAGGGCCCGCGACAGCTTGCCGATCCGCTCGAAGGTCGGCTTCAGGGCCTGCAGGTCGAGACCGCCCACGGCGGCCATCCGCCGCGCCTGCGCCTGGATTGCGGCGGGATACTCGACCATGAACGGACTGCCTCCCCCGAAACTGAAGGCGGAGTCTCCGCCATTCGGGGTTAAATTTCCGTGCCGCGCGGGGCCGCGCGGGGCGGATTTCAGAGCAGTTTGATCTCCTTCAGGCGCTGGCGCAGATAGCCGTCGGCGGTGATCGGTTCGGGATAGCGGTCGGGGTGATCGGCGTCGACGCAGCCCGGCAGGGTGCGGATCTCGTAGTCCGGGTTGAAGTGCAGGAAGAAGGGCGTGGAGTACCGCGCCACGCCGCGCCGCTCCGGCGCCGGATTGACCACCCGGTGGGTGGTCGAGGGCAGGCGGTGGTTGGTCAACCGCTGCAGCATGTCGCCGATGTTGCAGACGAGCGAGCCGGGCGGCGGGTTGATGGCCAGCCACGTCCCGTCGCGGCGCAGCACCTCCAGCCCGGCTTCCTCAGCGCCCAGCAGCAGGGTGATGACGTTGATGTCCTCGTGCGCGGCGGCGCGGATGTGCGGCCCCTCGCCGGTGGTGGGCGGATAGTGCAGCAGGCGCAGGACCGAATTGCCGTCATTGACCGTGGCGTCGAAGAAGTGGCGCTCCAGGCCCAGATAGACGGCCAGGGCCTCGAGCACCTTCAGGCCCATGGCGTCGAGAGACTGGTAGAGCCAGGCGACGCCGGGCTGGAAGGCGGGAACCTCCTGCGGCCAGACATTGGGGGGCATGACCGCGGCGTAGGGGTGGCCGGGGGGAAGGTCCCGGCCCATGTGCCAGAATTCCTTCAGGTCGTGGTGGGCCTCGCCCTTGGCGGTCTCGACGCCGAAGGGCGTGTAGCCGCGCTGGCCGCCCTGGCCGACCACATAGGCGCGCTTGGCCGCCTCGGGCAGGGCGAAGAAGGCCTTGGCGGACGCGATGGCCGCCTCGATCCCGTCCTGCGCCAGGGGATGGTCGCTGATCACGGCGAAGCCGTAGCGGGCGAAGGAGTCGCCCAGCGCCTGGGCGAAGGCGGCGAAGTCGGTCTCGAACTGGCGGAACGAGACCGGCTGGATGGATTCGGTCGTCACGGAATACTCTTTTCGCTGCGGGCGGGCAAAGCTTGGCCTTGGGCTGTGCGCCCGCCACAAATCGGCCTTATCGGAACTTCGAAGATTGGCCTAGCGTTGCCTTGAGCGACATCAACCACGGAGAAGCGTCATGCGTCATCTGACCGCGATTTCGGCGAGCCTGGTGGGCGCGTTCGCCCTGACCGCCTGCACCACCGTCGACCCCTATACCGGCCAGACGGTCCGCAACAACACCGGCACCGGCGCCCTGGCGGGCGCCCTGGGCGGCGCGGCCCTGGGCTACATGACCAACACCAACAAGAGCTCGGAAGGCCGCAAGAACGCCCTGATCGGCGCCGGCATCGGCGCGCTCGCCGGGGCCGCGGCCGGCAACTACATGGACCGGCAGCAGGCCGAACTGCGCCGCCAGATGGCCGGCACCGGCGTCGACGTCACCCGCCAGGGCGACAACATCATCCTCAACATGCCGAGCGACGTGCCCTTCGCCGTCGATCAGGCCGACATCCAGCCGCGCTTCTACACCGTGCTGGACGACGTCTCGCGCACGCTGAACGCCTATCCGCAGACCCTGGTGGACGTGATCGGCCACGCCGACTCCACCGGGTCGGACAGCTACAACCAGGCCCTGTCGGAACGCCGCGCCGGCTCGGTGGCCAACTATCTGGTCAGCCGCGGCGGCGTGCTGCCCGACCGCCTCTATGTGGCCGGCCGCGGGGAGAGCCAGCCGATCGCCTCCAACGAGACGCCGGAGGGCCGGGCCCAGAATCGGCGCGTGGAGATCATCCTGCGGCCCTATACGGGCTGACGTTCGCGCGGGGCCGGGGCGGTGACCGCCGCCGCGGCCGCGTCCTCCTCTTCGCCGGCCTGAGTCATTTCGGTGCGCAGCAACCGCTCCATGGTCTCGCGCGACTCACGCGCGGCCAGGATGTAACGCTCCTCCTGGTCGGCCATCGGCATCAGCTTCTTGAACAGGATGTTGTCGTGGCGGCGGAATATCCCCGCCGCACGGGTGGCGCGCCGCTCGCTGAAGCCCAGCTTCTCCAGCACCGAACGCCCGACCGAGACGCCCGCCTCGAAGGTTTCGCGCTCCACCGCGTGCGCGCCGGCCTTCAGCAGCTGATAGGCGTGCGGCCGGTCCCAGGCGCGGGCGACGACGGTCAGGTGGGGGAAGGCCTCGCGCGCGTCGCGGACCAGGTCGATGGCCCGGTCCGGATCGTCGATGGCCACGACCAGCACCTTGGCCTGCTCGGCGCCGGCGGTGCGCAGCAGGTCGAGCCGGGCGGCGTCGCCATAGTGGACCTCCCGGCCGAAGCGGCGCAGCAGCTCGATCTGGCTGATGCTGGAGTCCAGCGTCACCACCTTGAAGTTGTTGCTGGTCAGCATCCGTTCCACCACCTGGCCGAAGCGGCCGAAGCCGGCCAGGATGACATCGGGCGCCCCGTCGTCGAAGGGATCGTCCTGCGGCTCCTCCTCCGCGCGGCCGGCGCCGGCGAGGACGAAACGTTCGTGCAGGGCCAGCGCCACGGGGGTGAGCGCCATGGAGACGGCCACGACGGCGGTCAGCAGTTCGGCCACCTCGGCCGGCAGCACGCCCGAACCCACGGTCAGGCCCAGCAGGACGAAGGCGAACTCCCCGCCCTGCGCCAGGGCGACGGCGGCGGTGGCGGAGTCCCGCGGCCCGATCCGGAAGCCGCGCGCGATGGCGAACATCAGCGCCGCCTTCAGCCCCATCAGGCCGAGCACCAGGCCGACCAGCAGCAGCGGCCGCTCCAGGATGACGGCGAAGTTCACCCCTGCGCCCACGGTGATGAAGAAGAGGCCGAGCAGCAGGCCCCGGAAGGGCTCGATGTCGGTCTCGAGTTCGCGGCGGAACTCGCTCTCGGCCAGCACGACCCCCGCCAGGAAGGCGCCGAGCGCCGGCGACAGGCCGACCATCTGCATCAGGGCGGCCACGGCCACCACCAGGAGCAGGGCGAAGGCCGTGAAGATCTCCCGCAGCCGGGCCTCGGCGATGAAGCGGAAGATGGGCCGCACAAGGTAGCGGCCGCCGAAGACGACGGCGGAGATGGCCGCCAGGCTCGCCAGGGCCTGCGCCCAGGCCGGCAGGCCGCCCACCAGGCTGACGGCGTGATGGCCGCCGCCCTCGCCCGGCGGCAGGCTGGCCAGCAGCGGCAGGAAGGCGAACATCGGGATGACCGCCAGGTCCTGCAGCAGCAGGACGCCGAAGGCGCCTTCGCCCGCCGCCCCGCGGCGCAGGCCGCGTTCCTCCAGGCTCTGCAGGACGATGGCGGTGGAGGACAGGGCCAGCACCAGGCCGATGGCGAGCGCCATGCGCGGATCGAGGCCGAAGGCGAAGGCGACCGCCCCGATGGCGGCTGCGCTCAGCAGAAGCTGGGCCAGGCCGAGGCCGAAGATGGCCGTGCGCATGCGCCAGAGCAGGGCGGGCCGCACCTCCAGACCGATCAGGAAGAGCATGATGACGACACCGAACTCGGCGAAGATCATGACGTCGGCCGCCTCGCCCACGAGGTCGAGCACGAAGGGCCCGATCAGCACGCCGGCGATCAGATAGCCGAGCACTGAACCGAGGCCGAGCCGCTTGGCGATGGGCACGGAGATCACGCCGGCGGCCAGATAGACCAGGGCCTGGATCAACAGCGACTGGCCGTCCATGGGCTTTCTCCTGTGGGTCGGGCGCCGCGCCCGACTGCGCCGGCGGCCACTATCGTCGGGCCGGGGCGATTTGGGCGCCGGGGAGCGCGCGGAAAAATTTCACCAAGCGTAGAGATTTTCAAAGGCCACGCCGCGGCGTAAGGAAATGGGCATGGCAAACAAGGTTCGCAAAGACGCCGCCGAAGCGCTGGAAGGTCTTCTCTTCGACGGCATGACCATCATGGCCGGCGGCTTCGGCCTGTGCGGCATTCCCGAGCACCTGATCGCGGCGATCCGCGAGCACGGGGCGAAGGACCTGACCGTCATCTCCAACAATTGCGGGGTCGACGGCTTCGGCCTCGGCATCCTGCTGGAGAACCGCCAGATCCGGAAGATGATCAGCTCCTATGTGGGCGAGAACAAGCTGTTCGAACAGCTCTACCTCTCCGGCGAGCTGGAGCTGGAGTTCAATCCGCAGGGCACGCTGGCCGAGCGCATCCGCGCCGGCGGGGCTGGCATTCCGGCCTTCTTCACCAGGACCGGCGTCGGCACCCTGGTGGCCGAGGGCAAGGAGGTCCGCGAGTTCGACGGCGAGCTCTATGTCATGGAGCGGGGCCTGACCGCCGACCTCTCGATCGTGAAGGCCGACATCGGCGACACCGCCGGCAACCTCGTCTTCCGCAAGACCGCCCGCAACTTCAATCCGATGATGGCCACCGCCGGCAAGGCCACGGTGGTCGAGGTGGAGCGGCTGGTCGAGCCCGGCGCCATCGATCCCGACCACATCCACACCGCCGGCATCTATGTGGATTGCATCTTCGAGGGGACGGCCTTCGAGAAGCGCATCGAACGCGTCACCACGCGCGCCCGCGCCCCGGAAGGCGCCGCGGCCGGGGAGGAAGTCTGATGGCCTGGACCCGAGAACAGATGGCCGAGCGCGCGGCGCGCGAGCTGAAGGACGGCTTCTACGTCAATCTCGGCATCGGCATCCCGACGCTGGTGGCCAACTACATCCCGGCCGGCGTCGAGGTGACCCTGCAGAGCGAGAACGGCATGCTGGGCATGGGCCCCTTCCCCTTCGAGGGCGAGGAGGACCCGGACCTGATCAATGCCGGCAAGCAGACCATCACCGCCCTGCCGACCTCGGCCTTCTTCTCCTCGGCGGACTCCTTCGCCATGATCCGCGGCGGCCATATCGACCTCTCCATCCTGGGCGCCATGCAGGTGGCGGCCAACGGCGACCTCGCCAACTGGATGGTGCCGGGCAAGATGGTGAAGGGCATGGGCGGGGCCATGGACCTGGTGGCCGGCGTCAAGCGCGTGGTCGTGGTCATGGAGCATGTGGAGAAGTCGGGCGCGCCCAAGCTGAAGGACGCCTGCACCCTGCCGCTGACCGGCCAGGGCGTCGTCGACCTGCTGATCACCGACCTGGCCATCTTCGAGGTGAACCGCGGGCGCTCGCCCCTGCGCCTTCTGGAGCTGGCCCCCGGCGTCGCCCTGGACGAGGTCCGCGCCAAGACCGAGGCGTCCTTCGAGGCGGCGGCTGCGTAACCTTTCGGACGCGCGGCGCGTAGGGCGTCCCAGGGGCCTGCGCCGCGCCAGCGAAAGGATGCCGTCATGAAGACCCGAAGCCTCGCCGCCATGGTGATCGCGCCGCTGGCGCTGGTCGCCGCCTCCGCCGCCCCGACGCTGGCCCCGGCCCAGGGCGGACAGAAGACGGCCGTCTTCGCCGGCGGCTGCTTCTGGTCCATGGAGTACGAGCTCGAAAAGCTGCCGGGCGTCGTCGACGTGGTGGTCGGCTATGCGGGCGGGTCGAAGCCAAATCCCACCTATCGTAGCCATGACGGCTATCTGGAGGCGGTTCGCGTCACCTACGACCCGGCCCGGACCAGCTATGCCCGGCTGACCGACGGCTTCTTCCGCCATATCGATCCGACCGACCCGGACGGGCAGTTCTGCGACCAGGGCCATTCCTACCGCACGGCCGTCTTCGTGGCCGATGCGGTCGAGCGGGCGGCGGCCGAGCAGGTGAAGGCGCAGGTGGCCAAGGCCCTGGGCGAACCGGTCGCCACGGAAATCCGGCCGGCGACGAGGTTCTGGATGGGCGAGGCCTATCACCAGGACTTCGCCGAGAAGAATCCGGCCCGCTACCAGGCCTACAAGATCGGCTGCGGGCGCGAGCGGGCGCTCAGGGCGGTGTGGGCAGGCCGGTGAGCGGATCGCGCGGCCGGCGCGCGTAGCCCTCGCCGACGAACAGTTCGGCGCGGCGGCTCCGCGCGCTGTCCAGCCGCACATTGACGATCTCGTTGTCGGCGGTGGCGCGGAAGTCGGCCTTCATCTCGGCCGTGAAGTCCGGCTCCAGGCTCAGGCCCAGCACGCGCCCGCCCTCCGCGGCGGCCAGCGGGGCCTCGACCTCCGCCTGGTTCTGCGGATGGGCCGTGCGCACCCACATGCGCAGCGGGGCGGCGTCCGGCCGGCTGAAATAGTCCCGCCCGTAATAGGCCGCGGCGTTGAACATGAAGCGGTCGTCGACGGCGATGGCGTCGAGCGACAGGTCGTGCATGGCCCGCTCGGTCAGGGCGTCGGTCAGCTGCGACCAGCCCTTGGCGCGCTTGAACGCATTGGCCATGCCCAGGCGGTCGGCCAGCGGCGGCGACAGCACGAAGGCGAGGAAGAGGGCCGCCACCACGCCCTGCGTCGCCAGGGCGGCGACGAACCAGCCCCGCGCGCGCCAGCGCAGCAGCCAGGCGGCGACCAGCACGACGCCGGCCGAGTAGCCGGCGGCCGCCCAGTTGGCGTTGGCCCGGCTGATCAGCGCCTGGGCCGCGACGATGATCATCGGCGGGGCGGCGAAGCACAGCAGCAGCAGGTCCGGCCGCCTCAGCCGCCGGCGCAGCGCCAGGACGACGCCGCCGCCCACCAGGACGGCGAAGGGAATCGGTCCGAACACGCCGAACTGCGAGCCGAGATAGTCGAGGAGCTCGCCGGGATTGAACAGCTGCGCCGCCGACCAGTTGGCGTTGGCCGCGGTGTGCTGCACCGTCGAGAAGCCGTGGGCGGCGTTCCAGATCAGGTTGGGCGCAAGCACGAGCAGCAGGGCGCCCAGGGCGGCCCCGGCCGCGGGCGGCGGCCCCGCCGGGCGGGCCAACCGAGCCAGGGGGAGGGGGGG
>CAYQPL010000054.1:0-11847 GCA_964419395.1 uncultured Phenylobacterium sp. | reverse complement strand
GGCGCCTCGCCGTAGCCCGCGTAGGGATTTGGGGGAGGCACGGGGTCGTACGGCGGCTTCTGGAACTGCGCCGGGTCCGCGCCCTCGGCCATCATGCGCTCCATGTCCTCGTAGGACAGGGCGTTGCGCTTCTCGAGGGCCTTCGGGTCCAGGATGAGGTGGAGCGCGACCCCGATCAGGGCGTAGACGGCCGCGTACTTCGACAGGAAGGCGAGGCCGAGCAGGGCGCCGGCCGCGGCGGCCGCGACCAAGCGTCGCGATCCCTCCGTCTGCGGAAGATGAACGTAGAAGGCGAGCGCCCCGGTGAGGAAGCAGAGCAGCGCCGCATCGGTGGCGACGACGGCCGCCGAGAGCTGCACGCCGGGCGTCAGGAGATAGAGGGCGCAGGCCGCCAGACCCGTCTGGGGGCCGTAGAGCCGGCGGCCGATCAGGAAGACGAAGAGGGTCGCCGCCGCCTGGAACAGGGGGGCGGAGAGCCGCACGAAGGGTTCGGAATCGCCGCCCAGGGCGGTGGTCGCCCATATGCTCCAGGCGACCATGGGGGGCTTTGAAAAATAACCGAAATCCAGCGTCCGGGACCACAGCCAGTACTGCGCCTCGTCGGGATAGAGCTCCAGCGGCGTGAGGAACAGCGCCACGAGGCGCACGACCGTCAGGGCGAGGGTGATCGCCAGGGCGGCGCGCCAGGCGGCGCGGGCGGAATCGTGAGGGGTCTGCGACACTCTGGGCTCCCGAAGCGGCGGGACCGTTGCCCGCCCCGAAGGCGATGTAAAGGCCGCGGCGCCCTGCACTGTGGCGCCGTAACAACAGGCGGCGCGCGTCACAAATCCATCACCAACAAACGGGAGAGTTGACGGTATAGAGCGCCGGACTCGGAGCGCCTGTGCGTACGCCCGCTCCGGTTCTCGATGGAGAGGGGAATCTCACAATGACTTCCATGAAGAGGCTCGCCGGTGGGGCGGCTCTCACGGCGCTCGTCTGCGCCATGGGCAGCGCGGTCTACGCGCAAGAAACGACGGCGGCCATCCGCGGTCAGATCGTCGACGGCGCCGGGGCGCCTGTCGCCGGCGCGACGGTGACGATCACGCACCAGCCCACCGGCGCGGCGACCACCACGCTCACCGGCCCGGACGGCATCTATTCGGCGCGCGGCCTGCGCGTCGGCGGCCCGTACCGCATCACCGCCAGCGCGCCGCAGTACAGCGCCGGCGCGACGACCCTGCAGGCGGTCGGCGTCGGCGACGCCGCCGTGGTGGACGTCCGCCTGAGCCGCGCCGGCGAGGCCGAAGTGGCCGAGCTGGTCGTGACGGCCGCGGCCGCGGCGCCCGCCCAGGGCGGCCCGTCCTCCAACTTCACCGCGGGCGACATCGCCTCCCTGCCGTCGATCAGCCGCGACCTGAAGGACGTGGCCCGTCTCGACCCGTTCGCCACGATCGACCCGACCAATTCGGACGCGATCTCCTTCGGCGGCGTGAACACCCGCTTCAACCAGCTGACCGTCAACGGCATCCGCCAGAACGACGACTTCGGCCTGAACAACAACGGCTACCCGACCCAGCGCTCGCCGATCTCGCTCGACGCGATCGAAGCGGTGAACGTCTCTTCGGCGCCGTACAGCGTGATCAACAACGGCTTCCTGGGCGGCCAGATCAACGCGGTCACCAAGTCGGGCGGCAACACCTTCTCGGGCTCGCTCTTCTACGAGTATTCCGATGACGGCCTGCGCGGCGACACCGTTGACGGCGTCGACTACAGCAGTGTGTTCGAGGAAAAGACCTGGGGCGCCACGCTCGGCGGCCCGATCATCCGCGATCGCCTCTTCTTCTTCGGCTCCTACGAGAAGTTCGAAGGCCAGCTCGGCTTCGACACCGGCCCCGTCGGCTCGGGCGCCGCGGTCGAGATTCCGCGCATCAGCGCGAACGCGGTCGAGACCTTCCGCGAAGCGACGCAGCGCCTCTACGGCTACGATCCGGGTTCCTACCTCAACGGCGCCTTCCCCGTCGAAGACGAGAAGTGGCTGGGCAAGCTGGACTGGAACATCACCGACAACCACCGCGCGTCGTTCATCTATCAGAACACCGTCGGCAACTCGCTGAACGGCTCGGTGGGTTCGGTCTTCGCCAACGGCAATTCGACCACCCAGCCCCGCGTCGGTCTGGAATCGAACCAGTACAACAAGACCGAAGAGCTCACGACCTATACGGTTCAGCTCAACTCCGACTGGACCGACGCCTTCTCGACCGAAGTGCGCTATTCCAGCAAGGAAACCGAAACGACCCAGATCCCCCTCAGCGGGCTGAGCGTCGGTCAGGTCGATGTCAACGTCGCTGATCTTCCCGGCGTCTCCGCCGGTTCGGGCACGCCCCAGATCCGGTTCGGCGCCGACACCTTCCGGCACGACAACTATCTGAACGTGAAGACCGACACGTTCGAGGCCATCGGCCGCTACAGCAAGGGCGACCATGACGCCCTGTTCGGCTTCCGGACGGAAACCAACGACATCCTGAACGTCTTCGTGTCGAACTCCCTCGGCACCTGGACCTTCAACAGCTACGCCGACTTCCTGGCCAAGCGCGCGGTGGCCTTCAGCCTGACCGGCGGCGTCGATCCGACGGCCGGCACGGTCCCGGCGACGCTGGGCACGGCGCGCCTTGGCGCGGCGGCGTTCGAATACCGCCTCTCCAGCCTCTATGCCGAAGACCGTCTGCAGGTCACCCCGGTGTTCGATATCACCGCGGGCGTCCGCTACGACTGGTACGACATGGACGACCAGCCGAACGAGAACGCGGCCTTCTTCTCGCGCCACGGCTTCTCGAACACGGCCAACCTGGACGGCAAGAGCGTGGTCCTGCCGCGCGTCTCCTTCAACTGGGACGCCACCAGCAACCTCACCCTGTCGGGCGGCATCGGCCGCTTCTCCTCGACCGGCCTGAACGTCTGGATCTCCAACCCCTTCGCCAACAACGGGGTGAACCAGACCAACGCCATCTGCCCTGCAGGCCCCTACACGAATGTCGATCTGACGCAGGCTCCGGCCGGCTGCACCTTCACGCCGCGCGCGGGCAATGTGAACGCCATCGACCCGGCGCTGAAGATCCCGACCGCCTGGAAGGGCAATCTGACGGCGGTCTACGATGCGGACTTCGGCCGCTTCGGCGACAACTGGCGCTTCACCGCGGCCTATCTGAAGTCGGTCAACGAGAACGCCCTGCTCTGGTACAACCTGCGCTCGGTGCAGACCGGCGTGGCCCCGGACGGCCGTCCGGTCTTCTCTCAGTCGACGATGGGCGCCACCGCCGGCAACGAGAACGACTTCCTGCTGACCAACACCAAGAAGGGCAGCTCGGAATCGATCGCCCTGGTGGTCGACAAGGCCTGGCGTGAAGGCATCTGGGACGGCGTGAACTTCAGCCTCGGCTACACCCATACCGACGCCGAAGACGCCAACCCGATGACCAGCTCGATCGCTCAGTCGAGCTACACCCGGTACGGCACCTCGAACCCGCAGAACCCGCCGGCGGAAACCTCGGACTACGAGGTGGCCGAGCGCTGGACGATGAACTTCGGCTATACCCGCGCCTTCTTCGGCGACAACGAGACCTCGATCCAGGTCTTCGCCGAAAACCGCACGGGCCTGCCGTTCAGCTACACCTTCGCCGGCAGCCGGACCGGCAACTTCGACAACGACTTCGGCTACAACGTCTCGTCCTATTCGGGCCGTCAGGCGACGTCGAACGCCCTGTTCTACGTCCCGCAGATGAGCGGCGGCTCGATCACCGCCACCAGCGACCCGATCGTGCGCTACGCCCCGGGCTTCGATGTCGGCGCCTTCGACGCCTTCGTGAAGTCGAGCGGTCTGTCGGCCTACGCCGGCGGCATCGCTCCGCGGAACGCGTTCAACACGCCCGACGTGACGACGGTGGACCTGCGCATCAGCCAGGAGCTCCCGGCCTTCTTCCCGGGCGGCGCCAAGCTGCAGGTCTATATGGACGTCGAAAACCTCGGCAACCTGCTCAATGACGAGTGGGGCAAGCTCGAGCAGTACGACTTCCACCGCTCGGTGCCGGTCGCCACGGTCTCCTGCGTCGCCGCGGGCACGACCACGGCCGTCAACTGCGGCGCGCCGAACGCCACCTACCTCTATTCGGGCAGCCCCACCGCGATCGATCCGTTCGTGGTGCCGGAAAGCTCGCTGTGGCGGGTCAAGTTCGGTGTGAAGTACCGCTTCTAAGCGGGACGACATCCGACGAACGGGAGGGGCGGTCGCAGGACCGCCCCTTTTCGTTTGGGCGAAGGGTCGCACTCTGGCCCCGCTTGACGCCGGGGTCGCGTGCGCCCATCTGCGCGCCTCCTGTGCTACAGGGGCCGCGCCCGCCCGCCGCGGGGCCGAACCGGAGGGGAGCTTCCATGAGCCTTGTCGTTCCTGCCGAATGGGCGCCCCACCGCGCCCTGTGGCTGGGCTTTCCGAGCCATGCGGACCTCTGGGAGGACGACCTGCCGGCCGCCGAGGCCGAGGTGGCCGCGCTCGCCCGCGCCCTGGGCGGCCCGGGCGGCGAGCGGGTGCGCCTGCTCACCGGCAGCCCCGAGGGCGAAGCCGCCGCGCGGCGGCTGCTGGACGGCGCTGAGGGCGTCGAGATCGTGCCCGGCGCCTTCGGCGACATCTGGCTGCGCGACACCGGCCCGATCTTCGCCACGGACGGCGAGGCGCTGTCGGCCCGCGCCTTCCGCTTCAACGGCTGGGGCGGCAAGTACGAGCTGCCGCACGACGACACCGTCGCCGGCCAGATCGCCGCCCACGCCCTGGCGCCGCTCGTCCGCCACGACTTCGTCCTGGAGGGCGGGGCGCTCGATCACGACGGCTTCGGCACGGTGCTGACCACGGGCCAGTGCCTGCTCAACGCCAACCGCAATCCGGGCTGGACGCAAGGGCTGGCCGAAGCGGCGCTGGCCGACGCGCTCGGCGTGCGCAAGACGCTGTGGCTGGGCGATGGGCTGCAGAACGACCACACCGACGGCCACGTCGACAACCTGGCCCGCTTCGTCGCGCCCGGCGTGGTGGTCTGCCCCGTCGGCTTCGGCCGCGGCGATCCGAACCTGGACGCCTATGACGACGCCGCGCGGCGCCTGGCGGCCATGACCGATGCGCGCGGGCAGGCGCTGAAGGTGGTCCGCATCCCCTCGCCCGGCTGGGTGGAGGACGAGGACGGCGTCTATGTGCCGGCCTCGCACATGAACTTCATCATCGCCAACAGGGCGGTGATCGTGCCGATCTACGAGGAGCGTCCGGGCGAGATGGCGATCGAGGCGCTGAAGACCGTCTTCCCCGACCGCGCCGTCATCGGCCTGCCGTCCACCGCCATCCTCACCGGCGGCGGGTCCTTCCACTGCATCACCCAGCAGGAGCCCGCCTGATGGCCCGTATCCTGAAGACCGCCGCCATCCAGACCAGCTACGGCATGGATCTGCACGCCAACATCAAGAAGACCGCCGACTTCATCCGCCAGGCGGCCGACCGCGGCGCCCAGGTCATCCTGCCGTCCGAGCTCTTCCAGGGTCCCTATTTCTGCGTCGCCCAGGAGGAGCGCTGGTTCGCCACCGCCCATCCCTGGCGCGAGCATCCGTGCGTCACGGCGCTGGCCCCGCTGGCCGGCGAACTGGGCGTGGTGCTGCCGATCTCGATCTACGAGCGCGAGGGGCCGCACTATTTCAACAGCCTGGTCATGGTCGACGCCGACGGCTCGCTGATGGGCGTCTATCGCAAGAGCCATATCCCGGACGGTCCGGGCTATATGGAGAAGTACTATTTCCGGCCCGGCGACACCGGCTTCCGCGTCTGGGACACGCGCTTCGGGCGCATCGGCGTCGGCATCTGCTGGGACCAGTGGTACCCGGAGGCCGCCCGCGCCATGGCCCTGATGGGCGCCGAGGCGCTCTTCTACCCCACCGCCATCGGCTCGGAGCCCCACGATGAGACCCTGGACACCGCCGCCCCCTGGCGCCGCGCCATGCAGGGTCACGCCGTCTCCAACGTCATCCCGGTGATCGGCGCCAATCGCACGGGCTTCGAGCCCTGGGACGGCTATCCGGGCGGCGGCCAGCGCTTCTACGGCTCCTCCTTCATCGCCGACCACCGCGGCGACCTGGTGGCCGAGTTCGGCCGCGACGAGGAGGGCGTGCTGGCGGCGGAGTTCGACCTGGACTTCCTGGCCACCCACCGCGCGGCCTGGGGCTTCTTCCGCGACCGGCGGACGGACCTCTACGGCGCGCTCGCAGGCCCGCGTCCGGCCTGAGCCGTGGCGCGGGGCCGCCATGCCGCCTAAGCTCGCCGCATGATCGAGACCGAGCGGCTCATCCTGCGACGCTGGCGGGACGAGGACCGGCCCGCCTTCCACGCCATCTGCGCCGACCCGCAGGTCATGGCCTGGTTGGGCGGCGTGCTGACCCCGGCCGAGGCGGACGCGCGCGTCGATCGGGTGGAGCAGACCTTCGAGCGCCTGGGCTATGGCCGCTTCTGCATCGAGCGTAGGTCCGACGGTCGTGTGCTGGGCTGGTGCGGCGTCATGCCGGCCCACGAGAGCCAGCCTGTCGCCGGCACGCCGGAGATCGGCTGGCGGCTGATCCCGCAGACCTGGGGCCAGGGCTACGCCACCGAAGCGGCCGGCGCCGCGCTGACCGACGCCTTCGACCGTGTGGGGCTCAAGGAGGTCTGGGCCTACACCGCGCCGCATAACCTTCGGTCTCAGGCCGTCATGGCGCGGCTGGGCATGGCCCGACGCGCCGATCTGGACTTCGACAATCCGACCGTGCCGCCGGGCGACCCCTTCCGGCCCGCCTGGGTCTGGGTGGCGAAGGCCTAGCCGTCGCAGCCGGCGGGCGGGGCCGAGAGGCGGGCCACCTCGCGGCGGGCCTTCTCCATGTCTGCGCGGAATTCGGCATCGGCGTGCATGCGCGCCACCATGGCCGCGGCGAGATCCCGGCCGGCCTCCACGTCGCTCTCGTAATGGACGCCGCAAATGACGCGGGAGGTCCCCATCTCCTTCCCGGCCGCCATCAGTTCGTTGGCCTTGGCCGGCGCCAGTTCGGCCAGGCCCAGCGCCCAGGCCCAGCCGGTCATGGAGTGGCCCGACGGATAGGAGGCGTTGGTCTTCATCCAGTCGGCGCGGGCCACGCAGATGGGCGCGTCGTTGCCGATCAGCGGGCGGGGGCGGCCATAGTGATCCTTGGCCGGGGTGCCGATGGTGCGCACGTCCTGCTCGATCCGCTCCAGGATGTGGACGGTCACGGGCGTCGTCTGCGGGTTGACGTCGAGGCCGGCGGCGCAGGCATAGCCCTTCAGCGCCTTGCCGCCCCAGAGGTCGGCGTCGGCGGCGGCCTTGGTCCAGCGGTCGGTGCCTTCAAGGGCGCGGGTCTGCGCGAAGCGGGTGGCGTCGGACCTGCCACGGGGGCTGTCGGGGGACGGCGGCGGGCCGATCAGGGCGGCGCCGTCGAGGTCGGAGGCGGCGAGATAGCCCTCGATCTCGGGCGGGACGAAGCTCGCGGCTTCGGAATCGACAGGCGGTGCGGCGACCGGCGAGGCGCCGGACATGGCGCAGGCGGCGAGGCCGGCGGCGGCGGCGAGGGCCGCGAGGGACGGGTGCAGACGGATCATCCCCCACTCCTAGAACGGCTCCCCGCGCGGGGGAACCGTTCCGGAGCCGAGAAACGCGCTAGCGCAGGACGGTCAGGCCATTCTTGATCACCGTGGCGTTGCGATCCTTCACGCGCGCCTCGAAGCTGATCTCCTTGCCGTCCTTCCAGATGTCCACCGTGATGGTGTCGCCGGGGAAGACCGGGGCGGAGAAGCGCGCCTGATGGCTCTTGATCTGGTCGGGATCGAAATCGGTCACCGCCTGCAGGATGGCGCGGCAGGTGATGCCGTAGGTGCACAGGCCGTGCAGGATCGGCCGCGGGAAGCCCGAACGCTTGGCCGAGTCCGGATCGGAGTGCAGCGGGTTGCGGTCGCCGTTCAGGCGGTAGAGCAGGGCCTGGTCCTCGCGGGTGGTGAAGTCCACCGACATGTCCGGCGCGCGGTCGGGCACCTTGTGCGGTTCGGGCGCGCCTTCCGAGGGGCCGCCGAAGCCGCCGTCGCCGCGGGCGAAGGTCGACGAGGTCAGGGTGGCGACCTTCTCGCCGGCCTCGTCGGTCCAGACGGTTTCGTTGATGACGACCGCGCCCTTGTCCTTGCCCTTGTCATAGGCGCCGATGGTGCGGCCTTCCATGGTGAAGGTCCCCTTGGTCGGCAGGGGCTTGTGCAGCTCCACCTTCTGTTCGCCATGGACGACCATCAGGAAGTTGATCTGGCTGGGGCGATGGCCCTCCGGCATCTTCGGGGGCTCGGCGTCGCGGGCGGCGGCGCGGGCGCCGGCGGCGAGCACCGTGGCGGCGGTCGGGATGACCTTGAGGTTCTTCTCGTAGACGAAGGGCAGCTCCGTCTCGTTCATCGGGTCCTGACCCATGCCCACGCCGAGCGCGTAGAGCATCACGTCCTTGTCCCCATAGGTGAAGGTGCGGGCCGGCGTCCGCTGGTCGAGAATGTCGGGATAATAGATGGGCATCTTGAAATCGTTCCTCCACGAACCCGCTTGATGCGGGACGGTCTTTCTATGGCGCGGGATTGAAACGGCAGAGGCGTCGCGACGCAAGCGCGCGCCGGGGATTTGCCGCCCCAGGTGCGATCGGCTAGAAGCCCCCGATCGCCTTGCGCGGCGGCCTTTTCGGCCGCAGCCAGGGCCCTAGAAGTCCTCGAAGGTTCCTGATGACCGAGACCCCCGCGTCCGCCCAAGGCGAGATCACCGGCAACGTCCTCTTCTACTCCAAGCCTGAGCCCCTGAACCCCACGACCCACAAGGGCATGGGGGTCAAGCGGATCGACGGCCCCTTCGCCTTCGCCGGCAAGCACAACCTGGTGCCGCTGACGGTCAGCGAGTTCCAGCCGGCCGCGGCCACCGCCCCGATCATCTTCGTCGGCGAGGAGAAGACCCCGCTGATGGTCATGGGCCTGAACCACGACCAGAACATCTTCCTGGGTGAGAACGGCCTGTTCGACGCCGGCGTCTACGTGCCGGCCTATGTGCGCCGCTATCCCTTCGTCTTCGCCAACGACCGCAAGGCCGGCCAGTCGATCCTGTGCGTCGACCGCGCCGCCCCCTTCTTCGCCGAGACGGATCCGGAGATGGCCTTCTTCGACGAAAAGGGCGAGCCGACCGAGTACACGCGCAACTGCCTGACCTTCTGCAACAACTACGAGGCCGAGCGTCAGAAGACCGAGAGCTTCGTGCAGCTGCTGAAGGCGCTCGACCTGTTCGAGTCCAAGGAATCCTTCCACACCCCGACCAACGAGGACGGGTCGCCCGGCGAACCGCAGAAGATCGCCGACTATTTCGGGGTCTCGGTCGAGCGTCTGCGCGAGCTGCCGACCGACAAGTTCCTGGACCTGCGCCAGTCCGGCGCCCTGGACCAGATCTACGCCCACATCTTCTCGCTGGTGCAGTGGGACCGGCTGGTGGCCGTGACCATGTTCCGTCAGGCCCAGCAGCAGGCGCCCGTCGCCGCCAACAGCTGAGGCCGCCGCCGCGCGGCGCCCGTCCCCCGGCGGGCGTCAGCGGGCGAAGACGCTGCGGGTGAGGCAGGAGAAGACCAGCCGGCCCGCCTCGTCCAGCAGGTCGTGCTGGGCGATGACGATCCCCTTGCCCTCGCCCACCGGATCCTTGCCCATCACCGTCATGCGGCCGCGCAGCAGCTCGCCCGGCGGCGGGTTGCGCACCCAGCGCAGGGCGTCGACGCCCAGCCGCTTGGTCTGGGGCCAGCCGACGACGGCCTGGGCGTCGAGCCGCGTCCAGATGGCGTAGACCATGGCGTCGGGCGCGCCCCGCTCAAGGGTCCACCCGGGCGCGAAAGCGGCGATGAAGGCCTCCAGGGCGCGCGCGTCGACGGCGGCGGCGCCGAGGGGAACGACCTGGCCGATCTCGATCTCGTCGAAGGGGGCGGGCATCGATGGACTCCTGGCGGCGGGGCTGAAACCATCCCGGCCGAGCTCTCGTAGAGGTCAAATGGGCGGGCGCGTCCCGGCGAATCGCCTGGACCCTTTGTGCGCCTCGCCGATGGGGCCATATAGCGGCTTGCATAACCAGGTTCGAGATCAAGCATGATGCGCAGCCTCGCCGGTCTTCTCCTCGCCGCCCTCCTGGGTGTGGCCGGCGCGAACACGGCCTCCGCGGCGCCCATCGACACGGGTCACCTCCGGGCCGAGCTGGTGGCCGAAACCCGCGCCATCGCGCCGGGGCAGACGATCGACCTCGCCCTGCGCCAGGAGATCGACGACGGCTGGCACACCTACTGGCGGAACGCGGGCGATTCCGGCGAGCCGACCCGGGTCGAATGGACCCTGCCGCCCGGTTGGCGGGTCGGCGACTTCAGATGGGCGCCGCCCCACCGCCAGCCTACCGGCCCGCTGATGAACTACGGCTATTCCGGCGAGGTGCTGCTGCCGATGACGCTGACCGCGCCGGCCGATGCGCCGGTGGGCCAGAGCGTCACCCTGAAGGCGGCGGCCACCTTCCTGGTCTGCGAAGAGATCTGCATCCCGGAGAACGCCGACCTGACCCTCACCCTGCCGGTGCAGGCCGAACCCGCCGCGCCGGCCGGCCGCTGGGCCGGGCCGATCGGCGAGGCGCTGGCCGCCCTGCCGCGGACCGCGGACCTGACCGCCGCCTATCAGATGGCCGACGGAGAGCTCTCCCTCGCCGTGGCGGGGGCGGCGATCGCCGGGGCCGACAAGGCCGACAGCTACTTCTTCCCCTTCGAGGGCGGCATGATCGACCATGCCGCGCCCCAGGCCATCGAGCGTGGCCCGCAGGGCCTGACCCTGGCCCTGACCCCGGGCTTCGTCTTCCAGGCGCCGGAGCCGCCGCAGAGCCTGGCGGGCGTGCTGAAGGTGGGCGACGCCTATTACGAGATCGCCGCTGCGCCCGGGGCGGCCCCGGCCGGCGCCGCGGGCCTCGGCCCGCCCCCCGCCGCTCGCAGCGGAGAGGCCGACGGTGGCGGGGCGGGGCTCGGCCTGCCGCTCGCCATCGGCTTCGCCCTCCTTGGCGGGCTGATCCTCAACCTGATGCCCTGCGTCTTCCCCATCCTGGCCATGAAGGCGGCCAGCCTGGCCGGCCACGCGCACGAGCAGGCCGCCGCCCGCCGCCAGGGGATCGCCTTCCTGGGGGGCGTGCTGGTCACCTTCCTGGCGCTGGCCGGCGCGCTGATCGCCGCCCAGGCCGCCGGCGCGGCCGTGGGCTGGGGATTCCAGCTGCAGTCGCCGGCCGTGGTGGCGGGCCTCGCCCTGCTGATGCTGGCCGTGGCCCTGAACCTTTCCGGCGTCTTCGAGATCGGCGCGTCCCTGCAGGGCGTCGGTTCGGGCATGGCCAGCCGCGGCGGCTATGCCGGCGCCTTCTTCACCGGCGTCCTGGCCGTGGTGGTGGCCGCGCCGTGTACGGCCCCCTTCATGGCGCCCGCCCTGGGCTGGGCGCTCACCCAGACGCCGGCCGCGGCCCTGGCCGTCTTCGCCGCCCTGGGCCTGGGCTTCGCCGCGCCCTTCGTGGGCGCCGCCTTCGCCCCGGGCCTGCTGGCGCGGCTGCCCCGGCCCGGGCCCTGGATGGACGTGCTGAAGAAGGCGCTGGCCTTCCCCATGTACGGCGCGGCGGCCTGGCTCGTCTGGGTGCTCAGCCTGCAGGCCGGGCCGATGGGCCTCGCTCGCCTGCTGGCCGCCGCGGTGGTCCTGGCCGCAGCGGCCTGGATCTTCGGCCTCGCTCAGCGGCGCCCGCG
>CAYQPL010000053.1:19353-21036 GCA_964419395.1 uncultured Phenylobacterium sp. | reverse complement strand
CGGCGGGGCGCGGGCGCGGCGGCGGGGGCCGAGGGCGTGTCCTCGGGCGGGTTCGGGATGGGCGCCATCTCGCCCCAGGCGCGGCCGGGGGCGGCGGAAGGCGTCTCCGCAGGGTGCGGCGCGGGCGTGGCGCAGGCGGCCAGCAGCGCGCCGGCGAGGGCCAGGGCGGCGGTCAGGCGCGCCGCGGAACGGAGGGTCGTCATGCCGAAAGCTCGCTTGCCGTCAGGTTCGGAACAGGGGCGCCGCCGATGAGCCGGCGCAGCGCGTCGGGATCGGCCGCCAGGCCGCAGAACACGTCGGCCGGCAGGGGCCGCGAAAAACGATAGCCCTGGAAGATGTGGCAGCCGAGCGCCTGCAGGGCCGCGACCTCCTCCGGCGTCTCCACGCCCTCGGCCAGGACCTGCAGATCGAGACCGCGGCCCAGTTCGATCAGGGCGCGGCAGATGGCGCGGCTGTCGCGCCGCCGGTCGGCCTGGGAGACGAACTCCCGGTCGATCTTCAGTTTGTCGAAGGGCAGGTTCTTCAGGTAGCTGAGGCTGGAATAGCCGCTGCCGAAATCGTCGATGGCGAGGCTCACCCCAAGCGTCCGCAGGGCGGAGAAGAGCCGCACGGTCCGCTCGCCGTCGGCCATGGCGGCGGTCTCGGTGAGCTCCAGCTCCAGCGCCTGCGGCGGCAGCCCGTGCCGGGCCAGGGTGCGCTCGACCTTGGCGCTGAGGTGCGGATCGAGAAGCTGGCGGGCCGAGAGGTTCACCGCCACCTTCAGCCCCGCCGCGCCGGCCTCCCGCCAGCGGCTCGCCTCCCGGCAGGCGGTGTTGAGCGCCCAAAGACCGTAGCGGTCGGAGAGGCCCAGGGACTCCACCACCGGAATGAACCGGGCCGGCGAGACGGGGCCGAGCTTGGGATGGTTCCAGCGCATCAGGGCCTCGGCGCCGATGATGCGGCCGGCGGCGAGATCGACGACCGGCTGGAAGACCATGGCCAGCTGATCTTCCTCGATGGCCTGGGCGAGGTCCTGTTCCAGCATGAACTGTTCGCGCGCCGCCTCCGCCGAGAGCGGCGGGCGGTGGCTCCCGACACCGCCGCGGGAGAGCGCCGCGGTGGCCTTCAGGATCAGTCGGCCGCCCTCGGCCCCGTCGCGGGGATAGGACACGGCGCTGACCTCGACGGTCGGCGAGAGCACGGCCTCCGACCCGCTGATCTCCTGGCGCGCCACATGGGTCAGGGCGCGCAGCTCGCCGAAGGCTTCGGCCATGTCGGAGCCGGAGAACCAGATCGCCACGCAGTCGCGGTCGATCTGACCCACCGCGTGGCCGGCCTTCACCGCCGTCCCCAGACGGCCGGCGAACTGCGCCAGGGCCTCCTCGGCGAAGGCCAGGTCGAAGCCGGCCAGCCGGTCGAAGTCGGCGAACCGCAGCAGGCCCATCAGGCGCGGCGCGCCCCGGGACGCGATGTCGTCGGCGATGGCCTCGCAGAAGGGCTCGCGGGTCGGCAGGCCGGTGACCGGATGCATCTGGGCGGTGCGGTGGCCCAGGGCGGCGAGCCGTTCGGCCAGACAGGCGACGGCGGCGGAGAGCGAGGGCGGCCGTTCCTCCAGACCCCGCGCCGCCATGCGATGCGTGCGCAGCCGGTCCCACGCCGCGGCGCCGGTCAGGACCGCCGCCGCGGCGAAGGCGCCGCCCGACA
>CAYQPL010000053.1:6302-19343 GCA_964419395.1 uncultured Phenylobacterium sp. | reverse complement strand
AAAGCACGCCGCCGACGGCGGCCAGGGGCGCAGCCGCCAGCCAGGCGCCGCCGATGAGGCGATCGGGCAGGGCGAAGGGCCGGCGCGTCCGCTCGCGCGTCGCCGCATCCTCTCCGCCCGCTGTCGTCAAGGTCGCCACGGCGCCAGCCTACGGCCCAGCCGGTTAACCGATCGTCCTCAAGCTTGGCCGCGGCGGGCGCCGGCGGCACGTCTCTTGCGGGGCGCACGGCAAGAGGAGCGCGAGATGGTCTCTGCAGTCTCTGGAACCGGCAACTCCTTCCTGCTGGAAGCGCTGACGCGCGCCCGCTCGGCAGAACCTGCCCAGCGGGTGAACGCCGCGCGCGAACTGGTCCTGCCGGTGCAGCCGGTGGCGCCCGTGGCCCCGGCGGCCAAGTCGCTGGCCCCGCCGCCCAACCCGCTCGCCGAACCGGCGGCGGTGACCAGCGCCCTGCAGCAGGTGGATGTCGCGCCGTCCCAGTTCGCCGCCTTCGCCCAGGCCCGCGCCGCCGGCGCCTATGGCCTGGCGACGATGCCCGCCGTGGAAACCCTGCAGCCGACCGCTCCGGCCGAACCGCTGCGCGACGTGGGCGGCCTGGGTTTCATTCCGGTCGAGGTCTTCACGAGCCAGGACCCGAACGCCGTCACCGACTATCTGCGCGGCGAGGTCGCCAAGGCGAAGGCGGCCGCCGAGCGCGAGGCGAAGATCAGCGAGAACCTGGGCGTCGAGGTGAAGATCGCCTTCGATCCGAACAGCGGCCACCAGACCGTGCTGAAGCCCGGCGACGCCGGTTACGATGACGTCCGCGGCGCCCGCGCCAGCTACGCCCGGATCGGCGACGACCTGGCGAAGATGGGCCAGTCCCGCGCCGATTTCGACGACCTGCCGCCCGCCCGCATCCGCCAGGCCGCCTGAGCGCCCCCGTCCCTTGCGATGACAGCTGGGTGAAGCCTGCGCGCCCGCGCTTGTGCGCGCGCGATTCCGGCCCCACCTTCGAGCCATGAGTGACCGCCCTTCGGGCGCTGCGCCGTCGCGCCTCGTGGCGGTGCTGGGGCCCACCAATACCGGTAAGACCCACCTGGCGGTCGAACGTATGCTGGGCCACGCCTCGGGCATGATCGGCCTGCCCCTGCGGCTGCTGGCCCGCGAGATCTACGACCGTATCGTCAAGCTGCGCGGCGCCCGCTCGGTGGCCCTGATCACCGGCGAGGAGAAGATCGTCCCGCCCCGGGCGGTCTATTTCGTCTGCACCGTCGAGGCCATGCCGCTGTCGCGCGAGGTGGAGTTCCTGGCGGTCGACGAGATCCAGCTCTGCGCCGATCCGGAGCGGGGCCACGTCTTCACCCACCGCCTGCTGCACGCCCGCGGAAAATACGAGACCATGCTGCTGGGCGCCTCGACCATGGCGCCGCTGGTCCGCCGCATGCTGCCGGACGCCGAGATCGTCGGGCGCGAGCGGTTCTCCAGCCTGACCTATGCGGGCTCGAAGAAGCTGACCCGCCTGCCGCGGCGCAGCGCCGTCGTCGCCTTCTCCGCCGACCAGGTCTACGCCATCGCCGAGCTGATCCGCCGCCAGCGCGGCGGGGCGGCCGTGGTCATGGGCTCGCTCAGCCCCCGCACCCGCAACGCCCAGGTGGAGCTCTACCAGTCGGGCGAGGTCGACTTCCTGGTGGCCACCGACGCCATCGGCATGGGCCTGAACATGGATGTCGACCATGTGGCCTTCGCCGGCCTGCGCAAGTTCGACGGCAAGCGCACCCGCTGGCTGCATCCGCAGGAGATCGGCCAGATCGCCGGCCGCGCCGGCCGCTTCCGCACCGACGGCACCTTCGGCGTCACCGGCGACTGCGACGAGATGGACGCCGACCTCGTCGAGGCGGTGGAGAACCACCAGTTCGAGCCGGTGGCCGGGGCGGAGTGGCGCAACGCGCGGCTGGACTTCGGCTCCCTGCCCGCCCTGATGCGCTCGCTGGCGCAGTCGCCGCAGCGGCCGGGCCTGAAGCTCGCCCAGGAGAGCCTGGACGAGATCACCCTGCGCCAGCTGGCCGCCGATCCGGAGGTGGCGAACCGGGCGCGGGACCGCAGCGTCCTGTTCCGGATGTGGGACGTCTGCCAGACGCCGGACTTCCGCAAGGCCTCGGCCGAGGAGCACATGCGTCTGGTGCGCGACCTGTTCGACCAGCTGACCACCGGCCGCCGCCGCATCGCCGACGACTGGATCGCCCGGCAGCACAGGCACCTGGACCGCACGGACGGCGAGATCGACGCGCTCGCCCAACGCCTCGCGGCCGTCCGCACGCTGGCCTATGTCGCCAACCGGCCCGACTGGCTGGTCGATCCCGCCGGCTGGCAGGGCAGGATGCGGCAGCTGGAGGACCGGCTGTCGGACACCCTGCACGAAAAGCTGATGGCCCGCTTCGTCGACCGGCGGACCAGCGCCCTGATGCGCGGCCTGCGGGTACGCCACGAGATGCTGGCGGGCGTGGCCGGCGACGGCGCGGTGACCGTCGAGGGGCAGTATGTCGGCCGCCTGTCCGGGGTCGCCTTCGAGGCCGCCCGCGGCTCCACCGTGCTGGAGACCAAGGCCCTGCGCGCCGCGGCCACCGCCGCCGTGGGCCCGGAGATCGCGCGCCGGCTGGGCCGTCTGGCCGCCGAACCCGACGAGGCCTTCGCCCTGACGCCCGACGGCGCGATCCTGTGGCGGGGCGAGGCGGCGGCGGCCGTGGCCGGCGGGCGGCCTTTTTCGCCGCGGGCGCGTCTCTTCGGCGAACTGGGCGAGGCCGCCGCGCGCGAGCGGGCCCAGCGGCGGATCGAGGCCTGGCTGGCGGCCGAGGCCGGACGGCGTCTGTCGTCCCTGCGCAAGCTCGACGCCGCCGTCGCCGACGGCAAGATCAAGGGCCTGCCGCGCGGCATCGCCTACCGCCTGCTGGAGAACGGCGGCGTGCTGGACCGCGCCGAGGTGCGTGACGAGGTCAAGGCGCTGAGCCAGGTGGAGCGCCGGGCGCTGAAGGGCCTGGGCGTGCGCATAGGCGCCTTCAGCCTGTTCATGCCGGGCCTGCTGCGGCAAGACGCCCAGGCCTTCGCCCAGGCCTTCGCGGCCGAGGCCGGCTGGCGGCCTCCGGCCGGCGTCTCCCGCGCGCCCGACCCCGCCCCCGAGGCCTGGCGGCTCGCCGCCTTCGGCCTGCGTCCGGTCGGCCGGCTCCTCGTCCCGGTCACGGGGCTCGAGCGGCTGGACGAACGGCTGCGCGCCGCCCCGCGCCAGGCCGGCGCGTCGCTCCTCATCGACCAGGCGCGCGAAGAGCTCGGCTGGAGTCCCGGCGAGACCGACCAGATCCTGCGCGCCCTGGGCTATGCGCCGGCCAGCAAACCCCGGACCGGGGAACCGACCGCCTGGCGCCGCCGTGGCGAGAAGGCCGCCAAGGCTCAGCCGGCGACGCGGGCGCCCTCGGCCTCCCCCTTCGCCGCCCTGGCCGCCCTGAAGACCGAGGCGGCGCGTCCGGTCCGGCCGCGGCGGAACCCGAAGGCGAAGCCGGCTCCCTCCGAACCGCCGGCGCCGCCGGAGTCGGAGACCAGGGCCGCCCAGCCGCGCCGCCGCCGACGTCCGCGCCGACGCCGGCCATCGGGCGGAAGCGCCGCGTGAGCGAAGCGGCCGACTCCTGTCGGATCGATGTCTGGCTCTGGCGCGCGCGCTTCTTCAAGACCCGCTCCATGGCCGCCAAGTTCGTCGAGGAAGGGCGCGTGCGGCTGACCCGGACGGGCCAGGAGACCCGCCTCGACAAGCCCTCGCGGGCGGTGCGGGTGGGCGACGCCCTGGTCTTTGCGGTCGGCGGCCGGCTGACCGCCGTCACCGTCGCCGCGCTCGGCGTCCGCCGCGGCCCCCCGGCCGAAGCCCGAGCCCTCTATTGCCCCTTGGAGATTTCCTGAGCGGCGGGCGCGGCCCAAAGACGCTATGGGCCCAGGTTGACAAGGCGCGCCCGCGCCGTGAAAAACCCGCGCCTCTAAAACACGCGCACAAGTTCGGCGCGACGGAGCTTTTGACCCGATGACCTACATCGTCATGGATCCCTGCATCAAATGTAAGTTCATGGATTGCGTGGAGGTCTGCCCGGTCGACTGCTTCTACGAGGGCGAGAACTTCCTCGCCATCAATCCGGACGAGTGCATCGACTGCGGCGTCTGCGAACCCGAGTGCCCGGTCGATGCGATCAAGCCGGACACGGAGGATGATCCGGACGGCAAGTGGCTGCGGATCAATTCCGAATACTCCCGGGTGTGGCCGAACATCACGGTGAAGGGCGACCCGCCCGAAGACCGCGAGGAGTACGAGCGCGAGACCGGCAAGTTCGAGAAGTACTTCAGCGAGAAGCCTGGCCGCGGCTCGTAAGCAGCGGGCCGGCCGACTGCTGCGCGGCGGCGCCAAGCCTTTCTTTCGGCTGAACTTTATGCTATCGTCACACTCGACGTGGCGGTAGGCGGCTGTCGCCTGCCCCGTCGAAAGAGCAGAAGAGCCGTCTCCGGCCGAAAACGCCCGCCAGGGGCGAGGGTGTCTTAAGAGGTCTACTCCGTTTTATGGGTTTCCGGCTGTCGCGAACTTTCGCGGGCGAGGCCGGTTTGTCCCATTCAGCGGGGTTTTCCGTGACTCCCGCGGTCGAGCGACGCAATTGAAAGGTCATTGCGATGAGCAAGAACGGTCTGGATTTCCAGGTTGGCGATCACGTCGTCTATCCGGCCCATGGCGTCGGGCAGGTGCAGGCGATCGAGACCCAGGAAGTCGCCGGTCTTTCGCTTGAAGTGTACGTGATCACCTTCGACCACGAGAAGATGACCCTGCGGGTGCCGACGGGCAAGGCGCGCAGCTCGGGCCTGCGCTCCCTGGCCGAAGGCGACGTGGTCAGCCAGGCGCTGAACACGCTGAAGGGCCGCGCGCGCGTGAAGCGCACCATGTGGAGCCGCCGCGCCCAGGAGTACGAAGCCAAGATCAATTCCGGCGACCTGATCTCCATCGCCGAGGTGGTCCGCGACCTGCACCGGGCCGAGAACCAGCCCGAGCAGTCCTATTCGGAGCGCCAGCTCTATGAATCGGCGCTCGACCGCATGGCTCGCGAAGTCGCCGCCATCGAGCAGATCGACCGCGACGCGGCCATCGTCATGCTCAACAAGTCCCTCCTGGTGAAGGCCGCCGCGGCCTGACGCCGACGGGATGAACGACCGACAGGACGCCCGGCCCCGCGCCGGGCGTTCTTCGTTTCGGGCGCCGGCCCCGGGTTCCGGGCCATGGCGAGGCCGGGGGGCGGCGGGGCTTGTCCCCGGCCCCCGCCCCGTGGCATCGAACGCCCGCCGGCCCGGTAGCTCAGCAGGATAGAGCAGCGGTTTCCTAAACCGAAGGTCAGGGGTTCGAGTCCCTTCCGGGCCGCCACGGATGTCTGTCGTTCCCTCGACTGGCCCAACAGGCTGAGGCGGGCCACGGCCGTGCCGCCGGTGACCTCGTCCTCGAAGCAGTGGCCAACGCATGGCGCGGATTTTCGGCGGGAGGCCGCCGAACGTTCCAGCCGCCTGCTGCGCCAAAGCTGCGGCGGCGCCGCCAGGCATCCCCCGCCCGTTCTTCAGACCGGCGCCAGAAGGCGAGCCGGACTGGGCCGCAGATCGGGCCTTCAACCGGATGTGCGGGGCTTGCGCTCGGAGGCCTGGCTCGCTCGCCTCGCCGGCCGGGTCTCCCGCCCCGGCGGTTGACCGAACTGCCGACGATACTCCCGGGTGAACTGCGGCACGCTCTCGTATCCGACCTCGTAGGCGGCGACGCTCGGCTTGAGGCCCTGGGCCAGCATCAGGCGCCGCGCCTCGACGAGCCGCAGCTGCTTCTGGAACTGCAGGGGCGACAGCGAGGTCACGGCCCGAAAATGCTTGTGGAAGGTCGACGGGCTCATGCGGGCCGCCGCCGCCAGTCGCGCCACCGGGATCGGCGAGACGAAGTCCTTGCGGAGGATCTCGACCGCCCGCGCGATCCGCCCCGCCTGGCTGTCGGGCGAGCCCAACCGGCGAATGGCGAGGCCGTGGCGCCCTGCGAGGAGCCAATAGTGCATCTCGCGCACCAGCTGAGCCTGAAGCACCGGAACCGAAGCCGGCCGTTCCAGCAGAGCGACCATGCGCAGCGCCGCGTCGGCCACCTCGGCGTCGGTCGGCTGGAAGCGGAGCGCCGGGCCGACATCGACGGCGGCGGTTTTCATCTCGGCGCCGAGGGCGGCGATCACAGCCGCGTCCAGATTGAGCGCCAGCGCAAGGTAAGGTGCGGCGGCGCTTGCCTCGGTGATCCGGCTGACGGTCGGCGCGTCCGCGGTAAGCAGCATTGAATCCCCGGCGTTGAAGGCCAGGGTTCGGCCCCCCAGCGCGACCTGCTTGGCGCCCTGGACGACGAGACAGATCAGCGGCCGCTCGACGGCGTGCCGAAGCTCGCCCGCCGAGGTGGTGCGCACGAGGTTCAGACCCCTGACGGCGGTGCGGGCGATCCCCGCGGCGTCAGCATGCCGCGCGGTGTAGCGGCGAACGGCCTCGCGTAAGGCTTGGGTCATGCAGACATCCTTACCGGCTCATCGCGACGGTAGGGCGAGGTCGGAGTTTCAGGCAAGGTTCTCGAGGGATCGGGCAACCCGCCGTCGCCCGAAGAGAGGATACGACGCCGGTAGGTTCACGAGGCGGAGGGATCGCAAATGGCCGGGCAATCGACACCACAGCACCGCGGCGTCGTCATGACGGGCGACGACGGAGATGAGGGTCGCAAGGCCTTCTACATCCTGATCGAGGCGCGCCCGGGCCGCCAGGACGAGGTTCTGCAGATGCTTCGGGACATTCGAGACTGCGTCGAGCACGAGCCCGCCACCGGCCCGTGGTACGCGGTGCGCCACTCACGCACGACCTTCGCCATCTTCGAGACGTTCCCCGACATCGCCGGCCGCGAGGCGCATGTGGCCGGCGGGGGTGGCGACATCTTCCGGGACGTCGCGCGAATGAACCGCCTGCTCGCCCGCCCGGCGCATGTGCAGAAGGTCGACGTCCTTCTCTCGAAGCAGGTGTTCACCTGGAGCGCGACGCGATCTGATTGAGGTCGAGGGAGGCCGAGGCGTCGGGAGACGCCGTCCTGGCCGCGCCTAGAACGCATAGGCGGCGACCAGGCCGAAGCGGCGCGGGCGGGGCGCGAAGACGGTCGGCTGCCGGCCCGTGGTGGCGAATTCCGGCGAGTTCGCGTCGGCGGCGTTGTCGACATAGGCCGCCAGACTCCAGTCGCCGCCGCGCACGGTGGCGCGCAGGTTGAGCAGCCAGATGTCGCCCAGGGCGACGTCCGCCCCGACGCCGGGCTGGAACGTGCTGTGGGACGGGCCGACATAGGCGACATCCCCGCGCAGAAGCACCTCCCAGCCCGACGGCAGGTCGATGCGCCGCTCCAGCCATCCCTCGGCCGAAAGGCGCGCGACGGCGGGAATGCGGTCGCCGGCCGAACCGAGGCCCACCCCATCCGCGCTCGCCTGGTTGCTGGTCAGCACGGCGTCGGTGATCGCCAGATTGGCCCCGCCCCGGAACTGCGGGCCGACCACGAAGCTGGCGTCGGCCTCGAGACCGTTCACCCGCGCCCGCCCCAGATTGGCGATGAAGGAGAAGGCGCCGTTGGCGCTGCTGGCGGTGTACTGCATGTCCCGCCAGTCGATGCGATAGGCCGCCGCATCGAGGGTCAGGCGGTTGTTCAGCCAGCTCGCCTTGAAGCCCATCTCGTAGTTCCAGAGCGAATCCGCCCCATAGGCCGACAGGTTCGGCGGCAGACCCGGAGCCGGATTGACCCCGCCCGGCCGGAAGCCCTGCGAGGCCTGCACATAGCCCATGGCGGTCGGCGAGAAGCGATGGCTGGCCAGGACCTTCAGGCTCCAGCCGTTCTCCCCCGTCATGTTGCGGAAGTTGGCGTCGGTGGTGTTGGAGATGACATTGACCACCAGGGCCTGCCCCTGGGTGCGCTTTTCGTATTCGAACCGCCGCGCGCCCAGCACCAGTGCGGTGTCGCGGTCGGCGC
This sequence comes from uncultured Phenylobacterium sp., assembly GCA_964419395.1. Classification (GTDB taxonomy): domain Bacteria; phylum Pseudomonadota; class Alphaproteobacteria; order Caulobacterales; family Caulobacteraceae; genus Phenylobacterium. The sequence goes on along the minus strand of CAYQPL010000053.1, from coordinate 11,292 downwards.
CCAGCGTCACCTCGCCATAGACCGCCCTCTGGATCAGGCGGCTGTCGACGATGCGCCGGCCGGTGAACCCGGCGTCGGCCCGCGGCAGGCCGCTGGCGGCGTCGGCGGCCAGCACCTGGCTGTCGACGACATCGTCGCGCACCTCGTGGAACAGGCCGGCCGTCCAGGCGAAGAAGCCCTCCGTCTCCGACTGCAGGCGAAGCTCCTGGACCTGGGCGTCGAGCCGGATCGGCTGGTGCAGGAGCCCGGGCGCGCGGCTGTCCACATAGGCCGAGTAGCTGGCCAGCTGAGCCGGCGTGCAGGCGCCCGGCGCGTTGAGCTGGAAGTAGCGCAGGCAGCCGTCCGGACTCAGCCGTTCCGATTCCAGCGTGCCGGTGTAGTCGATGCGCCGGGTGCTGTCCCAGCTGTAGGCCGCGGCGTTGGCCGACAGGCTCATGCCCGAGACGCGCCAGGACAAGGCCCCCTCGTACATCGCGATGCGGCTGTCGAAGGGCGTGCGCACGTGGCCGCGGCTCACATTCGGCGGCGCCCCGGCCCATCCCGATGCGGTGTCGGTCTCCTCGGCGTCCTGATAGGCGGCGGTCAGGTCCACGGACAGGTCCTCGCCCAGGCGCAGGCCCAGCCCCAGGCGGACGCCCTGGGCGATGCTCTCGTTGATGTCCGTCAGTCCCAGGCGGGCGTTGTCGACGAAGGCGGGATCGCGCCGGCGATAGGCGGCCAGGCGGAGCCCCGCCCGGTCGCGCACGAGGGGCTGGTTCAGCACGACCGTCGCCGCATCGCCCCATTGGCCGGCGTTGGTCGACAGGTCCGTCGACAACGTGCCGCCGGCCTGGGCGAGGTCCGGGCGCTTGAACACCACCTTCAGGGCCCCGCCCATGGCGCTGGCGCCGTAGAGCGTCCCCTGCGGACCGCGCAGAAGCTCCAGCCGCTCCACGTCGACCAGCAGGAACTCCGGCGCCGATCCGCCGGGGTCGGCGGTCGTGCCGCTCGGCCCGGTCACCGGCACGTCGTTGTAGTAAAGCGCCGTGGTCGCCTCGCCCGAGCCGTAGACGCCGCGCAGGCTGAGCCGATGCCGCCCGGTGCCCGTGCTCGTCTGGGTGAGGCCCGGCATCAGGCCCGCAGCCTCGTTGAACGTCGCCGTCCCCGTGCGGGTCAGGTCTTCGCCGGAAAGCACCCGCATCGACATCGGGGTCAGCCGGTCGAGCGTCGGGCGGCGCAGCGCCGTGACGACCACGCCCTCGACCTCGGCCGTGGTCTGGGGCCTGTCCTCGGCCTCCATCTGCGGCGCCTCGGTCCGCACGATGAGATAGCGCCCCTGGAAGTCGCGCCAGCCCAGGCCGGAGCCCTGCAGCAGCCGGTCCAGGGCGGCGGCCGGCGCCATGCGCCCGGCGACGCCGCGCGTGCGGCGGCCGGCCACGATGTCGGGGGTGAACAGGATTTCCCGGTCACTCTGGATCGAGAACAGGGTCAGCGCCCGGTCCAGCGGAAGTCCGGCCGGGATCGAGAACGGCGCCCGGGGCTCCGCCGCCGCCGCACCGGCGCCGGGCAGGACGATCCCGGCGAGGCATGCGATCACGAGTCCGAGACGGAGAAGGCTCAAGGGCGATAGGGCTCCGCGTCAAAGAGACGGCTTTCCGGCGCCCGCCGCGCCTTGGCCAGCCCCGCGCGGAGCGCGTCATATGGTTTGCCGCTGTTCTCCGTCATCGGCGCCGACGCGCGTCCCACCATCGCCTGAAAACCCGGCAGAGCCGCCGCTGGGCGTCTCTGGTCTCCAAACGTCGTTGACCCGGGCGCCTCCAATCAACAACCATGACGCCAATAAGACAATTCGGGGTGTTCGGGAAAATTCCAATGGCGTTGGCCGAGACGACCGGAGCCAGGGGCGAGCCGGAGGGGTTGGCCTACGCCTCGATCCCCTATCAGCAGGCCCTTCGCGCGTTTTTTCGGCGCCGGGCCGAAGCGCACGAGATCGACGATCTGATCCAGGAGGTGCTGCTCCGGCTGCACAGCCGCCGGCGGGGCGAGGAAGTCGCCAACCTCCCCAGCTTCATCTTCCAGACCGCCACCAACGTCCTGCTGGACCGCCGCCGCCGCGAAACGGCGCGCCGCTCCAGCGCCCACTGCGAACTGCAGGAGGCGCTGCACCCGCTGGACGAGCGATCCCCCGACCGGATCCTCCAGGCCAAGCAGGAGGCCAAGGTGGCTCTGGAGGCCCTGGGCCAGCTCTCTCCGCGCACCCGCGCCGCTTTCATGCTCATCCGTTTCGAAGGATTGAGCTATAAGGCCGCCGCGGCGCAGCTGGGCATCTCCGTGAGCGCCGTCGAGAAGCACGTCATAAAGGCTCTGCGGGTCGTCTCGATCCGACTGCAGGAAATCGATGAACGACGACCAGCGACAAAACGGATCTTCCGGTGACCCGGACGCCGCGTCGTGGTTCGTGCGGTTGCAGCGTCATCCCGACGACAGGGATGTGCAGGAAGCGTTCAAGGCCTGGCTGGCCGCCGATCCCGCGCACCAGGACGCCTGGGCGCAGGTGGACGGCGCCTGGGACCGCCTGGGGGAGCTGAAGGAGGATCCCGAGATCCTCGCCGCCCGTCAGGCGCTGAAGGCCGAACTGGAGGCCGGACGCCCCCGCCCGCGCATGGCCTGGGCCGCCGGGTTCGCCGTGGCCGTCATGGGCGGCGCCCTGCTGGCCTACGGCGGGTGGCGGCAGGCCCGGCCGCCAGAGGCGAGCGTCATGGCCGCCGCCGGGCCGGAGGCCCTGGCCGTCTATCGTACACCGGTCGGCGGCCGGCGGACCGTCACCCTCGAGGACGGTTCGAAGGTGACGCTGAACACCGACACCGAGGTCCGCCTGGCGGGCTGGGAGGACGGCCGGCGCCTGACGCTGGTGCGCGGCGAGGCCTATTTCGAGGTCGCCAAGGACCCGCGGCGCCCCTTCGTGGTGAGCGCCGCCGGACGGACGGTGACCGCCCTCGGCACCGCCTTCGATGTCCGCCTCGATCCCCACCGGTGGTCGGTGAGCCTGGTGGAGGGCAAGGTGCGGGTGGCCGCCGCCGACGAAAGCGTCGACATGGCGCCGGGCGATCACCTGGTCCAGGCCGACGGCGAGCCCTGGAGCGTGGAGAAGCGCAACCTCGACGAACTCACCAGCTGGCGCGACGGCAGCCTGGTCTTCGAGAACCGCCCCCTGGGCGCCATCGTCGCGGAGATGAACCGGTACTCGACCCGCCAGGTGCGGATCACCGATCCGGCGCTCGCCTCGACGCCGCTGAGCGGCCGGTTCAAGTCCGGGGACGTCGCCGGCTTCGTGGCGACCCTCGAGGCCTATGGGGTGGTCCGCGCCGACCGCAGCTCCGCCGCCACGATCGATCTTCATCCGGTCGTTTCGGAGTGAGGTTTCCGCCGTCCTCTGCGTCTTGAGGAAGATCGGCGCCCGATGCGCCGAGCGTCGGGAGGACTCATGACCACCATTTCCAAAGCGCTGGCCACCAGCGCGCTCTGCGCCGCGGCCTGGGCGCTCGCCGCCGGGGCGCAGGCCGCCCCGCTCACCGCGGCCGACAAGGGCCAGCTGACCGCCGCGGTCGACGCCTATGCGCCGAAGATGAACGACGCGGCCCTGAAGATCTGGAGCTATGCCGAGCTCGGCTATCTGGAGGTCAAGAGCAGCGCCCTGCTGCAGGATCAGCTGAAGGCCGCCGGCTTCCAGGTCCGGGCCGGCGTGGCCGGCGAGCCCACCGGCTTCGTCGCCAGCTTCAAGCGGGGCGATGGCCCGGTCGTCGCGATCCTCGCCGAATTCGACGCCCTGCCCGGGCTGAGCCAGGCGGCGGCGCCGGTCAAGCAGCCGTCGCCGGACCGGGATAACGGCCACGGCTGCGGCCACAACCTGTTCGGCGCCGCCTCCGTCGCCGGGGCCGTCGCCCTCAAGCAGTGGATGACGGCCAACGACGTGCAGGGCGAGATCCGCGTCTATGGCACGCCCGCCGAAGAGGGCGGATCGGGCAAGGTCTACATGGTCCGCGAGGGCCTGTTCGACGACGTGGACGTCGCCCTGCACTGGCACCCGGGCAACACCAACTCGGCCAACCAGGGCACGTCCATGGCCAATATCAGCGGCAAGTTCCGCTTCCGCGGCCAGTCGAGCCACGCCTCCGGGGCGCCCTGGGCCGGCCGCTCGGCCCTCGACGCCGTCGAGATCATGAATGTCGCCAACAACTATCTGCGCGAGCACATTCCCGACCGCACCCGCATCCACTACGTCGTGACCCGCGGCGGCGAGGCGCCGAACGTCGTGCCGGACTTCGCCGAGGTCTACTACTACGTCCGCAACGCCGATCCGAAGATCGTCGTCGACGTGATGGGGCGGGTGAAGACCGCCGCCGACGGCGCCGCCATGATCACCGGCACCACGGTGGAGTTCGAGCAGACCGGGGGCGTCTACAACCTCCTGCCCAATGACGTCCTGGGCAAGGTGATGCACCAGTCGCTGACCAGCGTGGGCGGCGTCGCCTGGACCCCGGAGGAGACCCGGTTCGCCCAGGAGCTCGCCAAGTCCCTGCCCAATGGCGGCGGGGACCTGTCCTCGGTCTCCCGGATCCAGACCTACCGCGACGCCGACACCTCCGGCGAGGCCGGCGGCGGCTCCACCGACGTGGCCGACATCTCGTGGGTCACGCCCACCGTCGGACTCTCCACGGCCACCTTCGTCCCCGGCTCGGCCGGCCACAGCTGGCAGAACGTCGCCGCGGCGGGGATGAGCATCGGCCTGAAGGGTGCGGCGGTCGCCGCCAAGACCTTGTCGCTGACCGGGGCCGAACTTCTGTCCAACCCCGAACTGATCGCCGAGGCCAAGGCCGAGCTGGAGGCGCGGCGAGGTTCGGACTTCACCTACAGGGCGATGGTCGGCGATCGCCAGCCGCCGCTCGCCTACCGCAAGGCCGGCGGCGCCGACTGAGGCCGCGGCGGGGGGCCCGGCGGCGGGCCCCCCCCC
>CAYQPL010000053.1:0-6292 GCA_964419395.1 uncultured Phenylobacterium sp. | reverse complement strand
CGCGGCCCCCACGACATGCTTCCATTGAGCCATTTTCCACAGGCGGAACGACGCCGTTCCGGTCGAGAGAAGAGGGGTTGAGAATGATGCGAAAACACGCACTGACGGGCGCGGCGCTGGCGCTCGTCATGATCATGGGCGGCGCGGCGGACGCCGCGACGATCACGCCGCCGAGCGAGGCCTTCGCCCAGAATCCGGGCAGCGACTATTTCCTCGCCGACTACACCGCCTACGAGGCCTATCTGAAGACGCTGGCCGGCCAGTCCGACCGCATGAAGCTGGTCGACTTCGGCAAGACCGAGGAGGGCCGCACCCAGTGGATGGCGGTGGTGTCGTCCCCCGCCAACCTCGCCCGGCTCGATCACTACAAGACCATCGCCCGCCGTCTGGCCAAGGCCGAAGGGCTGAGCGAGGCGGACGCCCGGGCCCTGGCCGCCGAGGGCAAGGCCGTCGTCTGGATCGACGCCGGCCTGCACGCCACCGAGACGGTGACCTCGCAGGGCCAGATCCAGGTTCTCTATCGCATGCTGACGATGGACGACCCGGAGACGCTGCGGATGCTGGATGACGTGATCATCCTGTTCGCCCACGACAACCCGGACGGCATGGAGCTGGTCTCCGACTGGTACATGCGCCACGAAGACCCGCAGAAGCGCGAGTTCCGGTCCATACCGCGCCTGTATCAGAAGTATATCGGCCACGATAACAACCGCGACAACTACATGTCGCAGATGGCCGAGACGACCAACGTCAACCGCCAGCTGTTCCGCGAGTGGTTCCCGCAGATCATCTTCAACCAGCACCAGACCGGCCCGACCGGCATGGTGGTGTTCGTCCCGCCCTTCCGCGACCCCTTCAACTACAACTACGACCCGCTGGTCATGACCACCCTGCAGGAGGTGGGGATGGCCATGCACAGCCGGCTGGTGGCCGAGGACAAGCCCGGTTCGGGCGCGCGCAGCGCGGCCGCCTATTCCACCTGGCACAACGGCATGGTCCGCTCGATCGCCTATTTCCACAACGCCATCGGCCTGCTGACCGAGATCATCGGCGGCCCCACGCCCGAGACGGTCAAGCTGGTGCCGGACCTGCAGCTGGCCAACGGTGATCGGCCCATGCCCATCGCCCCGCAGACCTGGCGCCTGGCCCAGACAGTCGAGTACCAGTGGACCCTGGACCGCGCGGTCATCGACTACGCCTCGCGCAACCGCGAACGCCTGCTGTTCAACATCTACAAGATGGGCGCCAACAGCATCGAGCGCGGCTCCAAGGACAGCTGGACGATCACCCCCACCAAGATCGACCGCCTGAAGGAGGCCGCCGCCAACGCCAAGCCGGCCCAGGAAGACGAGATGATGGCCGCCTTCTTCGGCCGCGCCGGGGCCGTCGATCCGAGCCTCTACGCCGTCCTGCAGACGCCGGAGAGCCGCGACCCGCGGGGCTATGTCATCCCCGCCGACCAAGCCGACATGCCGACGGCCACGGCCTTCGTGAACGCCCTGATCAAGACCGGCGTCGACGTCGATCGCGCCACGCGGGCCTTCACGGTGGGCGGCAAGACCTATCCGGCCGGGTCCTATGTGGTGAAGACGGCCCAGGCCTATCGGCCGCACATCCTCGACATGTTCGAGCCGCAGGACCACCCGCACGACACGGAGTATCCCGGCGGGCCGCCCAAGGCGCCCTATGACGTCACCGGCTACACCCTCGCCTACCAGATGGGGATCAAGTACGACCGCATCCTGGAGGGTTTCGAGGCGCCCACCGAACGCCTGCCCGACGTGATCGCGCCGCCGGCGGGATCGGTGAAGGGCTCCGGCGGCGCCGGCTGGCTGATCAGCCACGAACCCAACCGCAGCTTCACCCTGACCAACCGCCTGCTGAAGGCCGGCCAGCCGGTGTTCTGGCTCGAGGACGGGGCGCGGGCCGGTTCGGTCAGCTTCGGTCCCGGCGCCATCTGGGTTCCGGCCTCGGCGGAGTCCGAAGCCATCATCAAGCAGAGCGTGGGCGAGCTGGGCGTCGACGCCTACGCCGTGCGCGCCAAGCCCGCGGGCGAGGCCCTGGCGCTGAAGCCCGTCCGTATCGGCCTGGTGGACGTCTATGGCGGCTCCATGCCCTCGGGCTGGAATCGCTGGCTGTTCGAGCAGTTCGAGGCGCCCTTCGAGGTCGTCTATCCGCAGCGCCTGGACGCCGGCGACCTGGGCCGGGACTACGACGTCCTGGTCTTCGCCGACGGCGTGATCCCCTCGCCCCAGGGCGGGCCCTTCCGCTCGGGTCGCACCTCGCCCCAGCCGGACGCCGCCGACATCCCGGCCGAGTACCGGCCCTGGCTGGGGACGATCACCGATGAGAAGACCCTGCCGCAGGTGGCCGACTTCATGCGGAACGGCGGGACGGTCATCACCATCGGCTCCTCGTCGCGCCTGGCTACCGCCATCGGCGCCCCCGTCGAGGTGGCCGTCGCCCGGCGGGAAGGCGGCAAGCTCACGGCCCTGCCCAGCAAGGAGTTCTACATTCCCGGCTCGGTGCTGCGGGCCAAGGTGGACAACCGCCAGCCGCTGGCCTACGGCGCGCCGCAGGACGTGGACGTCTTCTTCGACCGCAGCCCGACCTTCACCCTGAAGGCCGAAGCCGCCGGCGTGACCCCCGTCGCCTGGTTCGACAGCGAGACGCCGCTCCGCAGCGGCTGGGCGGTCGGTCAGGAGAAGCTCAAGGGAACGACGGGCATCCTCGACATCGACTTCGGCAAGGGGAAGCTGTTCGTCATGGGCCCCGAAGTGACCCAGCGGGCGCAGTCCTATGGGACCTTCAAGTTCCTGTTCAACGGCCTGCTCTACGGCCCCGCCGCCGCCGAGCAGTAGACTTGGCCGGCGGGCGGAAGCCGCCGGCGCGAGCGCCGGACCTTCGTGTCCGGCGCTTTTTTTTGTCGCCCTCGCCACCCCGCCCCGTCGGAGAAGACGCCTCTCTCTCCTTTTTTTTTTGGCGCGCGTTGCTGGTCCCGCCCGCCCGCGCCGCCGGGGACCAGGCGGCGGATTGGAGACGGGCGCCCAAGGGGCAGGCCCCCGTCTCCGAAGGGTCCTAGAACCGCTTGCGCAGACCGACGTAGTAGGCGCGGCCCATCACGTCGTAGTTCTGGGCGTCGCGGTTGCCCTCGGTGTCGCCGGCCTGGGGCGGGGGCTCGTTGAACAGGTTGTTCACGCCGAAGCGCAGCTCGGCGTCCCATGGCAGGGTGGCGCGGCCGTTGAGATCGAAGACGTCATAGGCCTTCACCCCCCGCGACGTGCTGGTGGGGGTCACCACCACGGCGGAGTTCTTCATCTCGCTGATGTGCCGCCAGCGCCGGCCCAGGCTGGCCGGGCCCCAGCTGTAGGTGGCGGTGGTCACCGTCTTCCATTCCGGGTGCGCCTGGCCGGCGTTGGTCTCGACCGCCTGGCCCCAGGTGCCGACATAGTCGTAGGTCGGGGATTCCGGCAGGTTCTGGATCTTGAAGCTGTCCAGATAGCCGACGGTCACGTTGAGGGCCAGACGGCCGGCGTTGTCGCCCAGGCCAAGGTCGGACATGTCGACGTTCCAGTCGAACTGGACGTCGACGCCGCTCGTCTCGAACTGGCCGAGGTTGAGCAGCGGCTGGACAGGGTTCAGCGGCACGCCGCTGGCCGTGTTCCGCTCGATCAGCTGGCAGTAGTAGTTGCCGGGGTCGAAGTTCGGATTGTTGCCGCCCTCATTGAAGCAGAAGCGGAAGGCGTTGCCGACCGGCAGGCTGCCGACGGCGTCCGTCACCTTGATGCTGTACCAGTCGACCGAGGCCGACATCCGGCTGAGCAGCGGATGATCGAAGGGCGAGCGGACGACGGCGCCGAACGAGTAGGTGTCGGCGGTTTCCTCCTCCAGGTCCGGATTGCCGCCGGTCAGGGCGAAGACCTGGGCCGTGCCCAGCTGGTAGCTGTCGATGATCGAGGTCGGCACCCCCTGGGTCAGGCAGAGCGCCCGCACCTGGGCCCCCTGGGCGCCCTGGCGGAACGACGAACGGACGTCGCAGGGATCGCCGTTGGTGTTGGTGGGCGCGGCCGTGCCGATGGTGACCGAGCCGGTGGAGACCGGCGCGTAGAGCTCGCCGACGCTGGGGGCGCGGATGGCGCGGTTGTACCCGCCGCGCAGGCGGAGGCCGTCGACCACGGTCCAGTCGAAATCGGCCTTGTAGGTGTGGATCGCCCCGACGGAGGAGTAGTCCGAGAAGCGGTAGCCGAGGTCGAGGTTGAACTCCTGGATCAGGGGCAGGTCCCGCAGGATCGGCACCAGCAGTTCGCCGAACAGCTCGTAGGTGTCCACCGAGCCGCCGGCGTCGCGCAGCACGCTGTAGCCCAGCACGTCGGAGGTGCCGTCGGGCTGGTTGAGCAGGCTGTCCGGGCGGAAGGTGTACTCGTTGGAGCGATAGTCGACGCCGGCGGCGAAGCGGACCTCGCCGGCGGGCAGGTCGAACAGCCCCCCCTGGACGCTGGCCTCCACCATGCGCTGTTCCAGCTCGTTCTGGTTCAGCGTGCGGCGCGACAGGTAGTTGATGCAGTCGTCCGAGGGCGTGAGATTGCCGAAGGGGTTCCAGCCCCCCTGGCAGAGATCGGCTCCGCCGGTCGGGCTGTTCAGCAGCCGGGCCGCGGCGCTGGCGCTGGCGCCGCCCGTCTGTTCGTTGTCGAACTTGGCCCGCGAGAGCGAGACATAGGCGTCCCAGGTCCAGTCCTTCACGCCCGCGTCGCCCGACAGGCCGCCGGTCAGCTGGTAGACGGTGTAGCTGTACTTCTGGACCCGCGGGCCCAGGATGTTGAGGGCCTTGTAGAAGGTGAAGGCGCCGTTCGGGTCCGGCCGCGAGGCCAGGATGGTCCGGAATTCCGCGGGGATGAACGGATTGGTCACCGGCACCGACAGGCCATAGACGTTCGAGGCCAGGGTCGGATTGGCGATGCCGAGCGACTCGTAGTCGGTGAAGGTGAACTGGACGAAGGACCGCAGGCTGTCGGTGAGGTCGTAGTCGACCTTGCCGAACACCGAATAGCGGTCGAGGTCCGACTGGATCGACGAGCCGTCATAGCCGAAGTTGACCTGCTGGGAGGTCCCCGAGGCGTTCGAATTGACGATGTAGGCGGCGTTGGTTTCCGGATCGCGGAAGTTCTGCACCGGCACGCCGGAGGTCGAGAAGATCGTCTGGTCGGTGTTGAAGCCGATCTGGCCGGTGTAGCGGCCGGCGGAATTGCCCGGCAGAGGGGACAGGCCGTAGCCGCCGACAAAGACGCTGTTGACCGCCGCCAGGCTCGGCAGGTTCGCGCCGAACAGCACCGTGCCCTGCGGAATGGTCGACAGGCCGGGCGTCGTCTGGCGGAAGATGTAGTAGTCGCGCGCGCTCTGCAGCGCGCGGTCGCGGGTGGTGTAGTCCACCGAGAGCACGGCGCGGCCGCGGCCCTCGTCGAACGCCGAACCGGCCGTCACCGCGAGCTTGAAGGATTCGCCGTCGCCCTTTTCAGTGACGCCGTACTGGCTGTCGACGACGACGCCCTCGAAGTTGCGCTTCAGGCGGAAGTTCACCACGCCCGCCGTCGCATCGGAGCCGTAGGCCGTCGAGGCGCCGCCGGTGATGATCTCGACGTTCTCGATCAGCGCCTCGGGAATGGTGTTCAGGTCGACCGAGCCGTCGGGATTCGACGGCTGCAGGCGACGGCCGTCCATCAGGAGCAGCGTGCGCTTGGAGCCGAGGCCGCGCAGCGAGGCGTAGGACTGGCCGCCGTTCAGGCCCGTGGAGGTCGAGCCGGTGTTGCCCTGGCCGAACGAGCCGGAAAACTGCGGCATCTGCGAGAGCGACTTCTCGACCGTCACCTGCCCCGTGTTCTCGATGGCCGCCTGGCCGACCGAGACGATCGGGCTGTTGGCCACATAGTCGGGCCGGGCGATGCGCGAGCCGGTGACGACCACCTCCTCGATCGTAGCGGCGTCCTGCGCCTGCGCCACGCCCCCGATCCGCTGGTTCGCGACATCAAAAATTCACGATGCGGCGGTCGAGGGCGCCGCCGGCGTGCGGCGCCGCGCCGCGCCGACTGGACAGGCCCGCGCGCCGGTTCGCACAATGGGCGCCCCCGCGCGGACGCCGCCGCGCCCTCCCTGCCGGACCGATCATGAGTGGCCAGCCCACCGCCGCCCCGCCCCCGCCGCTCTCGCCCGCGACGGCCCAGGCGCTGAACCAGGCGCGGGCCCTGGGCCGGGCGGGCCGGATGGCGTCCTGCCAGTCGGCCACCGCCTGCTGCGGCGC
>CAYQPL010000052.1:11827-21219 GCA_964419395.1 uncultured Phenylobacterium sp. | reverse complement strand
CTTGGCAATCGAAGCGGCGAAAAGAAGGCCGCCTGCGATTCGCAGGCGGCCAGTCGGTCATCGGGGAAAACGCTGCGCAAGCCGGCAGGGCCGGTTGGCTGAGACCGTTGTAACCCATGTAACACGGCCGCGCCCGCCTGCCCTGCGCCCCTGGCGCCTCGGCTCGCGGCCTTCCGCCCAAAATTTTGGCGGTTCTCTTCTCAGCGCGGGCCGAACGCGCAAGCCCTGGGCGCCGGAAGGGCCCGACCGGCTCAGAAGTTGGCGGGCCCGGAGGGCATGGGGATGAGGCCCAGGCGGATCACCAGCCAGACGACGGCGAAGACGATCGCCGACACCCAGGTGGTGGTCAGGAACTTCTGTTTCAGCTTCGGGTCGACCGGGGCCCCGGGATCGCCGCCGTCGCCCTTGTCGATACCGGCCTCGGCATGGCTGACCGTGCCGATGGGCAGGACGGCGAAGAGCACGACCCACCAGATGATCAGATAGGTGGCGATAGAGGTGGTCAGGTCCATCAGTGGCCGTCCTTCGGGCTTTCCATCAGTTCCACCAGGACCCCGCCCATGTTCTTCGGGTGGACGAAGATGACCGGCGTGCCGTGGGCGCCGATGCGCGGCTCGCCCGTGCCCAGCACGGTGGCGCCCTTGGCCCGCATGTCGTCGCGGGCGGCGATGATGTCCTCGACCTCGAAGCAGACGTGGTGCTGGCCGCCGGCCGGGTTCCGGGCCAGGAAGCCCTTCAGCGGCGAGTCCTCGCCGAGCGGCTCGATCAGCTCGATCTGCGCATTGGGCAGGTCGACGAAGCAGACCCAGACGCCCTGCTCTTCCAGGGCCCGCTTCTCGGTGATGGCGGTGGCCCCCAGCACGTCGCGGTAGAGGCGCACCGAATCCTCGATGGAGGGCGTGGCGACGCCCACATGGTTCAGTCTTCCGATCATGGGACTGCCTATACTCCCCCTGCCCCTGCGGCGCGAAGGGGCGAGTTGAGCGGCTAGAGTCGCAGGACGGTCGTCTCGACGACGGGGCGGCGCCCCCAAACCCGCTGACAGGCCTTCTTCACGGCGCGGGACAGGGCGGTTTCAACGGCGTCGTCCAGGTCGCGGTCGGCTCCCGACAGCCGATGCAGGGCGCGCTCGGCCTCCTCGGCCAGGTCGTCCAACACCTCCTCCAGCGGATATTCCTCGTCCGAGGGCATGCCGATGGCGCGGATCTGCGGCCCCGAGGCGATCTTGCCGCGCCCGTCGAGCGCCACCGAGACCATGATGACGCCGTTGTGCGCCGCGTGCCGGCGCTCGCGCAGGGCCTCGCCATGCTCCACCGTCACCACATTGGCGTCGACGAAGAGGCGGCCGGCCGGCACCTCGTCGACGATCTCGGCGCGGCCGGGGGCCAGGCGCACCATGTCGCCGTTGCGCGGGGCCAGGGCCTGGGGCACCTGCAGGTCCCTGGCGAAGGCCACATGCTCGAGCAGGTGGCGGCGTTCGCCGTGGGTGGCGACGGCGATCTGCGGCCGGGCCCAGGCGTACATCTGCGCCAGTTCGTCGCGGCAGGGATGGCCCGAGACGTGGATGCCGGGATGGTCGTAGTCGGTGTAGAGCCGCACGCCGCGATCGGCGAGGCGGTTCTGCAGGTTGCGGATCGCCACCTCGTTGCCGGGAATCACGCGGGAGGAGAAGACGCAGGCGTCGCCCTGGCCGAGCGTCACGTGCGGATGCGTGCCTTCGGAGATGCGCGACAGGGCCGCCCGCGCCTCCCCCTGGCTGCCGGTGCAGAGATAGAGGATGCCGTCCGGCGGGAAGTAGCCGGCCTCGTTCTCACTGACGAAGTCCTTGAGGCCCGCGAAGAGGCCGACGGAGCGGGCGGCGGCGGCCATGCGGTGCATGGACCGGCCGAGCAGGCAGACGCGACGCCCGTTGGCCTCGGCGGCGCGGATCACGGAGTCCATCCGCGCCACGTTGGAGGCGAAGCAGCCGACGGCGACCTTGCCCTTCAGTTCGGCGATCAGCTTGGACAGGGCGTCGCGGACGTCGGCCTCGGACCCGGACTCGCCTTCCACGAAGACATTGGTGGAATCGCAGACCATGGCCAGCACGCCCTCGTCGCCGAGCCGCCGGATGGCGTCCTCGTCCGTGGGCGCGCCGAGCAGCGGATCGGGATCGATCTTCCAGTCGCCGGTGTGCAGGATGGTGCCCAGCGGCGTGCGGATCGACAGGCCGTTCGGCTCCGGGATCGAGTGGGTCAGGGTGATCAGGTCGATCTCGAAGGGCCCGAGCGTCAGGCGGCCGCCCAGCGGCACCTCGGTGATCTGCGCCTCGCCCTCGAGCCCCGCCTCGCGCAGCTTCTCGCGCAGCAGGTAGGCGGTGAACGGCGTGGCGTAGAGCGGCGCGCGCAGGCGCGGCCACAGCCAGGCGACGGCGCCGATATGATCTTCGTGCGCATGGGTCAGGACGATGCCGATGATGTCGTCGGCATAGTCCTCGATGAAGGCCGGATCGGGCAGGATCAGCTCCACCCCGGGGGTCGTCAGGTCCCCGAAGGTGACCCCCAGGTCGACGACGATCCACTTGCGCGCATGCGGCGGACCGAAGCCGTAGAGGTTGAAGTTCATGCCGATCTCGTTCGACCCGCCCAGGGGCAGGAAGACGAGTTCGTCCTCTTTCGATCGGGCCATCATGCGCCTCCGCGGTTGCGACGATGGATTTCGAGCAGGCCCCGGATCGTCAGGTCGGGGTCGAAATGGTCGATGGACAGGCTGGCCCCATGAAAAAGCGAAGCGACGCCGCCGGTTGCGATCACCGTCATCGGCCTCTCCCACTCGTCCTTGATGCGCGAGATCAGCCCCTCGATCAGGGCGATATAGACCCAGAAGACGCCCGATTGCATGGCGCCGACGGTATCCCGGCCGATCACCCGCTGCGGCTTCTGGATCGCCACCCGGGGCAGCTTGGCCGCCGCCGCGTGCAGGGCCTCCATGGAGAGGTTGATGCCCGGCGCGATCACGCCCCCCTCGCACCCGCCGTCGGCGGCGATGATGTCGAAGGTGGTGGCGGTGCCGGAATCGATCACGATCAGGTCGCCGGGATAGGCGATGTGGGCGCCGATGGCGTTCACCAGCCGGTCGGCCCCAGCCTCGGACGGCTTGTCGATGCGCACGGCGATGCCGAGTTCGGCGTTCTCCCCGATCACCAGCGGCTCGACGTGCAGGTAGCGCCGGGAGAGGTTGCGCAGGTTGAAGATCGACTGCGGCACCACGCTGGAGATGATGCAGGCGTCGAGCACGCCGAACTGCAGCCCGGCCATGTTCAGCAGCTGGGACAGCCAGACGGCGTACTCGTCGGCCGTGCGCGTGGAATCGGTGGCCGCGCGCCACTGGGCGATCCAGGTCTCCCCGTCATGGACGGCGAAGAGCGTGTTGGTGTTGCCCTGTTCGATGGCCAAGAGCATCAGGCGTCTCCAAAGAATACGTCGCCGGCGGTGATCCGCCGGAGCCGCCCGTCGGCCAGGCGCAGCCGCAGGGCGCCGTCCTCGTCCATGCCCTCGGCGACGCCCTCCACCGTCTCGGACGGCAGGCGGGCGGTGCAGGCCTGGCCCAGGCCGTGGGCGCGCAGCGTCCAGCCCTGCGCGATGGCCGCAAACCCGCGCGTGGCCCAGAGGCTCCGCCAGCGTTCGAAGGCGCTCGCCAGGATCTCCAGGGCGGCCTGGGGCGTCGGCGGATCGCCGGCCATGTGTTCGGCGAATGTGGTGGCCGGGCGTTCGGCCGCCAAGGGGGCGGCGCGCAGGTTGACGCCGATGCCGACGGCGAGCCACAGCCGTCCATCCGGCCGCGGGCCGGACTCCACCAGAATGCCCACCGCCTTGCGACCGGCGATCAGCAGGTCGTTGGGCCACTTCACGCTGACCTTGTCGGGGCCGAGCCAAGCTTCCGCCAGATCGGCGGCCGCCAGCGCGGCGACGAAGGACAGCTGGGCGGCTTCGGCCGCCGGGCGGTCGGTGGTCAGCAGCAGGGTGGCCGCCAGGTTGCCCTCGCCGGTCTCCCAGGCGCGGCCCCTGCGGCCCCGGCCCGCCGTCTGCCGGGCGGTGGCGATCCAGACCGGGCCGCCCTCCCCGGCCTCAGCCCGTCGGCGGGCCTCGGCGTTGGTGGAGTCGAGCTCGGCGAAGAACTCGATCGGGGGGTGATCGGAGGCCAAATCAGGCCAGGCCGAAGGCCGCCGCGGCGGCCGCCGCCAGGGGATCGATGAAGGTGAGCGCCACCAGCACGACCGGGAAGGTGAACAGGGCGAGCGCCACGGCGATGATCCGGGCCTCCGGCGCCGGCGCGTCGGTGGCCCCGGCGGCCGCGTCGAACCACATCACCTTGATCAGGCGCAGATAGTAGAAGGCCGCGACCACGGAGCCGACGAGGGCGATGACCGCCGCTACGCCGAGGCCTGCGCCGATCGCCGCCTTGAACACGTAGAACTTCGCCCAGAAGCCCGAGAAGGGCGGCAGGCCGAGCGCCGAAAGCGAAAAGGCGGTCATGGCGAGCGCGATGCCGGGCCGTTCCTTCACGAGGCCGGCCATGTCGGAGATGGACTCCATCGGACGGCCTTCGCGCGACAGGGCCGCCAGGCAGGCGAAGAAGCCGGTCACGTCGACCATGTAGAGGACCATGAAGACCAGCATGGCCTGCACGCCCGCCGTATCGCCGGCCGCCAGGCCGAGGACCGCGTAGCCGATGTTGGCGATCGACGAATAGGCCCACAGGCGCTTGAGGTTGCTCTGGGCGAGGCCGGCGAAGGCGCCGACCGCGACCGACAGAAGGGCGACGATGACCAGGATCTGGCGCCACTGTTCGGCCGCGCCGCCGAAGCCGTCGGCCAGCACGCGGGCGAAGAGGACCATGGCGGCCATCTTGGGGGCCGCGCCGAAGAAGGCCACGACCGGGGTCGGCGCGCCCTCGTAGACGTCGGGCGTCCACATGTGGAAGGGCGCGGCCGACACCTTGAAGGCCAGACCGCAGATCAGGAAGACGAGGCCGAACAGCACGCCGGTCCCCGCGCCGTCGCCGACGGCCTGGGCGATGACGTCGAAGCGGGTGGAGCCGGCGAAGCCGTAGATCAGCGAGGCGCCGTAGAGCAGCAGGCCCGAGGAGAGCGCGCCCAGCACGAAGTACTTCAGGCCGGCTTCCGAGGCCTTGGCGTCGTCGCGGTGCATCGCCGCCAGGACATAGAGGGCGAGCGAGTGCAGCTCCACGCCCACATAGAGCGAGATCAGGTCGCCGGCCGAGGCCATCATGCCCATGCCGAGCGCGGCCAGCACGATGAGGACCGGGAACTCGAAATTGTTGATGCCCCGCCGGCGGAACCAGGGCTGGCCGAGGGGGATGGCGATGGCGCTGGCGGCGTAGATGGCCACCTTGGCGAAGGCCGAGGCCGCGTCGGCCACCAGGCCGCCGGCGAAGCCGCGTCCCACAGGTCCGACGACGGCGGCGACCGCGGCGGCGGCCAGGACGGCGACGGCTGCGAGGGTGTAGACAGCGTTGGCGCGGCGCTGGAAGGCGCCCCAGACGAGCAGCAGGAGCGCGCCGCCCGCGAGGATCACCTCGGGCAGGGCGAGGCTGAGATCAGCGGAGAAGTTCATCGGAAAAGCCCCCTCACCCGCCGATGGCCGCGCGATAGACCGCGACCAGGTTGTCGACCGAGGCCTGGGTGAAATCGAAGACGGCGGCCGGATAGACGCCGAGGTACAGCGTGCCGAGGATCAGGGGCGCGAAGATCGCCACCTCGCGCCAGTCCAGATCGGTGATCTGGGCGAGCGCCGGGTTGGTGATCTCGCCGAAGACGACCCGGCGATAGAGCGACAGCGCATAGACCGCCGAGAGGATGACGCCGGTCGCCGCCACGATGGCCGCCCAGGTCGAGGCCTCGTAGGTCCCGGTCATGGTCAGGATCTCGCCGACGAAGCCCGAGGTGCCCGGCAGGCCGACATTGCCCATGGTGAAGAGCAGGAAGACCGCCGCGTACCACGGCATGCGGTTCACCAGGCCGCCGTAGAAGGCGATCTCGCGGGTGTGCATGCGGTCGTAGACGACGCCGACGCAGAGGAAGAGCGCGCCGGAGATCACCCCGTGGCTGACCATCTGGAAGATGGCGCCCTGCTCGCCCTGGGCGTTGCCCGAGAAGATGCCGAGCGTCACGAAGCCCATATGGGCGACCGACGAATAGGCGATCAGCTTCTTGATGTCGGTCTGCCGGAAGGCCACCAGCGAGGTGTAGACGATGGCGATCACCGACATGGCGAAGACCAGCGGCGTGAAATAGGCCGAGGCGTCCGGGAACATGGGCAGCGAGAAGCGCATGAAGCCGTAGCCGCCCATCTTCAGCAGGATGCCCGCCAGGATGACGGAGCCGGCCGTCGGCGCCTCCACGTGGGCGTCGGGCAGCCAGGTGTGCACCGGCCACATGGGCATCTTCACCGCGAAGGAGGCGAAGAAGGCCAGCCACAGCCAGATCTGCACGCCCTCGCCGAAGTCGTAGGCCATCAGTTCCGGGATCGACGACGTGCCGGTGATGCCGATCATGGCCAGCACCGCGGCCAGCATCAGGACCGAGCCCAGCAGGGTGTAGAGGAAGAACTTGAAGGCCGCATAGACCCGGTTCTTGCCGCCCCAGATGCCGATGATCAGGAACATCGGCACGAGGCCGAACTCGAAGAAGACGTAGAAGAGGATCAGGTCCAGCGCGCAGAAGACGCCGATGACCAGGGTCTCCAGCGCCAGGAAGGCGATCAGGTATTCCTCGATGCGGTTCTCGATCGAGCGCCAGGAGGCGGCGATGCAGAGCGGCATCAGGAAGGCGGTAAGAACCACGAACAGCACCGAGATGCCGTCGACGCCCATGCGGTAGTGGAGCCCGCCGAACCAGGCGAAATCCTCCACGAACTGGAAGTCCGCCGTCGTGCGGTCGAACTGGGCCAGCATCAGAAGCGATAGCGCGAAGGTGGCGAGCGTGGTGACGAGCGCGATCCACTTGGCGGTCTCGGCGGACTTCGATCCGCCCGCCGGCGCAGCCGCGCGCAGGGCGAGGATCGCCGCGACGCCGACCAGCGGCGCATAGGTGATGAGCGAGAGAATGCCGGTCATGACGTAATTCCCCGCCTCAAGCTGCCCAGGCGTAGAGGGCGAAGGACAGAAGCCCCGCCACGCCGAGCAGCATCACGAACGCATAGTGGTAGACAAAGCCGGTCTGCAGCCGGCCCGTCCGCCGGCCGACGGCGCCGGAGACGGCGGCCACGCCGTTGGGCCCCAGGCCGTCGATGAGCTTCTGGTCGCCCACCTTCCAGAAGAGGTCGCCCAGGCCCCGCGCGCCCCGCACGAAGGTGGCGTTGTAGAGCTCGTCGAAGAACCACTTGTTGTAGAGGAAGGTCCAGACCGGACCTTCGCGCGCCGCCATCCGGGCGCCGAGCCCTTCCCGCAGCAGATAGACATAGGCGGCCGCCAGCAGGCCGGTGATCGACACGACCAGGGGCGCGAACTTCACCCAGGTGGGCGAATGGTGCGCATGCTCCAGCACATGGTTGGTCGGCGCCGTGAAGATGGCGCCCCGCCAGTACTCGGCCTGCCCCTCGCCCACGAAGTACGCGACGAAGGCGAAGCCGGCGGCCAGAGCGCCCAGCGACAGGACGAGCAGCGGCACGACCATCACCCACGGGCTCTCCTGAGGCTTGTGGCCATGGCCGTGGTCGGCGTGGTGCGCGTCGTCCAGCGGCTCTTCATGCGTCTCGTGCTGGGCCGGCGCATGGGCGTGGTCGTCGTGCGGCTCGTGCCCCCACTTGGCGTGGCCGTGGAATGTCATGAAGGCCAGGCGCCAGGAGTAGTAGGCGGTCAGGCCGGCCGCCAGGACGCCGATCACGAAGGCGAAGTAGGCCAGGCCGTTCTCCTGGCCGGCCGCAAAGGCCGCCTCGATGATGGTGTCCTTGGAGTAGAAGCCGGCGAAGCCGAGGTGCAGCCCGGGAATGCCGAAGCCGGTGATGGCCAGGGTGCCGATGACCATGACGACATAGGTCACGGGCAGCAGCTTCCACAGGGCGCCCATCTTCCGCATGTCCTGCTCGTGGTGCATGCCGTGGATCACCGAGCCCGCGCCCAGGAACAGCAGCGCCTTGAAGAAGGCGTGGGTGAAGAGGTGGAACATGGCCGCCTGATAGGCGCCGACGCCGGCGGCGAAGAACATGTAGCCGAGCTGCGAACAGGTCGAATAGGCGATGACCCGCTTGATGTCGTTCTGCGCCAGGCCGACCGTGGCGGCGAAGAGCGCCGTGACCGCGCCGATCAGGGTGACGATCTGCTTGGCCACCGGCGCGTACTCGAACATCGGCGACAGCAGGCAGACCATGTAGACGCCGGCCGTCACCATGGTGGCGGCGTGGATCAGGGCCGAGACCGGGGTCGGGCCTTCCATGGCGTCGGGCAGCCAGGTGTGCAGGAAGAACTGGGCCGACTTGCCCATGGCGCCGACGAAGAGCAGCGCGCAGGCCAGGTCGATGGCGTGCCAGGTCTGGCCGGCGAAGGACCAGCCGGTCGCCGCGAATTCCGGCACGCGCGGGAAGATCTCGGCGAACTCGATCGTTCCGAACATCCAGAAGACGGTCATGATGCCGCGCGCGAAGCCGAAGTCGCCGACGCGGTTGACCACGAAGGCCTTGATCGAGGCGGCGTTGGCCGTGGGCTTCTTGAACCAGAAGCCGATCAGCAGGTAGCTCGCCAGGCCCACGCCTTCCCAGCCGAAGAAGAGCTGCATGAAGTCGGCGGCCGTCACCAGGGCCAGCATGGCGAAGGTGAAGAGCGACAGATAGGCGAAGAAGCGCGGCCGGGAGTCGTCCTCGGCCATGTAGCCCCACGAATAGACGTGGACCAGCGCCGAGACCGTGGTCACCACGATCAGCATCACCGCCGAGAGGCCGTCGATGCGGATCGACCAGGCCGACTGGAAGTCGCCGACATTGATGAAGGGCAGCAGGGTGAGCGTGAACGGCTCCAGCCCGCCCCAGGTCCACTGGGCGAAGATGGTCCAGGACAGCACCGCCGAGAGCAGCAGCAGGCCCGTGGTCACGGCCTGCGAGGCCACGTCGCCGATGCGGCGGCCGAACAGGCCCGCGACCAGCGCGCCGACGAGCGGCGCGAATACGAGGACGATGGAAAGCGACTGAGGGGGCATAGCTGTCCGTCAGCCTTTCATCATCGAAGCGTCGTCCACGGCGATGCCGCCGCGGTTACGGAAGAAGGTGACGAGGATGGCCAGGCCGACCGCCGCCTCGGCGGCGGCCACGGTGAGCACGAACATGGCGAAGATCTGCCCCACCACGTCGTGCAGATAGACCGAGAAGGCCACCAGGTTGATGTTCACCGCCAGCAGGATC
>CAYQPL010000052.1:10673-11817 GCA_964419395.1 uncultured Phenylobacterium sp. | reverse complement strand
ATGACGATGACGTTCTTGCGGTTCACGAAGATGCCGAAGCCGCCGATGGTGAACAGGATGGCGGCGACCGCCAGGTAGTGACTGAGCCCGATGGTCATTCGCCCATCCCCTCGCCCGGCTTGATCTGGATGACGCGCATGCCGGTCTTGGGCCCGCGGGCCACCTGGTCGGCGATCACCTGCCGGCGCACGCCCGGCTTGTGGCGCAGGGTGAGCACGATGGCGCCGATCATGGCGACCAGCAGCACCAGGCCCGCGGCCTGGAAGAAGTAGACATAGTCGGTGTAGAGCACCCGCCCGATCGTCTCGGTGTTGGACAGGCCCTCGGCCGCGGCCATCGGCTCGCGGACGCCGCGCGCCGCGCCGCCGGTGGCCACCGCGGTTGCGACCACGATCATCTCCACCGCCAGCACGCCGGCGATCAGGCCGCCGATCGGAAGATACCGGGCGAATCCGGACTTCAGCGCCCCGAAGTCGACGTCCAGCATCATGACGACGAAGAGGAACAGCACCGCGCCCGCGCCCACATAGACGACGACCAGCAGCATCGCCAGGAACTCCGCCCCGAGCAGCAGGAAGAGGCCCGCCGCCGAGAAGAAGGTCAGGATGAGGAACAGCACCGAGTGCACGGGATTTCGGGCGGACACCACGGCGAAGGCAGAGCCGATGGTGACTATCGCCAGCAGGTAGAATGCGATCGTCTGCAAGGCCATGACGGCTCTACTTTCGCCCCTTACTCATTCGTGATCGGCCGCACATCGGAGCCCTTCAGGCCCTGTGCGGCGCGGATATTCCCAGCCCTGGAATCGCGCCCGTCTCTTAGCGATAGGGGGCGTCGAGTTCCAGATTCTTCGCGATCTCGCGTTCCCAGCGGTCGCCGTTATCCAGCAGGCGCGCCTTGTCGTAGTAGAGCTCTTCGCGCGTCTCGGTGGCGAACTCCAGGTTCGGCCCCTCGACGATGGCGTCCACCGGGCAGGCCTCCTGGCACAGGCCGCAGTAGATGCACTTGACCATGTCGATGTCGTAGCGGGTCGTGCGCCGGCTGCCGTCGGCGCGCGGCACGGCCACGATGGTGAAGGCCTGGGCCGGGCAGATGGCCACGCCGAGCATGCAGGCGATGCAGCGCACATACCCGGTGGGATAGC
>CAYQPL010000052.1:1502-10663 GCA_964419395.1 uncultured Phenylobacterium sp. | reverse complement strand
CCGGCGGCGCGCCGGTGACCGCCATGGCGCTGGCGCAGGGCGTGCTCGCCGCGGAAACGCGGCGACTGCGGGTTGCGCTCGTTGGGATAGAGCACGGTGGCCTTGGGGCGCATCATGTACTTCATGCCCAGGCCGAAGGCCCCGACGAAGTCCATCAGCGCCGCGCCCTTGACGGCCTGGCTGACGCGGGCGGCGAATCTCATCACATCGCTCCTTGGGCCGGACCGAACACGCGCCAGGCGGCGACGATGACCACGGCCACGAGAGAGGTCGGCAGGAAGATCTTCCAGCCCAGCCGCATCAGCTGGTCGTACCGGTAGCGGGGCACGATCGCCTTCACCATGGCGAACAGGAAGAAGAAGAAGACGGTCTTGGCGAAGAACCACATGAAGCCGAAGAAGCTCTGCGCGGTCGAAGGCCAGCTCTCCAGGAACGGCGTCGGGAACGGCGCTTGCCATCCGCCGAAGAAGAGGATGGTGATCAGCGCGCACATCAGGACGATGTTGGCGTACTCGCCGATCATGAAGAGCAGGTAGGGGGTGGAGGAGTACTCCACCTGATAGCCGGCCACGAGCTCGGACTCGGCTTCGGGCAGGTCGAAGGGCGGCCGGTTCGTCTCGGCCAGCGCCGAGATGAAGAAGACGACCGTCATCGGGATCATGACCAGGGCCATGGGCAGGTTGGCGAGGCCGCCGCCCAGGAAGTGCCAGTTCCAGAAGCCGCCGGCCTGGGCCATGACGATGGCCTGCAGGTTCATGGTGCCGGCCAGCAGGATCACCGTGATGATCACGAAGCCGATGGAGACCTCGTAGCTGACCATCTGGGCGGCCGAACGCAGGCTGCCCAGGAAGGGATACTTCGAGTTGGACGCCCAGCCGCCCATGATGATGCCGTAGACGCCCAGGGAGCTGATCGCCAGCAGGTAGAGCACGCCGACATTGATGTCGGAGACCACCCAGCCCGGCGCCAGCGGCACCACGGCCCAGGCCGCGAAGGCCAGGATGAAGGTGATCAGGGGCGCCAGCAGGAAGACGACCTTGTCGGCGCCGTCGGGGATCACGACCTCCTTCAGCACGAACTTCAGGAAGTCGGCGAAGGACTGCAGCAGGCCGAAGGGGCCGACCACGTTGGGGCCCTTGCGCATTTGCACGCCGGCCCAGATCTTCCGGTCGGCCAGCAGCAGGAAGGCCAGGGACAGCAGGATCCAGACCATGACGGCCAGGATCTGGCCCACAGTGATCAGGGTCCAGCCGCCCGGGGTGGCCCAGAAGTTCGTCGTCGCGTCCATGGTCTACTCCGCCGCGATCTTCTCGGCGCCCGAGACGAGCGCCTGGCATTCGGCCATGGTCACGCTGGCCCGCGCGATGGGGTTGGTCAGGTAGAAGGCGCTGACCGGGCTCTTGAAGGGCGCGTCGGACGCCTCCCCTTCCCCGCCGAGAACCGACAGGTCGAGCGCGCCCGGCGTCTCGGGCACATAGTCGATGCGGCCGAAGGTCGGATGGTCGGCGAAGAGCTTGGCCCGCAGCTGGCCCAGATTGTCGTAGGGCAGCTTGGCGTCCAGCAGCTCCGACAGCGCCCGCAGGATCGCCCAGTCTTCCTTGGCCTCGCCCTTGGGGAAGACGGCGCGTTCGCCGCGCTGCACCCGCCCCTCGGTGTTGACGTAGAGGCCGTCCTTCTCGGTATAGGCCGCGCCCGGCAGGATGACGTCGGCGCGGTGCGCGCCCGCATCCCCATGCGTGCCCATATAGACGACGAAGGCGTCGGTGGCGCCCAGCTCCATCTCGTCGGCGCCCATCAGGAAGAGCAGGTCCGCCCCCCCCTTAGCCGTGAGCTCGCGGGCGGTCTTGCCGCCTTCGCGGGGCACGAAGCCCATGTCCAGGCCGCCCACGCGGGAGGCTGCGGTGTGCAGCACGTTCCAGGTCGCGCCGAAGGTCTTGGCCACATTGGCGGCGGCCTTCAGCACGGCCGCGCCGTCGTCGCGGGACAGCGCGCCGGCGCCGACGATCACGGCGACCTTTTCGCCCGCCTTCATGGCTTTGGCGAAGTCGCCGCGGGATTTGGGCAGACCGGCCAGGCTCTCAGGGCCCGCGCCGAGATAGTCGTAGCCGTAGGACAGGTCGGCCTGTTCGCCGATCACGCCCACGCGCAGGGCGCCGGCCAGCCAGCGCTTGCGCAGCCGGGCGTTGAACACCGGCGCCTCCAGGCGCGGGTTCGTGCCGACCAGCAGGATGACGTCGGCCTCCTCGATGCCGGCGATGGTCGAGTTCATCAGCCAGCTTTCACGCGGGCCGTGGCCCAGCGCCATGCCGTCCTGACGGCAGTCGAGGCTGGTGACGCCCAGACCGCCGAACAGGTCCATGGCGGCCTTCATCGATTCCGCGTCCTGCAGGTCGCCGGCGATGACGCCGATCCGGTCGGGCGCGGTGGCCTTCACCTTGGCGGCGACGGTCTGCAGGGCCTCGGCCCACGTCGCCGGGCGCAGCCTGCCGTTCTCGCGGACGTAGGGTCGGTCCAGGCGCTGGCGCGACAGGCCGTCGACGGCGTAGCGCGTCTTGTCGCTGATCCACTCTTCGTTGATGTCGTCGTTGATGCGCGGCAGCACGCGCAGCACGGCGGGGCCGCGGGAATCGACCCGGATCGAGGAGCCCAGCGCGTCCATGACATCGACGCTCTCGGTCTTCTTCAGCTCCCAGGGCCGCGCGTTGAAGGCGTAGGGCTTGGAGGTCAGCGCGCCGACGGGGCACAGGTCGATGACGTTGGCGCTCAGTTCCGAGGTCACGGCCGCGTCGAGATAGGTCGTGATTTCAACGTCTTCGCCGCGGGAGATGAGGCCGATCTCCGGCACGCCGGCCACTTCGGTGATGAAGCGGACGCAGCGGGTGCACTGGATGCAGCGCGTCATCACCGTCTTGATGAGCGGCCCCATGAACTTCTCTTCGACGGCCCGCTTGTTCTCCTGATAGCGGGAATCGTCGCGGCCATAGCCCATGGCCTGGTCCTGAAGATCGCACTCGCCGCCCTGGTCGCAGATCGGGCAGTCCAGAGGGTGGTTGATGAGCAGGAACTCCATCACCCCGTGGCGGGCCTTCTTCACCATCGGCGTGTCGGTGAAGATCTCCTGGCCCTCGGCGGCCGGCAGGGCGCAGGAGGCCTGCGGCTTCGGCGGGCCGGGCTTCACCTCGACCAGGCACATGCGGCAGTTGCCGGCGATGGACAGGCGTTCGTGATAGCAGAAGCGCGGGATTTCCTTCCCGGCCAGCTCCGCCACCTGCAGGACGGTCATGCCGGGTTCGAACTCGACCTCGACGCCGTCGACTTTCGCGATGGGCATGTCGTCTTACTCCGCAGCCACGAGCGTGGCGCCCTGCACGTGCGGGCGGCCGGCGCGGTATTGGGTGATGCGTTCTTCCACCTCATGGCGGAAGTGGCGGAAGAGGCCCTGGATCGGCCAGGCCGCGGCGTCGCCGAGGCCGCAGATGGTGTGGCCTTCGACCTGGGAGGCGACGTCCAGCAGCAGGTCGATCTCGGACATCTCGGCCTCGCCGGTGACCATTCGCTCCATGACCCGCCACATCCAGCCGGTGCCTTCGCGGCACGGCGTGCACTGGCCGCAGCTCTCGTGCTTGTAGAAGT
Organism: uncultured Phenylobacterium sp.; assembly: GCA_964419395.1. GTDB lineage: Bacteria > Pseudomonadota > Alphaproteobacteria > Caulobacterales > Caulobacteraceae > Phenylobacterium. Next base: position 7,030 of record CAYQPL010000052.1, on the reverse strand, counting down.
AGGAGAGCCGGGCGATCGACTTCACCACGTCGGCGTCCTTGTCCATGACGATGACCGCCGCGGTGCCGAGGCCCGAGCGCATCTCCTTCAGGGAGTCGAAGTCCATCAGGGCGCTCTCGGCCATCTCGGCGGTGATCATCGGCACGGACGAGCCGCCCGGAATGACGGCCTTCAGGTTGCCCCAGCCGCCGCGCACGCCGCCGCAGTGGTCTTCCAGCAGCTGGCGCAGCGGGATCGACATGGCCTCTTCGACCACGCAGGGCTTGGCCACGTGGCCCGAGATCGCCATCAGCTTGGTGCCGGTGTTGTTCGGCCGGCCGAAGCCCGCGAACCACTCCGCGCCGCGGCGCAGGATCGTGCCGACCGTGGCGATGGTCTCGACATTGTTGATGGTCGTCGGGCAGCCATAGATGCCGGCGCCGGCCGGGAACGGCGGCTTCAGGCGCGGCTGGCCCTTCTTGCCCTCGAGGCTCTCCATCAGGGCGGTCTCGTCGCCGCAGATATAGGCCCCGCCCCCGTGGGTGACGTAGAGGTCGAAGTCCCAGCCGTGGACGTTGTCCTTGCCGATCAGCCTGGCCTCATAGGCCTGCTTGATCGCGGCCTCCAGGCGCTCGCGCTCGTAGACGTATTCGCCGCGGATGTAGATGTAGCAGGCGTGTGCGCGGATCGCGTAGCTGGCGATCAGGCAGCCCTCGATCAGCAGGTGCGGATCGTTGCGCAGGATCTCGCGGTCCTTGCAGGTGCCGGGCTCCGACTCGTCGGCGTTGACGACCAGATAGTGCGGCCGCTCGCTCTCCTGCTTGGGCATGAAGGTCCACTTCAGGCCGGTGCCGAAGCCCGCCCCGCCGCGGCCGCGCAGGCCCGAATTCTTGATCTGGTCGCAGATCCACTCCGGCGTCTGCGACAGGATATCCTTGGTCGCATTCCAGGCGCCGCGGCGCTTGGCGCCCTCCAGGCCGAAATCGTGCAGGCCATAGAGGTTCGTGAAGATGCGGTCCTTGTCTTCGAGAATCCCGACCACGCCCCTCAAACTCCTTCTTTCGCGCGCCGGAAGGCGGCGATGAACCAGATCTGCGTCCCGAAACCGGCGGCGAGCGCCAGGCCGAAGACGCCGAACAGCCAGTCCTGGCCAAGTGCGAACGCGCCCACCGCGGCGGCGATGGCCGTCAGCAGGCAGACGGCGTTGACCGCCGCCATGCGCTTGAAGCGCGCCTTGACCCGGGCCTCGTCGCTCACGCCGGCGTCTCCGCCTTGGGCTTCTTCTTCGGCTCGGCGTTGGGCAGCGTCTTGATCGGCTTGGCCGCCGTGCCGTCATAGAGGGCGGCGTCCTGCAGGGTCAGGGGACCGCCCTCGGGCGCGGAGCCCTGGCGCTTCGTCGCCGAGCCCGGCGCCGGCGCCTTGCCCGCGGCGAAGTCGTCGAGCAGCGCCTCGAAGCTCTCCGGCGTCAGGTCTTCGTAATAGTAGTCGTTGATGGCGGCCATCGGCGCATTGGCGCAGGCGCCCAGGCACTCGACTTCCTGCCAGTAGAACTTGCCGTCGGCCGACAAATGATCCTTCGCGCCGATCTTGCGCTTGCAGACAGCCATCAGGCTTTCCGAGCCGCGCAGCTGGCACGGCGTCGTGCCGCACACCTGCACCAGGGCGACGCTGCCCACCGGCTCCAGCATGAACATGGTGTAGAAGGTCGCGACCTCCAGCACCCGGATGCGGGCCATGCCCAGCATCTCGGCGACGTAGCGGATGGCGGGCTCGGAAACCCAGCCTTCCTGCTTCTGGACGAGCCAGAGCAGCGGGATGACGGCCGACTGCTGGCGGCCGGCCGGGAACTTGGCGATCCACCACTTGGCCTTCTCCAGGCTCTGCGGCGAGAAGGCGAAGCTCTCGGGTTGCTCGGGGGAAAGACGACGGACGCTCAACTGCCCCTCACTTCACGAAGTCGATGCGGGCGATCTTGCCGTCCGCGATGGTGTAGATGGCCGCGACCTCGAAGCTCACCGGACCCGGCTTGCGATAGACCCGCTCGTGGTCGATCACGCGCTCGCCGATGACGACCCGGTGCGCCAGTTCGGCGCGGTTCTGCGGGTGTTCGGCGAAGAGCGCCACGTGCTTGGCGCGAAAGGCCGCGATCCCCTCGACCGTCACCGCGCCGTTGAAATCGGCGACGATCAGGTCTTCGGCGAAGAAGCCGCAGAGCGCGTCCACGTCCTGGGCGTTGTAGGCCTCGAGCTGGCCCTGCGCCAGGTCGGCGGGGGAAAGCGTCGCCGCCGCCGTCACCGGTCGATCTCCCCGAACACGATGTCGAGCGAGCCGAGGATGGCGGACACGTCGGCCAGCATGTGGCCGCGGTTCATCCAGTCCATGGCCTGCAGGTGCGGATAGCCCGGCGCGCGGATCTTGCACTTGTAGGGCTTGTTCGTTCCGTCGGAGACCAGATAGACGCCGAACTCGCCCTTGGGGGCCTCGACGGCGGCATAGACCTCGCCCGGCGGGGTGCGGAAGCCCTCGGTGAAGAGCTTGAAGTGGTGGATGAGCGCTTCCATCGAGCGCTTCATCTCGCCGCGACGCGGCGCGGCGATCTTGTTGTCCTCATTCAGCACCGGACCGGGCGTCTTCTGCAGCCGGTCGCAGCACTGCTTCATGATGCGGACCGACTGGCGCATCTCCTCCATCCGGCAGAGATAGCGGTCGTAGCAGTCGCCGTTGACGCCGAGCGGAATGTCGAACTCCAGCTCGTTGTAGCACTCGTAGGGCTGGTTGCGCCGCAGGTCCCAGGCGATGCCCGAGCCGCGCACCATGACGCCGGAGAAGCCCCAGGCCAGGGCCTCTTCCTTGGTCACCACGCCGATGTCGACGTTACGCTGCTTGAAGATGCGGTTCTCGGTGATCAGGCCGTCGATGTCTTCCAGCGCCTTGGGGAAGGCGTCGCACCAGGCCGAGATGTCGGCGATCAGCTTTTCCGGCAGGTCCTGGCGCACGCCGCCGACGCGGAAGTAGTTGGCGTGCATCCGCGCGCCCGAGGCGCGCTCGTAGAAGACCATCAGCTTTTCGCGCTGCTCGAAGCCCCACAGCGGCGGGGTCAGCGCGCCGACGTCCATGGCCTGGGTCGTGACGTTCAGCAGGTGGTTCAGGATGCGGCCGATTTCCGAGTAGAGCACCCGGATCAGCTGGCCCCGGATCGGAACCTCGACGCCCAGCAGCTTCTCGATGGCGAGCACATAGGCGTGCTCCTGGTTCATCGGCGCGACGTAGTCGAGGCGATCGAAGTACGGGATCGTCTGCTGATAGGGCCGGTACTCCATCAGCTTCTCGGTGCCGCGGTGCAGCAGGCCGACGTGCGGGTCCACCCGCTCGACGACCTCGCCGTCCAGCTCCAGGATCAGGCGCAGCACGCCGTGCGCCGCCGGGTGCTGCGGGCCGAAGTTGATGGTGAACTTGCGGACCTCGGTCTCCTGGCTGGGGCTGTGCGCCACCTGGGCCTCGGTCTTGGGGACGACTTCGCCGGTCATGCCTTGGGCTCCGTCTTCTCGTCGCCCGGCAGCAGGGGCGCAAAGCCGCGCTCGACGCCTTCCCAGGGGCTCAGGAAGTCCCAGTTCCGCCACTCGGTCATCTTGATCGGCTCATAGACCACGCGCTTGAGCTCTTCGTCGTAGCGCAGCTCGACATAGCCGCTCATCGGGAAGTCCTTCCGCAGCGGATGGCCGTGGAAGCCGTAGTCGGTGAGGATGCGGCGCAGGTCCGGATGGCCTTCGAAGAAGACCCCGTACATGTCGAAGGCCTCGCGCTCGTACCAGTTGGCGCAGGGGTAGACGCCGGTCACCGTCGGCACCGGCGTGTCCTCGTCGGTCTCGACGCGGATGCGGATACGCTGGTTCAGGCTCATCGACAGCAGGTGGTAGACCACGTCGAACCGCTTGGCGCGGTCGGGATAGTCCACCGCCGTCAGGTCGATCAGAACCTCGAACCTGCAGGCCGGATGGTCGCGGAGATGCGTCAGCGCCTGGACGATGCGGCCGAGCGGCGCCGTCAGGTTCAGCTCATCATAGGCGACGTCGAAGCTGGTGATCTCGCCGGCGCTGTCGGCGACGATCGACTGGCCGAGCACGGTCAGGTCGGCGGCGGTGACGGGCCAGCTCATCGCTCGATCGTCCCGGTGCGGCGGATCTTCTTCTGCAGCTGCAGCACGCCGTAGACCAGCGCCTCGGCGGTGGGCGGGCAGCCGGGCACATAGATGTCCACCGGCACGATACGGTCGCAGCCGCGCACCACGGAGTAGCTGAAATAGTAGTAGCCGCCGCCGTTGGCGCAGGAGCCCATGGAGATGACGTAGCGCGGGTCCGGCATCTGGTCGTAGACCTTGCGCAGGGCCGGAGCCATCTTGTTGCACAGGGTGCCGGCGACGATCATCACGTCCGACTGCCGCGGGCTGGCGCGCGGCGCGAAGCCGTAGCGCTCCAGGTCGTAACGCGGCATCGAGGCCTGCATCATCTCGACCGCGCAGCAGGCCAGGCCGAAGGTCATCCACATGAGCGAGCCGGTGCGCGCCCAGGTGATCAGGTCGTCGGCCGCCGCGGTGATGAAGCCCTTGTCGGCGAGCTGGTCGTTGACGCCGTCGAAGAACGGGTCGTGCACCTTGGGGTCGTAGCCCTCGACGCTGGCGCGGCCAGCGGAGTTCGCCGGAACGATCACTCCCATTCCAGGGCCCCCTTCTTCCATTCGTAGATGAAGCCGACGGTCAGCACGCCCAGGAAGGTCATCATCGACCAGAAGGCGAACTGCATGGCCTCCGGCGGCAGGTTCGTCAGGCTGACGGCCCAGGGGAACAGGAACGCGACCTCGAGGTCGAAGATGATGAAGAGGATCGAGACCAGATAGAACCGGACGTCGAACTTCATCCGCGCGTCATCGAAGGCGTTGAAGCCGCACTCGTAGGTCGAGAGCTTTTCAGGGTCCGGCGCCTTGGGCGCCAGCACGGCGGCGGCCAGCACGAAGGCCAGGCCCAGAACCGCCGCGATCCCCAGGAAGATGACGATCGGCAGGTACTGCAGAAGGAACGCGTTCATGGAGTCCTCGAAGGAGTCGCGCGCCCTTCTAGACCAGCAATGCGCAGGGTTCAAACAGCGGATTCCGGCAACAAAGTTACGTGAAGGCGAGCCGTCCCTGATCCGCCCCCAGACGTTGTGAGCTGGTCTGCGGCGCCTGACGGATGCGCAGCCCTGAAGTCTTTGCGAATGCTTCGCAACCGCTGAACGCCGGGGCTTGTCCCCCCTCCCCGGCGCCCTAGGCTCGCGGGGTTGCGAGGGAGGGCCCGTTGAGCCGTAAATCCATCGTCCACCGGGCGCTCGACGCCGTCGAACGCCTGGGCGATCGCCTGCCCGACCCCGTCTTCATCTTCGCCTGGATCATCGGCGCGCTGGTGATCGCCAGCGTGATCTGCGCCCTGCTGGGCGTCAGCGCCGTCAACCCGGCGGACGGCGAGGTGCTGCGCGCCCAGAGCCTGCTGGCGCCGGAGAACATCCGCGCCCTCCTGG
>CAYQPL010000052.1:569-1492 GCA_964419395.1 uncultured Phenylobacterium sp. | reverse complement strand
CCTGCTGGTGGAGATGCCGCGCACCCTGACCGGGTTCGCGCCGCTCGGCTACGTGCTGCTGATCATGCTGGGCGCGGGAATCGCCGAGCGGGTGGGCCTGCTGTCGGCCGCCATCCGCGCGATGATGAGCCGCACCCCGCAGCGGCTGGTCACCCCCGTCATCATCCTGATCGGCCTCTTGTCGAACCATGCGGCCGACACGGGCTTCGTGATTCTGCTGCCGCTCGCCGGGGCCGCCTTCGCCGCCGTCGGCCGCCATCCCATCGCCGGGATCGCCGCCGCCTTCGCCGGCGTGGTGGGCAGCTTCGCGGGCAATCCCCTGCCCGGCCAGTTCGACGCCCTGATTCTCGGCCTGTCGGAGCCGGCCGCGCGGCTGATCGACGACACCTGGCGCGCCAATCTGGTGGGCAACTGGTTCTTCACCGCCGCCGGCGCGCTGGTCTTCGTGCCGGTCGCCTGGTGGGTGACGGCCAATGTCGTCGAGCCGAGGCTCGGGCCCTGGGTCCCGCCGACGGGACTGCCGGACCAGGACGCGCCCCTGACGGACACCGAACGCCGCGCGCTGGCGGGCGCGGGCCTCGCCATCCTGGCGGTCGTGCTCACCTGGGCGGCGCTGGCCCTCCTGCCCGGCGCGCCGCTGCTCGACCAGGCCGCCGACGGGCCGGGACGCTGGACGCCCTTCTTCCGGTCCCTCGTGGCCGGCTTCTTCGTGCTCTTCCTGGCCGGCGGTGTGACCTACGGCCTGATGACTCGGCAGATCCGCTCGGACCGCGACGTGGTGCGGCTGGCCTCGGAATCGATGGCGGCCATGGCGCCCTACATCGTGCTCGCCTTCGCCGCGGCCCACTTCATCGCCATGTTCAGCTGGTCGAACCTGGGCGTCATCATCGCCATCCACGGGGCCGAGGCGATCCGCTCGACCG
>CAYQPL010000052.1:0-559 GCA_964419395.1 uncultured Phenylobacterium sp. | reverse complement strand
GCTTTGGTGTGCAGCTGGCCGCGTGTTATCAGGCGCTCGACCGGATTGCCGATTCCCATCCTGCTGATGGCCATCGTCGTGCTGACGGCCGGCCTCGACATGCTGATCGGCTCGGCCTCGGCCAAATGGGCGGCGCTGGCGCCGGTGCTCGTGCCGATGCTGATGCTGCTGGGAATCAGCCCGGAGATGACGACCGCCGCCTACCGCATGGGGGATTCGAGCGTGAACATGGCCTCGCCCCTGATGCCCTATTTCGGCCTCGTCCTGGGCTTCTGCCAGCGCTGGCGGCCGGGCTTCGGCGTGGGCGGCCTGATCAGCGCCATGCTGCCCTATTCCGCGGCCATGATGTGCGCCGGCATGCTGCTGGTCGGCCTCTGGTCCGCCCTGTAGCTGCCCCTCGGCCCAGCGGCGGCTGTGCATTATTCGCCGCCGGATGCGATATCTGCGTCGATGCCCCGTTGACATGATTCAGGCCGGGGCCTATCAGACGCGCCTCGCGGCGCCGCGAGCCCCCGAGCGGGTGTAGCTCAGTTGGTTAGCGCGCCGGCCTGTCGCGCCG
>CAYQPL010000051.1:13211-21327 GCA_964419395.1 uncultured Phenylobacterium sp. | reverse complement strand
CCGCTTCCCGCCCCCCCTGACCCCCCATACCCGCTGCCCACGCCCCCCGGCCGCCGCCTGCCATATCGCCTGTAGGGCCTGGGCGGCGGCGCGGCTCTTCGGACGCTCCTCGCGGGCCTGGGCGGCGCCCCGGAACTCCGCCATCAGCTCGGGCGGGATCATCCGCAGCACGAGGGCGACGCCGAGCGGCACAAGGATCAGGTCGTCCAGATAACCGAGCACCGGCACGAAATCGGGAATGAGATCGATGGGGCTGAGCGCATAGGCCGCCACGAGGGCCGCCGCCAGTTTGGCCGCCCGTGGGGTTCGCGGGTCGCGTGCGGCGATCCACAGGGCGACCACGTCTCGCTTCAGGCGCCGCGCCCAGGCCTTCACCCTGTCGACCACGCTCATGCGACTTGAGCGTCCGGCCATCGCCAGCCCCTGGCGACGCGCCGTTGCGCCCGGCTTTCGCCGTGTGTTCTGCTGCCGTCCGACGGGAAGAAGGAACACGCCATGGATTATGTCCGCCTCGGAAAGACCGGCCTGAAGGTGTCGCGCCTGTGCCTGGGCTGCATGACCTATGGCGCCAAGAGCTGGCGGCCCTGGATCCTGGAGATGGACGAGGCCAGGCCCTTCTTCCAGACCGCCGTCGAGAAGGGGATCAACTTCTTCGACACGGCCAATGTCTACTCCCTGGGCGAAAGCGAACACGTCACCGGCCGCTGGCTGAAGGAGTTCGCCCGCCGGGAAGAGGTGGTCATCGCCACCAAGGTCAACATGCCCATGGGCAAGGGCCCCAACGACAAGGGCCTGTCGCGCAAGCACATCATGGACCAGATCGACGCCAGCCTGCAGCGGCTGGGGACCGACTATGTCGACCTCCACCAGATCCACCGCTTCGACTACGAGACGCCGATCGAGGAGACGCTGGAGGCGCTGAACGACGTGGTGAAGGCCGGCAAGGCCCGCTACATCGGCGCCTCGTCCATGTATGCGTGGCAGTTCGCCAAGATGCTGGCGGTCAGCGAGGCCAACGGCTGGGTGCGGTTCTCCTCGATGCAGCCGCAGTACAACCTGGTTTATCGCGAGGAGGAGCGGGAGATGCTGCCGCTCTGCCGGGCCGAGGGGATCGGCGTCATTCCGTGGTCGCCGCTGGCGCGCGGCTTCCTGGCTGGCGGGCGGGCCAAGCCGGGCGAGGGAAACACCGAGCGCGCCCGCACCGATGAGTTCGCCCCGCGCCTCTACTACCGCGACGCCGACTTCGCGGTCGTCGATGCGGTGGAACAGATCGCCAAAGGCCGCGGCGTCTCCAACACGCAGGTGGCCCTAGCCTGGGTGATGAAGAACCCGACCATCACCGCGCCCATCGTCGGCGCCTCGAAGCTGCACCACCTGCAGGAGGCGATCGCGGCAACGGAGATCACGCTGTCCGACGACGAGGTGAAGGCGCTGGAGGCCCCCTACCAGCCCAAGCCCGTGCTGGATCACGCTTGAGCATCGATATCGTCATCAAATGATGCTATTTTTCGTGCCGAACGGAGGCAGGTTATGCGCACCACCTTGGCCCTGGACGACGAGCTGTTGGCAAAGGCCCAGGAGTTCACCGGCCTGAATGAGAAATCGGCCCTTGTCCGCGAGGCGCTGAAGGCGCTCATCGAGCGCGAGAGCGCCCGCAGGCTGGCGCGGCTCGGTGGCTCCGAACCGCAGCTTGAGACGCCCCCTCGCCGTCGTGCGGCGCTGTGATCCTGGACGACACTTCGGTCTGGGGGGAGCTTTTCCGACGAGGCGAGCCGCGACTGGTCCGTGCGCTGGAGGCCGGCGAGGTCCTCGGTCATCCCCATATCCTAGGAGAGCTTGCCCTGGGCAACCTAGCGCAGCGCGAGCTCATACTCGAATTGCTCGCCGCTCTGCCGCAGGCCGTAGGCGCGGCGGAGGCCGAGGTGCTGACCCTTATCCAGAGCGCGCGGCTCCACGGCCGTGGCATCGGCTATGTGGACGCCCACCTGCTTGCGGCCGTGCGGCTGACCCCTGGCGCCCGCCTCTGGACGTTCGATCGGCGGCTCGCCGCCGTCGCCGCCGACCTCGACCTTGCGGCGAGCTGAGCTGATGACCTCGCCATCCGAACGCCTCTCTGCCGCCCAGGCGCGACGGATCGCCCTGGCGGCGCAGGGCTTTGGCCGGCCGCGCCCGGCCGCGCCGAGCCGGCGCCATCTGATCCAGACGATCGAGCGGCTGGGCGTGGTGCAGATCGACTCGGTCAACGTCGTCTCGCGGACCCACTACCTGCCCTTCTTCTCGCGCCTGGGCGCCTATCCGCGCGAGGCGCTGGAGACGCTGGCCTGGGGGAAGAAGCCGGCCCTCTTCGAGTACTGGGCGCACGAAGCCTCCCTCCTCCCGCTCGCGACCCAGCCGCTCCTGCGCTGGCGTATGGCGGATGCGGCGCAGGGCGTCGGGATCTGGAAGGGGGTCGCGCGGTTCCTGCGCGAGCATCCCGCCCTGCTGGAGAAGGCGGTAAGCGAGATCGAGCGGCGCGGGCCGCTGTCGGCCTCGGAACTGGAGGTCGGCGCCAAGGGGCCCGGCGGCTGGTGGGGCTGGAGCGAGGCCAAGCGGGCGGCCGAATGCCTCTTCTGGTCGGGCCGCCGGACCACGGCGACCCGGCGCGGGACCTTCGAGCGGGTCTATGGCCTGCCGGAGAAGGTGCTGCCGGCGGCGATCCACGGGGCGCCGACGCCGGACCGGGAAGAGGCGCAACGCGAACTCATCCGCATCGCCGCCCGAGCCCTCGGCGTGGCGACCGAGCGGGACCTGCGGGACTATTTCCGCATGGCGCCGGCCGAGACGAAGGCCCGCCTCGCCGAACTGGCCGAGGCCGGCGATCTGCTGCCGGTGCAGGTGCGCGGCTGGGACCAGCCGGCCTGGATGGATCCGCAGGCGCGCCGGCCGCGGAAGGTGGCGGGCGCGGCCCTGCTCTCCCCCTTTGACAACCTGATCTGGTTCCGTGAGCGGACGGAGCGCCTGTTCGGCGTTCGCGTCCGGCTGGAGATCTACACGCCGGCCGAAAGGCGGACCCACGGCTATTACGTCCTGCCCTTCCTGGAGGACGAGGCGATCACCGCCCGCGTCGACCTGAAGGCCGACCGCCAGGCCGGCGTCCTGCGCGTGCTCGCCGCCCATGACGAGCCGGACACGACGGCCGACACGCCGGTCCGACTGGCGCAGGAGCTTCGCCTGATGGCCGGCTGGCTTGGCCTGTCGGACGTGGCGGTGGCGGCGAAGGGCGAGCTCGCCCCCGCCCTCGCCGCCGAGATCGGCGCGGCCTGAAGCTCAGACCGCGCCTTCCGTCACCGCGTGCAGGCGGGCATAGGCGCCGCCCTTGGCCACCAGCTCGGCGTGCCGCCCCTCCTCGATGATCCGGCCGCCCTCGAAGACGAGGATGCGGTCGGCGCCGCGGATGGTGGACAGACGGTGGGCGATGACGATGGTCGTCCGCCCAGCCATCAGCTCCTCCATCGCCGCCTGCACCTGGCGCTCGGTCTCCACGTCGAGGGAGGAGGTGGCTTCGTCCAGCACCAGGATCGGCGCATCGGCCAGGAAGGCGCGGGCGATGGCCACCCGCTGGCGCTCCCCGCCCGACAGCTTCACGCCGCGCTCGCCCACCAGGGTTTCGTAGCCCTTGGGCAGACGCATGATGAAGTCGTGCGCGCGGGCCCTGCGCGCCGCCAGCGCGATCTCCGCCGCCGTCGCGTCAGGGCGGGCATAGGCGATGTTCTCGCCGATCGTGCGGTGGAACAGGGCGGGATCCTGGGGCACGACGGCGATGGCCTGACGCAGGCTGGCTTGCGACACCTTGGCGACGTCGTGTCCGTCGATCAGGATCCGCCCGCCCTGCACGTCGTAGAGACGCTGCAGCAGCTTGACGAAGGTCGACTTGCCCGCGCCCGTGGCGCCCACCAGGGCCACCCGCTCGCCGGGCGCGACGATCAGGGTGAAGTCCCGGTAGAGCGGCTGCTCGGCGCCCGCATAGCCGAAGGTGACGCCGTCGAAGGCGATCTCGCCCCGCTCGCCGCGGAAGGGCGCCGCGTCGCGGGGATCGACCACGCCGGGCGCCATCTCGGCGTAGCGGGCCACGTCCTCCACGTCGTCGAGGCCCTTCTGCAGCATACGGATGTTCTCGCCGATGTTGCGCAGATAGCCGCTCATCAGCAGGAAGGCCGTGATCACGAAGACCACGTCGCCGGCGCTGGCGCGGCCCATCGTCCACTCGCGCAGGAGGAGACCCGTCAGCCCCGCCTGAAGGCCGACCAGCAGCAGCTGGTGCCACAGCCAGACATTGATGAAGCGCGTCCAGGTGATCACCGTCCGGTGACGCCAGAGATGGGGCACGCCGCCGATGCGCGCCTCCTCGCGCGTCTCCGCCCCGAAGGCCTTCACCGTCGGGTTGGAGGTGATGGAGTCGGCCAGCGCCCCGCCGATACGCGAATCCAGCGCCACCGACTTCAGATTGGCCGGCCGCACATAGGTCTGGGTCAGCCAGATGTTGGAGACGACGTAGATGACCACCACGGCCAGCGAGAAGAGCCCGACGGCGGGCCAACGGGCGATCATCATCACCGACAGGCCGACCAGGATGATCACCGCCGGGCCCAGCCACAGGATCACGGCGTCGGAGACCATGTCGTAGCCCCACATGCCGCGCGACAGCCGCCGCACGGTGGAGCCGGCGAAGGTGTTGGCGTGCCAGTCGGCCGAGAAGCCCTGCACGCGGGCGAAGGCCTCGTCGGTCATCTCCTTCATGTTGGCCGCCGCCATGGGGTTCCAGAAGCGGAAGGCGAGGTTGCGGATCACCGTGAAGGCCAGGAAGACGCCGACGAAGATCGCCCAGGCGCGCCAGGCGATGTCGGCGCCGTCCGGTCCCGACGTCACCGCATCCATCAGCCGGCCCGCCGCCCAGGGGAGCGCCAGGTCGAAGCCGATGGAGACCAGGGTCAGGGCCACCGAGGCCCAGAAGAGACCCGGCCGCCGCAGCCAGAAGCGGGCGATGAAGCCCAGGACCTTGCGGTTGGACAGGGACCGCTCGCCCGTCTCGTCGGCGTCCTCGTAGTGTTCGGTCATGGCTCTTGTCTCTTCACGGTCATTCGGCGGCTTCGGATACGGCGTGCAGGCGGGCGTAGGCGCCGCCGCGGGCGATCAGCTCGCCATGGCGGCCCTCCTCGACGATCCGTCCCCGGTCGAAGACCAGGATCCGGTCGGCGCTGCGGATGGTCGACAGGCGGTGGGCGATGACGATGGTGGTGCGCCCCGTCATCAGCTCCTCCGTCGCCGCCTGCACCTGGCGCTCGGTCTCCACGTCCAGGGACGAGGTGGCCTCGTCGAGCACCAGGATCGGCGCGTCGGCCAGGAAGGCCCGGGCGATGGCCACCCGCTGGCGCTCGCCGCCCGACAGCTTAACCCCCCGCTCGCCGCCCAGGGTGTCGTAGCCCTGCGGCAGGCGGCCGATGAAGTCGTGCGCGCGGGCCCGGCGGGCGGCGAGCGCCACCTCGTCTGGCGTCGCGTCCGGCCGGGCGTAGGCGATGTTCTCGCCGATCGTCCTGTGGAAGAGCGACGGATCCTGCGGCACCACCGCGATGGCCCGGCGCAGGGAGCCCTGCGTCACATGGGCGATGTCCTGGCCGTCGATCAGGATGCGGCCGCCGTCGAGATCGTGCTGGCGCTGCAGCAGCTTGACGAAGGTGGACTTACCCGAGCCCGTGGGACCGACGAGCGCGATCCGCTCGCCCGGTGCGATGGCCAGGCTGAAGTCGCGATAGAGCTTCTCGTCCTGACCGCCATAGCCGAAGGTCACGCGGTCGAAGACCACGGCCCCCTGCTCGCCCCGGAAGGGCGGCGCGCCGGGCCTGTCGGCCAGCTGCGGTTCGGTCCGCATGTAGACGGCGACGTCCAGCAGGTCGTCGAGGCCCTTCTGCAGCATGCGGGTGATCTCGCCGAAGTTCCGCAGATAGCCGGCCATCAGCATGAAGGAGGTGATGGCGAAGGCCACGTCGCCGGCGGTCGCCTGCCCCCGCGCCCAGGACCAGACCAGCATGCCGGTCAGTCCGGCCTGCAGGATGACCAGCAGGACGTTCTGTCCCATGCCGACGATGTTGAAGCGGTTCCAGGTGCGGATCACCGCCTGGCGCCAGGTGGCCGCGACGCCGGCGAACCGCTCCGCTTCCCGCGCCTCGGCCCCGAAGGCCTTGACCGTCGGGTTCGCGCCGATGGCGTCCGCCAGGGAGGCGCCGATGCGCGAGTCGAGCGCGTTCGAGACCAGGTTCACCGGCCGCACATAGTAGGTGGCGGTGATGACGTTATAGGCCGCGAAGATGATCACGATGGTGGCCGTGAAGAGGCCCGCAAGCGGCCAGCGCACGGCCATGGAGATGGCCAGGCCGAACAGCACGATCAGGGTCGGCATCAGCATCAGCAGCAGGGCGTCGGAGGCGCTGTCATAGCCCCACATGGCCCGCGAGACCTTGCGCACCGTCGCGCCCGCATAGTTCGAGGCGTGCCAGTCGGACGAGAAGGCCTGAACCCGCTCGAAGCCTTGGGTCACGATGCGCTCCATGATCCGCGCATAGAAGCCGTTCAGGATGCGGAAGCCCGTGGTCCGCACGCCGTAGAAGACGAGGTAGAGGGCCGAGAGCGCCGCCCAGGCGCCCCAGGCGGCCTCGCTCACCCGCTCCGGCGCGGAGACGGCGTCGATCAGCGCCCCGGAGGCCCAGGGGATGGAGAGGTCGGCGGCGGTGCCGATCAGGAAGAGGACGACGGCCGCGGCGAAGCGCGGCTTGTCCACCATCCAGTGGCGCCACATGAAGCCGATGACCTGCAGGTTGCCCAGCGGCCGGGGGCGGCCGGGGCCGTCTTCGTCGTCGTCGAAAATCGCATCGGTCATGGGATCAGCCACGGCTTTGCGCCGCAGGCCGGACAGGCGATGCGGCGGGCGCAGAGGCGGATCGCGCCTGCGCGGAGAATGGGGAGTCAGCGGGAGCGGGCCGGGGTCGAACGCACCGGCGCAAGCGGAAGGACACGGGAGTTTCCTTGGGATCGAGGAGCCTGGGAGAGGCGCCGGTCCCGCGGAGACGTGGGGTCTAGGGGTGACCTATGTCCGGGGTACGGCGACGCAGAGCTTATGGCGGAGGTGTGCGGCAGACGGCGTTGTCATTCGGCCCCTCCTTCTCTGGGTCGCGGCGTGAAAGTCCGGGGAAGCTATGCGGGGCCGGATTCGGCGTCAACCGGCCGTTGAACACGGTTCTATGACAGCCTTTCAGTGAGGCGCCGAAGACACGATCTGCTAGGAGGACGCCCATGACCGCCCACCTGCCCGACGCCGCGCCCGCCAACTGGGTCGACCGCCGCGCCCCGGCCGCCCTGCGCCCCTGGCTGATGCTGGGCCGCTTCGACCGTCCCACCGGCATCTGGCTGCTGATGCTGCCCGGCTGGCAGGGGATCGCGCTGGCCGGCGCAATGGATGGCAGGCTGCCGGACTGGCGCTGGCTGATCGCCTTCTTCGTCGGCGCGGCCCTGATGCGCGCGGCCGGCTGCGCCTATAACGACATCGTCGACCGCGACTTCGACGCCAAGGTCTCGCGCACCGCCGGCCGGCCCATCCCGTCCGGCCAGATCAGCGTCAGGCAGGCCTGGGCCTTCGTCATCGGCTGTTGCGTCGTCTCGCTGGCCATCCTGCTCTTCATGCCGCCCTTCGCCATCGCGCTGGGGGTCGGCTCGCTCGCCCTGGTGGCGGCCTATCCGTTCATGAAGCGGATCACCTGGTGGCCGCAGGCCTGGCTCGGCCTGACCTTCAACTGGGGCGCCCTGCTGGGCTTCGCCGCGGTGACCGGCGGCCTGCAGTGGCCGGCCCTGCTGCTCTATGCCAGCGGCATCTTCTGGACCCTGGGCTACGACACGATCTACGCGATCCAGGATCTGGAGGACGATGCGCTGGCCGGCGTTCTGGGCCTGCCCGGCGAACAAGGCCCCGAGGCTGACCGGGCCAAAGCAGCTAGCCCAGTGCCGCAGGCCCACACCCGTCCCACGGGGGCTGGAGCCCCAGGGCCTCCTCTGGGAGCTCAACACGTAGCTGGCCACCTACGCCCGGGCA
>CAYQPL010000051.1:3688-13201 GCA_964419395.1 uncultured Phenylobacterium sp. | reverse complement strand
CGCTGGCCACCGCCTGGGCCGGCGGCCTGGGCCCGCTCTTCCTGCCGCCGGCCGCCCTCTTCGGCCTGCATCTGTCGAACCAGGCGGCCAAGGTGCGGCTGGAGGATCCGGTCGGCGCCCTCGCCCTGTTCAAATCCAACCCCGTGGCGGGCCTGGCCCTCTTCCTCGCCCTGGCCGCCGGCGCCTGGACCGGGCCGCAAGGGCTCTTCTGAGGCCTGCGCGCGAACAGCGGCCGCCGAGCCATCCCCAAAGCTGACGCCGCGTCATCCTACCGGGGGGCGCGATCTTGTGGCATGCTCGCCGCCATGGCCGTGGCAGCGCGCATCGATCCCAAGACCTTCTTCACGCCCGCCGAATGGGGGCGCCTGTCGACGCGGTCGAACTGGAAGGGGCTGGCGCTGATCGCCCATGCCTGGGCGGTGATCTTCGCGGCTGCGGCCGTGGCCGTCGTCTGGCCGATCACCATCCCCCTGGCCGTGATGATTATCGGCGGCCGTCAGCTCGGCCTCGCCATCCTGATGCACGACGCCGCCCACGGCGCCCTGCACAAGAACCTGAAGGTCAACGACTGGGCCGGCGAGTGGCTGACCAGCGGCGGCCTGTCGCGCTACCGGCCCTATCACCTGACGCACCACAAGTTCGCCCAGCAGGCCGAGGATCCCGACCTGGTGCTCTCGGCGCCCTTTCCGATCACGCGCACCTCGCTGCGCCGCAAGATCGTCCGCGACCTGACAGGGCAGACCTGGTTCAAGCAGCGGTTCGGCGACTTCCGTGCGCGTCTTGCGGCGCGCAAGGCCGGCGCGCCGGTCCTGCCCATCGTGCTGGAGGAAGCCCGCCGCAAGCGCCGCTTCCTGGCCGGCGCCGTGGTGACCCTCGCGCTGACCGCGCCCTTCGGCCTATGGTGGGTGTGGTTCGTGCTGTGGCTGCTGCCCCAGGCGACCTGGCTGCAGATGATCACCCGCCTGCGCAACATCGCCGAGCACGCCTGCGTGGCCAAGGACGAGCCCGATCCCCTCCGCCACGCCCGCACGACGACGGCGAACCTGGTGGAGCGGACCCTGATCGCGCCCTACTGGGTGAACTATCACTGCGAACACCACATGTTCATGCACCTGCCCTGCTACAGCCTGCCCACTGCGCACCGGCTGCTGCGGGCCAAGGGCGTGACCGAGCGCATGGAGACGGCGCCGAGCTATCTCGCCGTGCTGAAGAAGGCCGCTTCCAAGGGCCAGCCGGGCGCCGTTCCGGCCTGAGTCATCTTCCGCTTGCGCGGGACCTCGAACTTCGCCAGCAGCTGTCGGCCAGGACCGATGGAGCGCGGCGTGATCGAACAGACCCCCGAGGGCCGCCGCGCCTTCATCCTGGCCAACACCCGGCTGCAGACCCCGCCGCACACGCCTGAACTCACCCTCCGGCTCGCCGACGAGATCACGCCGATCTGGCGGATGACCGAGGAGGCGCTGGAGCAGATCGGCCTGCCGCCACCCTTCTGGGCCTTCGCCTGGGCCGGCGGCCAGGCCCTGGCCCGCTACATCCTGGATCATCCGCAGATCGTCGCCGGCAAGCGCGTGATCGACTTCGCCTCCGGCTCCGGCATCGTCGCCATCGCCGCGGCCAAGGCGGGCGCGGCGAAGGTGCTGGCGGCCGGCATCGCCCCCTTCTGCGGCGCCGCCCTGGCGGTGAACGCCGAGGCCAACGGCGTGTCCTGCGACTTCACCGACGCCGCCCTGCTGGACGCCCCGCCGCCGCCCGCCGACGTCATCCTGGCCGGTGACATCTGCTACGAAAAGCCGCTCGCCGCCCGCGTCCTGGCCTGGCTGGGCGCGGCGCGACAGGCGGGCGCAGTGGTGCTGATCGGCGACCCTGGCCGCAGCTACTTCCCCCGCGAGGGCCTCGACAAGCTCGCCGAATACCAGGTCCCCACGACGCGCGAACTGGAGGACATGGAGGTCAAGAAGACGGCGGTGTGGGCCTTGCCGGTCTCTTCGACATGACCTGCTCCGCGCCACAACAGCATAGACACTAAGCGCCGCCGTTCGTAACCTCGGAACATAGTGGGAACAGGGGCTGAGAGATGGGCGCCATAAGACACCTGACGTTAGTTGTATGCGCGGCCATCTGCGGATTGGGAGGCGCGGCGAACGCCGCGCCCATTGCGTTGCCACCGCCGATCAGTGTCAGCCCGCTCGACGCAAGTGGCCCCGCCCGAACGATCTCGCTGGATCGAATGGCCTTTCAGCTGCGGGAGGGTCAGGTTTGGGCGCGCAGGGGCGTCACTTTTGCTTGCGATATGACGGTTGAGAGGCTTGCCTGGCGAACCGACAGCCGCGAGTGGGACTTGGCGCGGCCTCGAGCCATTCTGCGCGACGAGGCTGTCGCCGCTGGATTTCCCGTGCCCAGCCAGAACCTGTTCGAAGACTCGTCAGGCGGCGAGCTCCGCGTCGGCGCGGCTATAAACAACATCGACTCGCGGCTGTGCTCATTGGGATCCGAAAACGGCCCGACGACCGTCCGCGGCGAGATGCGGCTCGATATCGAGTGGCAAGTCTATGATGCACTGGAGCGAAGGGTGGTCGCCACCATCCCCACGAGCACCGGCGGCGTCATCAGAAACATGAGCGTCGACGGGTTGGACCGACTCTTCAACGCCTCCTTTCGGGAGAGTGTGCGCGCCCTTCTAGCCGATCCGACCCTCAGGGAGGTCGTAACAAGCCCGCCTGGCGCTGTCGGGGCAGGTTCCTCGTCTTATGTTTCGCGCACGCTGCGGACTCCGCCGCGCGCCCGGCGGACGATTAAGGACACCGTCAGCTCAACGGTTCTCATCTTGTCAGACCGGGGCCATGGCAGTGGATTCGTGCTCTCGACAACCGGTGACGTGCTGACCAATGCGCATGTCGTAGGCGCTTCCAAGTATGTCAAAGTGCGGTGGGCCGACGGAACGGAGGCGTTGGGAGAAGTCGAGCGCCGGGATGTGCGGCGCGACATCGCTCTCGTTGTCGTCGCGCCAAATACGCGGGTGATCCCTCTCACAATTAACTCGCAGACACCTGCGCCTGGCGCAGACGTCTATGCGGTGGGGGCGCCGTTGAGTGAAGAACTGCAGAGTTCAGTAACGCGGGGCGTTGTGTCTGCGATGCGTTCGATCGACGATTTGCCGTTCATCCAAAGCGACGTGACCGTGAACCCTGGGAATAGCGGCGGACCGCTCCTGAATGCGCAAGGGGAAGTGGTGGGCGTAACAGTCGCGGCCTTGCGGCCAGAGGCTGCGCCCACAGGCGTCAATCTATTCATCCCTATCGGTGACGCTTTGCGTGCGCTCAACTTGACGCTCAAATAGCACTCTCGCCCACGCCGCTGATCCGGAGCCTGCCCATGCGTCGCCGCACCTTCCTGGCCGCCCTGCCCGCCGCCTTGCCGGGCGCGCTGATCGCCAGCCAGGCGGCGGGACAGAGCCGCGAGGCGACGCCCAATCGCGACCGGCCCGACGTGGGTCCCGGCGACCGGATCGACGGCGCCACCTTCGCCAGCCGCAGCGCGGCCTGGGGGACGCATGGCGCGGCGGCGACGGCCCACCCGCTGGCGACGCTGGCGGCCCTCGACATCCTGCGCGCCGGCGGTTCGGCGGTGGACGCCGCCATCGCGGCCAACGCCGTGCTGGGCTATGCCGAACCCATCGCCTGCGGCATCGGCGGCGACTGCTTCGTCATGCTGTGGGACCCGAAGACCAAGCAGGTCGTCGGCCTGAACGGCTCGGGCCGCAGCCCCAGGGGCCTGTCTCTGGAGACGGTCCGCGGCCGGGCGAAGAACGGCATGATCCCCTCCTATGGCGCGATCTCGGTCAGCGTGCCCGGCGCCGTCGACGCCTGGTGGGCGCTGCACGAGCGCTACGGCAAGCTGCCCTGGAAGAGCCTGTTTGCGCCGGCCATCGCCCACGCGAGCGAGGGCGCGCCGATCAGCCAGAACGTCGCCTACTACCTGGCCCGCAGCCACGCCAACTTCACCAAGCCCGGCCAGGGCATCGAGGAGGTGGAGAACTTCAAATCCGTCTGGGCGGCGAATGGCGCCACGCCCAAGGAAGGCGAGATCTTCAAGAACCCGGCGCTCGCCCGGACCTATGGCCTGATCGCCGAGGGCGGCCGCGACGCCTTCTACGAAGGCGAGATCGCCGACACCATCGAGCGCTATTTCCGCCGCATCGGCGGCTGGATGACCAAGGCGGACCTGGCGGCCCACCACGCCGAGTGGACCAGGCCCTACCAGACCAGCTATCGCGGCGTGGACGTCTATGGCCTGGCGCCCAACAGCCAGGGCCTGGCGACGCTGGCCCAGCTCAACATCATGGAGCGGTTCGACATCCGCGCCATGGGCTTCCAGTCGGCCGCGGCCATCCACCACGGCGTCGAGGCCAAGCGCCTCGCCTTCGAGGACCGCGCCCGCTACTACGCCGATCCGGCCTTCTACGACGTGCCGGCCGACTGGCTGATCTCCAAGGCCTACGCCGCCGAGCGGGCCAGGCTGATCCGGCCGGACTCTATCCTGCAGACCATCTATCCGGGCCAGGCGCCGAGCCGTGGCGACACCACCTATTTCTGCACCTCGGACGCCGACGGCATGATGGTCTCGATCATCCAGTCCAACTATCGCGGCATGGGATCGGGCCTGATGCCCGACGGGCTGGGCTTCATGTTCCAGGACCGGGGCGAGCTCTTCGCGCTGGCCGACGGCCACCCCAACATCTACGCCCCGGGCAAGCGGCCCTTCCAGACCATCATTCCGGGCTTCGCGACCCGCGGCGGCGAGCCGTGGCTCGCCTTCGGCGTCATGGGCGGGGACATGCAGCCCCAGGGCCAGGCCCAGATCATCTCCAACATGGTCGATTTCGACCTCGCCGTGCAGGAGGCGGGCGACAGCCCCCGCTGGCACCATGTGGGCGGTTCGGAGCCGACCGGCGAGGTGATGCCGGGGACTGGGACCCTGCATCTGGAGACCGGCGTGCCGCGCGAGACGCAAGAGGCCTTGGCCGCCATGGGCTGGAAGCTCGGCCCCTCGGACGGCGGCTTCGGCGGCTACCAGGCCATCGAGCGGTGGCCCGGCCGCTATGCCGCGGCCACGGAGATGCGCAAGGACGGGGTGGCCCTGGCCTACTGAGCCGAAGCCAAGCGGGCCCCGGCGGCGACGCCGGAGCCCTCAGGCCTCAGCGGGCGGCCATCCGCGTGACGCCGACCTTGGCGCGCGCTTCGGCCAGGGTCTCGGCGTAACAGTCCGAGCGCTTCACCACCTGCTTCATCGTCCGCACGCTGCCCTCATAGCCGCCGCAGGCGATGAAGGCGGCTTCCCGGGCCCGGCGGTCGAGCCGCTGGGCGGCGGCGCGGGTGGTCGGGGCGAGGGCGCCCACATGGACCTTGGCGACGCCCGGCGCAGCCTTGGTCACCGGCGCGGCGAGGGCCGGCGCAGCGATAAGGGCCGCGGCGAACGCGGCCGGCACAAGCTTGAACATCTTTCGTCTCCCTAATGACCGACCCGGACGGCGGGGCTCTGACGGCCCCTCGCAGATCCGGCGGGTCACGGAGAAGATGGGGCGGAAGTTGGGCCTCTGAAAGGCGCCGCCCGCTGCGCGTGGCGGTCAGGCGCCGATGGCGCGCGCCGCGGGCCGCGGCAGGTCGATGGCGGGAAGCCCCATGAACTGCGGCCTGGCCAGCAGGTAGCCCTGGATGTAGCGCACGCCCATGGCGCGAAGGGCCTCGAGCTCGCCTTCGCTCTCGATGCCCTCGGCGATCACCGTGACGCCCAGCTCGGCGCACATGTTCACCACGGCGGCGACGATGGTCCGGCGCGGCAGGCTCTGATCGAGGTTCCGGATCAGCTCCATGTCCAGCTTGATGAGGTCGGTCTGGAACTTGGCAAGCAGGTTCAGGCCCGCATGGCCCGCGCCGAAGTCGTCGAGCGCCGTCCCGAAGCCCATCCGGCGATAGCTGTCGACGATGTTGGCCACATGGGCCGGGTCGACCATCTGCTCGTTCTCGGTGAACTCGAAGATCAGGCGGTCGGTGGGAAAGCCGGTGGCGGCGGCGGTCCTCAGGGTGAGCTGGATGCAGGCCAGGGGCGAATAGACCGCGTTGGGCAGGAAGTTGATCGAGAGCCGGGCCGGCCCGTCCAGAATGCCCGCCTTCACCGCGGTCTCGATGGCCGCGACCCGACAGGCCTGATCGAAGGCGTACCGGTTGGCCTCGGTGACCTGCGACAGCACGCTGTAGGCCGATTGCCCCTCCGGCCCCCGCACCAAGGCTTCGTAGGCGAAGGGTCGCCCCGTCTCCAGGTCGACGATGGGCTGAAAGGCCATGGACAGCCGAAAGTCGGTCTGCTCGCCGTTGCGGCAGCCTTCGCAGGGCGCGGGCTTGTTGGCGGAGGTCTTCATACGGGACGCCGGCGACATTGGTGTTCGCCCCAAGGATGCGCGCCAATCCTGAAACAATCGTGCAGGCTGAGGTTCCTCGCAGCCAGGCGGCCTAGAAGTCTTCTTCGATCGCGTTTCGGAACTGTTCGAAGATCTCGGCCGCGCGCTCGTTGTTGTAGGGCTCGGGCTCCTGCGCCGTCGCCTGGGGGATCTCCGCGCCCCCGCGAAGGCGGGCGACCACCGCCCCGCGCTGGACGAGGATCAGCTCTTCGCCCTCCTCCAGCGTGGCCAGCAGGTGGGCGATCTTCGGCGGCAGGTCGTCGAGGTCCAGGCGCTTCATGGACGCGAAGTCTAGCGCCGGCGCGGGGACGCGGAAAGCGTGACAGCCGCCCCGCCGCGCCCTAGTCCTGCGGACGAAGTTACCAAGGAGTGGTCATGGCCTATCGGTCGCTGCGGGAGTTCATCGCCAGGCTCGAGGCGGTCGGCGAGCTGGTGCGGGTGAGCGAGCCGGTCTCCACCGTGCTGGAGATGACCGAAATCCACCGCCGCCTGCTGCAGGCCGGCGGACCGGCCGTGCTGTTCGAGAACGTCATCCGGGCCGATGGCGAGCGCTCCGCCATGCCCTGCCTCGTCAACCTGTTCGGGACGGTCAGGCGCGTGGCCATGGGCGTGACGCTGGAGGGCCGAGAGCGGACGAGCGCCGCCGACCTGCGCGAGGTCGGCGAGCTGCTGGCCTTCCTGCGCAGCCCCGAACCGCCGCGGGGGCTGAAGGACGCCTTCGAGATGCTGCCCCTGGCCAAGACGGTCATGTCCATGCGTCCGGCGACGGTGAAGAAGGCGCCGGTGCAGGAGGTGGTGCTGACCGGCGACCAGATCGACCTGACGAAGCTGCCCATCCAGACCTGCTGGCCCGGCGAGCCCGCGCCCCTGATCACCTGGCCCCTCGTCGTGACCAAGGGACCCTCGTCTGACCGGGAGGACGACTACAATCTCGGCATCTACCGCATGCAGGTTCTGGGCCGCGACCGCACCATCATGCGCTGGCTGGCCCACCGCGGCGGGGCGCAGCATCACCGGCGCTGGAAGGCGGCCGGCCGGCCCGACGCCCTGCCCGCCTGCGCCGTCCTGGGCGCCGATCCGGGCACCATCCTGGCGGCGGTGACGCCGGTGCCGGAGACCCTGTCGGAGTACCAGTTCGCCGGCCTGATGCGGGGCGCCAAGGCCGAGCTGGTTCCGGCCAAGACCGTGCCCCTGATGGTGCCGGCGGAGGCCGAGATCGTGCTCGAGGGCCACGTCCTGCTCGACGAATACGCCGACGAAGGCCCCTATGGCGACCACACCGGCTACTACAATTCGGTCGAGACATTCCCCGTCTTCCAGGTCAGCGCCATCACCATGCGGCGCGACCCCATCTACCTCACCACCTTCACGGGCCGGCCGCCGGACGAGCCGAGCGTGCTGGGCGAGGCGCTGAACGAGGTCTTCATCCCGCTGATCCGCCAGCAGTTTCCGGAGATCGTCGACTTCTGGCTGCCGCCGGAGGGCTGCTCCTACCGGATCGCCGTGGTCTCGATGAAGAAGGCCTATCCGGGTCACGCCAAGCGCGTGATGATGGGCGTCTGGAGCTATCTGCGGCAGTTCATGTACACCAAGTGGGTGATCGTCGTGGACGACGACATCGACGCCCGCGACTGGAAGGACGTCATGTGGGCGCTGTCGACCCGCGTGGACCCGGCCCGCGACATCACCGTCGTGGAGAACACCCCCATCGACTATCTGGACTTCGCCTCGCCGGAGAGCGGCCTGGGCTCCAAGATCGGCCTCGACGCCACCAACAAATGGCCGCCCGAGACCCACCGCGAATGGGGCGAGAAGCTGGACATGGACGACGCCACCGTCGCCCGCGTCACCGAACGCTGGGCGAGCCTCGGCCTCCCGCCGCTGAAGGGATGACCTGCGAGATCCTGCACGCCGGAGGCGCCAGATAGGTCAACCACGAAGGACACAAAGAGCACAAAGGTCAGCGCCGACCCTTGGTGTCCTTCGTGCTCTTCGTGGTGAAATTTCTCCGCGCTGCGCGCGGACTCACGCGGCCGGCGGGGGCAGCCGGCGGGCGGCGACGATGGGCCAGAGGAGGTTGACCGCCAGGCCGGCGAGGACCAGGGCCGCGGCGAGGATCTTCCAGGGCGGCATCGGCTCGCCAAGCAGCAGGGCCGAGGCGCCCATGCCGAAGACCGGCACCAGCATGGCCATGGGGGTGATGGTCGCCGCCGGATGGCGGGCCAGCAGCCAGCCCCAGGCGGCATAGCCGAAGAGGCTGTTGCCCGCCGACTGCCAGACCACCGCCGCCCAGGTCCCCGGGCCGGCGCCCTGCAGCCCCTCGGCGATCGCCGGCCAGCCCTCGAGCGCCAGCGACAGGACGAGCAGGGGCGGCACGGAGAAGAGGCTCGCCCAGGTGACATAGGCCAGCATGTTCACCCGCCCGCTCAGCCTGGCCACATGATTGCCGCCGGCCCAGCCGAGCGCGGCCAGCAGGACAAGGAGGAGACCGAGCGGCGTCGTGGCGCTGCCGTCCGTATGGGCCAGGATGACGCCGATCCCGCCGGTGGCGAGCAGCAGGGCGAAGACCTGGAAGGGCCGGAGCTTCTCCCCCGCCGCGGCCATGGCCAGGCCGATGGTGAAGAAGACCTGCACCTGCACCACGAGCGAGGCGAGGCCCGGCGAGATGAAGCCGTTCATGGCGATGTAGAGCAGGCCGAACTGGCCGGCCCCGATCAGGACGCCGTAGGCCGCCAGATGCCGCCACGGGACCTTGGGCCGGGGCAGGAAGAAGACCGCCGGCAAGACCACGAAGGCGAAGCGCAGGGTGGCGAAGGCCAGGGGCGGAAGGTCGGCCAGCGCATGCTTGATGACCACGAAATTGGTTCCCCACACCGCCACCACGGCGAGCGCCAGCAGAACGTGCGACAGCGGCAGGGCGGCGGGCATGGGCGAACCTCCAGCATGGGGCGGGAGCCCGCATGTGGGCTGCTGCGCCGTCGAAGTCCATGCCGCGGCCCTTGGGCGCAACCGCGGCCCCTTGCCCTGGCCGGCGTTTTGCGCGCCAACTGCGCGCCGCG
>CAYQPL010000051.1:0-3678 GCA_964419395.1 uncultured Phenylobacterium sp. | reverse complement strand
TGAGGACAGCGACGACGAGGACGCGGAGCGGGCTTTCGCGGCTGCGCGCCGCGCCGGGGGGCGTGTCAAAGGGGGAGAGTTGATGAATCTGATCACGTCGGGCCACGCCGCCGCGCTCTGGACGGGGCTGCACCTCTTCCTGCTGCTGATCCTCTCCCTGCTGGTCGTGCGCCAGCGACAGCGCCACAAGGTGGCCTTCGGCGACGAGGGCATTCCGGAACTGGCCCAGGCCATCCGCGCCTTCGGCAACGCCACGGAGTACGTGCCGTCCGGCCTGATCGCCATCGGTGTCCTGGCGCTGGTGGAGGCGCCGCCGCTGGCCGTCCACCTGGCCGGGCTGCTGCTCTTCACGGGCCGCGTCTTCCACGCCGTGGGCCTGTCGCGCAGCGGCGGGACCTCGTTCCCGCGGGCCATCGGGGTGACGCTGACCTGGGTCGCCTATGTCTTCGCCGGCGTCGCCCTGCTCTTCTACGCCATCGCCTGAGCTCAGCCGACGGCCAGCTCCGCGAGATCGGCGTCGAAGGTGATGCGCAGGCCCTCGGGGCGGTAGTCGCGCCGGACCTCGCCATTCGGGGTCAGCCCCATCTCGATGAGCCGCGTGCCGAAGCCAGTGCGCGCAGGCGCCCGCACAGGCGGCCCCCCGGCTTCGTCCCAGGTGAGCCGCAGGCGATCACGGTCCGCATCGATGCTCCAGCTGCGGCCGACACGGCCCCCGGGCGAGGACAGGGCCCCATACTTGGCCGCATTGGTCGCCAGCTCGTGCAGCACCAGCGACAGGGCCACGGCGGCGCGCGCCCCCATCGGCGCGACCGGTCCGGAGAGTTCGATCCGGCCGAGATCGAGCAGGCCCGCCAGGGCGGCGCGGGCGACATATTCCACGGTCGCCGAGGTCCAGCCTTCGTGGAACAGCACGTCGTGCGCCGCGCCGAGCGCGACGATGCGCTCGAGCAGGGCGTCCACCGGCGTCCGCTCCGGCACCTCCTTCAAGGTCTGGCGCACCAGCATCTGCATGCTCGCCAGGCTGTTCTTCAGCCGGTGGCGCAGCTCGTGGTTCAGCACCTCCAGGTCGGCGCGGGCCCGCACGGTCGCGGTCGTCTCTATGACGGTGTCGATCATGCCGGCGACCGAGCCGTCGGCCAGCCGCACGGGGCTGTAGCAGAAGGTGAAGAAGGCCTGCTCCGGACCGCCCCGCCGGTCCACCACCAGGGGAAAGTCCTCGATGAAGGTCGCCTCGCCCCCATAGGCGCGCCGGGCGATCGGGCCGATCTCGTCCCAGGCCTCGGCCCAGATCTCGGCGAAGGAACGGCCGAGCGCCTCGGGCTTGTCCCCCAGGATCGGCCGGAAGGCGTCGTTGTAGATGGTGGTGTAGGCCGGCCCCCAGACCAGGGCGGTGGGGAAGTGGGATTCCAGGACCATGCTCACCAGGGAGCGCAGCTCCACAGGCCATTGGTCGCGCGGCCCGAGCGGCGTGCTCGCCCAGTCGAACGCCTCGCCGCGGCGGGCCATCGACGGCGCCCCGGCTTGCTGAACTCCTGACACGCGACGAGCCCCCGCTCCTGGCTCAGGGACACCCCTGCAAAACGGGAACGCGCCTCGGCGCAAACGGCTCCCGGGGCGTCGCCCTATTGCCGCCGCCGATCCCGGCGACGGACTTGGCGGGCCCGTGCGTTGAAGACCCGCAGCGCAAGTCGGCGCCGCCACGCCGCCCCGGCGTGCAAGCCTATGATGGACGCAATTTCGATGAAGCACCTGGCGGGACTCCTCCTCGGCGGCACGGCGCTGACCCTGACCTGCGCGCCCCTGGCCTCGGCGCAGACGCAGGCCGAGGCCGCGGCCCTGGCCGAGGACGGCTACGAGGTGCAGGAGCTGGTGGTCACCGCCTCGGGCCAGCGCGTCCTGCCCGGCTCCGTGGTCGGCGAGGCCGTGCCGGAGATCACCCTCGATCCCGCCGAGATCCGGGCCCTGGGCGTGAGCTCGGTGGAGGAGCTGCTGAGCGCGCTCGGGCCGCAGGTGGCCAGCGGCCGGGGCCGCGGTAGCGGGCGGCCCGTGGTGCTGCTGAACGGGGTGCGCGTCTCCTCCTTCCGCGAGGTGCGCGACATCCCGCCCGAGGCCATCATGCGGGTCGAGGTCCTGCCGGAGGAGGTCTCCCTGCGCTACGGCTATCCGGCCGACCAGCGGGTGGTGAACTTCGTCCTGCGCCGGCGCTTCGCCGCGCTCACCGCCGAGACCGACTGGAGCGTGCCCACCGCCGGCGGCCAGTCGACCCAGGAGATCGAGGGCCAGGTCCTGCGCCTGGCCGGCGATTCCCGCACCCAGGTGAATATCGAGCTGCAGAGCGCCTCCTCGCTCCTGGAGAGCGAGCGCGACGTGGCCCGCACCGACGGCCAGGACGGCGCCCTGCGCACCCTGTCGCCCGCCAGCCGCAGCCTGGAGGTCAACGCCGTCTATGCCCGGCCCCTGAGCGAGGGCGTCTCGGCCAGCCTGAACGCCGCCTTCGAGACCAGCGACACCGAAAGCCGGCTGGGCCCCTCCGACAATCCGTATCTGGCCGCCGGCGAGCTCGATCCCCTGCGCCGGATGAACGATTCCAGCACCGCCCACCTGGGCGGGGCGGTGAACGGGGCGGTCTCGGGCTGGCGCTGGTCGCTGACCGCCAACGCCGACCGGGAGACGAGCCGCAGCCTGACCGAAGTGGCCTATGACGCTGCGGGCGCGCCCCAGGCGCCGACCCAGTCGCGCTCCACCACCACCTCGGCCGACATCGAGGCCCTGCTGAACGGCGGCCTCTTCGAGCTGCCGGCGGGCCAGGTGAACGCCGCCCTGACGCTGGGCGCCTCGACGCTGGACCTGCAGGGCGAGGCCTTCCGCGCCGGCGTCACCCGCGACACCGACCTCGGCCGCGACCTGGGCCGCGCCCAGCTCAATCTCGACGCCCCCCTGCTGGACGGCGGCGACGGCGCGCTCGGCCTGATCGGCAAGGTCTCGGCCAATCTGAACGCCGAGGTGAAGGAGCTGTCGGACTTCGGCACCCTGACCACGGTCGGCGGCGGGCTGACCTGGTCGCCCATCGATCAGGTGCGCCTGATCGCCTCGGTCACCGACGAGGACGGCGCCCCCACCGTCTCCCAGCTCGGCGCGCCGGAGACGGTGACGCCCGGCGTGCGCGTCTTCGACTTCACCCGCGGCGAGACGGTGGAGGTGACGCAGATCTCCGGCGGCAATCCGAACCTTTCGGCCGACAACCGCCAGGTCCTGAAGCTCGGCCTGACGCTGAAGCCCCTGGACGACATCGACCTGATGTTCCGCGCCGACTATACGCGCCAGCGCCTGACCGACGAGATCGCCAGCTTCCCCGCCGCCACGGCCGAGATCGAGGCCGCCTTCCCCGACCGCTTCGTGCGCGACGCCACCGGCCAGCTGATCCGCATCGACAACCGCGCGGTCAACTTCGCCCGCCACGACACCGAGGAGCTGCGCTGGGGCTTCCACTATAGCCGCCGGCTGTCCAGCCCGACGGCGGCGCAGGGCGGCGGCCAGAGCGGCGGTCAGGGTGCCGGCCAGGCGCGCGGCGCGGCCCCGGACGGTCCTCCGCCAGAGGGCGGCCCGCCGCCCGGTGAGCGCGCCGGCGGCGGGAGCGGGATCGCGGCCAACCTGTGGCCGCAGTGGGGGTGGGACCCG
>CAYQPL010000050.1:17665-21688 GCA_964419395.1 uncultured Phenylobacterium sp. | reverse complement strand
GAGCGCCGGCCTGTCACGCCGGAGGTCGCGGGTTCGAGCCCCGTCACTCGCGCCACGTCCTGGCTTCTTAGCCGGCGTGGCTTTGCATTTCCCGTACATCGCAACAAATCTCTCCGGCCGCGCGATGCGCTGCGGTTCTTCGGCCGCGTCTGCGCTCGGCTGCGACATTATGCCCGCCGAGTTCAAATACTCATAAGAATACCTGATCATACAGGTTCCGGCACTTGCGATCCCTTGAGTGCATTAGACAACAAATGAACCGAAGGAGCTCCACTCAACTTTCGGTTTAGATGACCTTCGGCGTCCCTCCAGCCATTTAACCTCGCGTCAACGTCCATCCGATCCCCTGGCGTTCCCGCGTTGTGTCGAAGGCGCGGCCGTTTGCTTAATGGGAGACCCGCAGATGACGACGCCAATCCTTCAAACCGCCACGGTGAACGGGTCGACCCTGACGCTCAGCTATGACATCGCCCTGGACGGCGGGGCTCCCCCCGTCGTTGGCGATTTCTCGGTCCAGGCGGGCGGCGGACCTGTGACGGTGAACAGCGTCGCCATCGACGGCGCGAACGTCATCCTGACCCTGAACACGCCCGTGACGGAAGGGCAGACCGTGACGGTGAGCTACACGGACCCGACCGTGGGCGACGATCCGGCGGCGATTCAGGATGCGCTCGGGGACGACGCGGCCTCGCTGAGCAACGCCCCGGTCACCAACCAGACCGACAACACCTCTCCCACCGTCGTCGTGAGCGTCGACGACGCCGCGCTCGCCAGCGGCGAGACCGCCCAGGTGACCTTCTCCTTCTCCGAGGCGCCGACCGGCTTCACCGCCGACGACGTCACCACCGTCAACGGAGCCATCTCGGCCTTCGCCGCCACCGGCGACCCGCTGGTCTACACGGCCACCTTCACCCCCGCCGCCGAAGGCGCCGCCAGCATCGGCGTGACCGCCGCCAGCTATGCCGACGCGGCCGGAAACACCGGCGCCGGCCACACCGCCAACCTCGCCTACGACACCACCGCGCCGACCGTCGCCGTGAGCGTCGACGACGCCGCGCTCGCCAGCGGCGAAACCGCCCAGGTGACCTTCACCTTCTCCGAGGCGCCGACCGGCTTCACCGCCGACGACGTCACCACCGTCAACGGAGCCATCTCGGCCTTCGCCGCCACCGGCGACCCGCTGGTCTACACGGCCACCTTCACCCCCGCCGCCGAAGGCGCCGCCAGCATCGGCGTGACCGCCGCCAGCTATGCCGACGCGGCCGGAAACACCGGCGCCGGCCACACCGCCAACCTCGCCTACGACACCACCGCGCCGACCCTGGTCATCACGGTCGACGACGCCAACATCACCACCGCCGAAACCGCCGTGGTCACCTTCACCTTCTCCGAGGCCCCCGCGGGATTTGTCGCGGGCGATGTGACGGCGACGAACGGTGCGCTGTCTGGTTTTTATGATACGGGGTATACCGTGTTCTACACCGCGACCTTCACGCCCGCCGGGACGGGCGCCGCGGCGGTCTCCGGCGCGGCCGCCGCCTATGCCGACACCGCGGGCAATGACGGCGGTCAGGGCGATGTGGCGCTGAACGTCAGCTCGCCGCCGCCTCCGCCGCCGGCGGAACCCACGCCCACCGGCGGGAACGACTCGCTCAGCGCGCCGGATTCCGGCGGCGACATCGCCGCCGGCGACGGCGACGACGGCGTCAATGGCGGAGCCGGCGGCGACACCCTGCAGGGCAACGCCGGCGCCGACTCGGTCTCCGGCGGTTCGGGCGACGACATCGCCCGCGGCGGCCAGGGCGACGACGTGGTCCAGGGGAACGCCGGCGCCGACTTCGTCTTCGGCGACAAGGGGGCGGACATCGTCCGGGGCGGCCAGGGCGACGACCTGGTGCAGGGCAACGCCGACAACGACTTCGTCTTCGGCGACCTGGGAGAGGACATCGTCCACGGCGGCCAGGGGGCCGACCTCGTGCACGGCAATGGCGGGAACGATATCGTCTCCGGCGACCGCGGCGCCGACACCGTGCACGGCGGGGCGGGCGACGACATCGTGCACGGCGGCGAGGGCGCCGACTACGTCTCCGGCGACAAGGGAAACGACATTCTCAGCGGCGGCGACGGGGCCGACACGTTCGTCTTCGCCGCCGGCGGGGCGCAACACGACATCATCCTCGACTTCTCCAAGGCCGAGGGCGACATGTTGCGTCTCGCGCCCGAGCTGGCGGACAACTACGACACCATCAGCCAGGCGATGAGCGAGACCACCGGCGGCGACGTGATCATCGCCATCGGCTCCCACACCATCACGGTGGTGGGGACGGTGATCACCCACCTGACCGCCGACGTGTTCGGCTTCTAGAGCGCGGGCCGAGACGTGGGCGCCGGGCGAACGCGCCTCGGCCAGGACTCTGGAGCGGCCGATCTGATCCCGTCAGATCGCCGCTCTGGGCTGGGCGCAGCGCCCCGACGAGCGCTCAGCCGGCCAAGGCGGCCTCGGCGCCCTGGAACTCGAAGTCCTGCGGATCGGGCTCCAGGGTCGCCCGCCAGTAGTCGACGAGCGCGAACGGCCAGTTCTGCGTCACCCGCCCCTTCTCGTTCTTGTACCAGCTCGACACCTGCGGCGCGCCCCAGGCCCAGCCTTGATTGGCCTCGTCGACGCGGGCGTTGAAGGCGTCGTGGGCCTCGGGACGGGGGGAGATCGCGCGGGCGCCGGCGCCGGCCAGCATCCTCAGGCAGCCCAGAACGTAGCGGACGCTGCATTCGGAGAAGAAGATGATCGAGCCGTTGACCACGATGTTGGTGTTCGGCCCGTAGATCATGAACAGGTTCGGGAAGTCCGGCACGGTCATGCCCAGATAGGCGCGCGGGTCGCCGTCCCAGGTCTCGTGCAGGTCGCGACCCCCGCGGCCCCTGATCCGCATGGGCCAGAGGAAGTTGCTGGCCTGGAAGCCGGTGCCGTAGATCAGCACGTCGGCCTCGTGGAGGGTCCCGTCGCCCGTGCGCACGCCTTCCGGTTCGATGGCCGCGATGGCCTCGGTGACCAGAGCCACGTTGTCGCGCTTCAGCGCCTTCACCCACACGCCGTTGTCCAGCAGGGCCCGCTTTCCGCCCACCGGATAGTCGGGGACGATCTTGGCGGCCAGGTCCGGTCGATCGCTCGCCTGGGCGCGGAGCGCCTGGGCGATCATGTCGCGGAAGCCGGCGTTGGTCTGGCTCACCGCCGTGTGGGGCCCGGTCCAGTCCGGGTCGGCCTTGACGGCCGGCAGGAGGCCGTCGGTCGCCGTCCAGAAGAGGAAGAAGCGGTACCACTTGTCGTAATAGGGCACGTGCTCCAGCAGCCAGTTCATGCCGGCCGGCACATCGTCGTGATAGTGCGGCGTCGGGAAGCACCAGGGCGGGGTGCGCTGGAAGACCTCCAGATGGCTGACCTCGCCGGCGATCTCGGGCACGAACTGAAAGGCGCTGGCCCCGGTTCCGATAACGGCGACCCGCTTGCCCGTCAGGTCGACGTCATGACGCCACTGGGCCGAATGGAAGGCGGGACCGGCGAAGCTCTCCCGCCCCTCGATGTCGGGCAGTCGCGGTCGGTTCAGCTGCCCCACGGCGCAGATGACGGCCGTCGCGGTCTCGGTGCGGGTCGAGCCGTCGGGCAGGCGCAGCCGCACGCGCCAGCAGGCGGCGGCTTCGTCCCAGTCCATCGCCTCGACGCTGGTCTCGAACCGGATGTGGCGACGCAGCCCGTAGCGATCGGCGACGCCGCGGAAGTAGTCCAGCAGCACCGGCTGTGTGGAGAAGTGCTGCGGCCACTCGTGGTTCGGCTCGAAGGAATAGGAGTACATGTGGTTGGAGGAATCCACCCGGCAGCCGGGATAGGTGTTCTCGAACCAGGTGCCGCCGACATCGGCGTTCTTCTCCACGATCTCGAAGGGAACGCCGGCCTGGGACAGGCGGATGCCCGAGAGCAGGCCCGACATGCCCGCCCCCACGACCAGCACCTTCATCGCCATCGCCGCCTCG
>CAYQPL010000050.1:6082-17655 GCA_964419395.1 uncultured Phenylobacterium sp. | reverse complement strand
GTGGCAAGAATGACCTTTGTGGACCCTACGCTCAGCTTCGCCCCGTCAGGGCCAGCTCGTCGGAGAGGAAGTCGACATAGCCCGGCGGAATGGCCGCCCCGGCGATGAAGTCCATCATCTGGCGGACCTGCTCGGGCTCCGGCGCCGGCGCGGGCTGGAGTTGGCCGGCCAGGTGGGCGGCGATGACGGGCCGGGCGGCCGCCCGGATCTTCGCCTGTTCGGCCTCGGGAACGCCGATGTCGCCGCGGGCGAGGGGCCGGTAGCTCGGCCGCCATTCGGGCCTCAGCCAGGTGGGGTCGCCGGTGAGATGCACCATGGAAAGGACGAGGGCCGGCAGGTGGGCGACGGCGAGCGCCGCGTCCAGCTGTTGCTCAGAAGGGCTCATGGGGACGTTTCCGGGACGGTTATGTTGTTCTGCGCGGGACGATAACCCCCGCCCCCGCGGTCCGGAAACCTCGCAGGACGCTCAGGAGGGCGTCGCCGTCGCCTGGGCGGCCCGGATGCGGGCCAGGAGTTCGGGCGCCAGGGCCAGGCCGGACGCCGCTGCATTCTGCTCCAGATGGGCCAGGCGCGTCGTGCCGGCCACGGCGCAGGCGACATGCGGATTGGCCAGCACGAAGGCCAGGGCGGCCTGGCCGGCGCTCATTCCGGGCTGGCCGCGCAGGAAGCCGAACCGCGCCGCCTCCGCCGCCTCCCGCCGGTGGTTCTTGAGGGCGCGGGCGGCGTACCAGAGGTCGCGCAGGCCCCGCATCTTGCCCAGTTGACGATCCACATGGCCCATGGCCAGCGGCATGCCCGCCAGCACGCCCTTGCCCAGCGCCGCCGCCCGCGCGATCAGCGGCTCCCGCTCGGGCCGCAGGACGTTGTAGTCGAGCATGACGAGGTCGAAGGCCGGCGCCTCGATGACCGCCGACAGCACCTCGGGATCGAAGCTGTTGGCGCCGAAGGCCCGCACGAGCCCCCTCGCCTTCAGGTTGGCGAAGGCTTCGAACAGTCCGTCGGTCAGCTCGGCCGCCGCCGGCCCGTGGAGCTGGACGATGTCGAGATGATCGAGCCGAAGCCGCCGCAGGCTCTGCTCCACGCTGCGGGTGATCGCCGCCGGCGAGAAGTCGCGGGCCATGCGCCCGCCGCCGGCGTGGAAGGTTCCGGCCTTGGTGGCGAGCACCAGGCGGTCGCGGTCATGGCCCCGCAGCGCCCGCCCGAGCCTGGGCGCGGCCTCGCCGCGGGAGTAGCCGGGGGCGGTGTCGAACAGGGTGACGCCCAGTGCGACGGCGCGGTCGACGAGGGCGATCGCCTCGCCTTCGGGAAAGCGCCGCAGGCCCCAGTAGCTGGCGCAGCCGAAGCCGATTTCCGAGACGGTCAGGCCCGTACGGCCCAGGGGACGATAGCGCATCGGCGTCTCGCCAAATCGCGGAGCGGTGGTGGGCGGCGAGGGGTTCGAACCCCCGACCCCCTGGGTGTAAACCAGGTGCTCTGACCAGCTGAGCTAGCCGCCCTCCGAGGGGCACGTTCTTAGACGCATCCGCGCCGGAGTCTAAGGCCTTCGAAGACGAAGGGGCGGCCGCTGCCCCGCGGCCGCCCCGGAAACCTTCCGCACGCGCCAGGCGCGCCGGGACCTCAGGCGTTGAGCGCGTTCTTCAGCCCCTCGCCGACCCGGAAGCGGGCCGTCTGGGAGGCCGGGCGATTGACGCTCTCCCCGGTGCGGGGATTGCGGGCCATGCCGGCCGCCCGCTGCACGGGCACGAAGCTGCCGAAGCCCACCAGCCGCACCTCTTCCCCACCCTTGAGACTGCCGGTGACGGAGTCGATGAACGCCTCGAGCGCCTCCTTGGCCTGCGCCTTGGTGATGCCAGCCTTCTCGGCCATGGCCGTGACGAGTTCAGCCTTGGTCATTTGTCGTTTCCTCTCCCTGCCCTTTTCTTTTTTCGCGAAGGCCGGCAGCGGCGGAACACCTTCGCGCGCAAGGATTATGCGGCGTTCGAAGAGCGCGTCAAACAAAGCGGCGCAGGAGGACCTGCGCCGCTTCGCCGTTCCAGATCGTCGAGCAGGACCCTAGTGGGTCATCACCGGCTCGGGCTCGCCGTCGTCGGAGGGAACCGGGGCCTTGGCCTCCGGTTCGTTCCACTCGATCGGCTCGGGCGCCCGGACGAGGGCATGGCCCAGCACCTGGTCCATGGTGGTCACCGGGATGATCTCCAGCGACTCCTTCACCTTGGCCGGGATGTCCGCCAGGTCCTTCTCGTTCTCTTCCGGGATCAGCACCGTCTTGACGCCCGAGCGGAGGGCCGCGAGCAGCTTCTCCTTCAGGCCGCCGATGGCTGTGACCCGGCCGCGCAGGGTGACCTCGCCGGTCATGGCGATATCCTTGCGGATCGGGATCCCGGTGAGCACCGAGACGATGGCGGTGGCCATGGCCGCGCCGGCCGAGGGACCGTCCTTGGGCGTGGCGCCGTCCGGCACGTGGATATGGACGTCGGTCTTCTCGAAGACCGGCGGCTCGATGCCGAACTGGGTCGCGCGGCTGCGGACGTAGCTGTTGGCCGCCGAGATCGACTCCTTCATCACGTCCTTCAGGTTGCCGGTCACCGTCATGCGGCCCTTGCCCGGCATCTTGACCGCCTCGATGGTCAGGATGTCGCCGCCGAAGTCGGTGTAGGCCAGGCCCGTGATGATGCCGACCTGGTCCTCCGCGTCGGTCTCGCCGTAGCGGTACTTGCGGACGCCCGCATACTTGGCCAGCCGTTCGTCATCGATGGTGATGGCGGTCAGGTCCTCGCGGCCGAGGTCGCGGACCGTCTTGCGGGCCAGATTGCCCAGCTCGCGCTCCAGGTTCCGCACGCCGGCTTCGCGCGTGTAGTAGCGGATGAGGTCACGGATGGCCTCCTCCGGCACCACGAACTCCTCCGGCTTCAGGCCGTGGTCCTTGGTCAGCTTGGGCAGGATGTGGCGCTTGGCGATCTCGACCTTCTCGTCCTCGGTGTAGCCGGGGATGCGGATGATCTCCATGCGGTCCAGCAGCGGCTGGGGCATGTTGAGCGAGTTGGCCGTGGTCACGAACATGACCGGCGACAGGTCGTAGTCCACCTCCAGATAGTGGTCGGCGAAGGTGGAGTTCTGCGCCGGGTCCAGCACCTCGAGCAGGGCCGAGGCCGGGGCGCCGCGGTAGTCCGAGCCCATCTTGTCGATCTCGTCGAGCAGGAAGAAGGCGTTGGTCGTCTTGGCCTTCTTCATCGACTGGATGACCTTGCCGGGCATGGAGCCGATATAGGTCCGGCGGTGGCCGCGGATCTCGGCCTCGTCGCGCGCGCCACCCAGGGCCACGCGCACGAACTCGCGGCCCGTCGCCTTGGCGATCGAGCGGCCAAGCGAGGTCTTGCCGACGCCGGGCGGGCCGACGAGGCACAGGATCGGGCCCTTCAGCGAACCGGTCCTCGCCTGCACGGCCAGGTATTCCAGGATCCGCTCCTTCACCTTCTCCAGTCCGTAGTGATCCTCTTCGAGGATCGCCTCAGCCTTGGTCAGGTCGATGCCCTTCTGCTTGGTCTTGCCCCACGGGATCGACAGCAGCCAGTCCAGATAGTTCCGCACGACGGTGGATTCCGCCGACATCGGGCTCATCTGGCGCAGCTTCTTCAGCTCGGATTCGGCCTTGGCGCGGGCCTCCTTGGAGAGCCGGGTCTTCTTGATCCGCTTCTCGAGCTCGTTCAGCTCGTCGCGGGTGTCGTCCTGCTCGCCCAGCTCGCGCTGGATCGCCTTCATCTGCTCGTTCAGATAGTACTCGCGCTGCGTCTTCTCCATCTGACGCTTCACGCGATTGCGGATCTTCTTCTCGGTCTGCATGACCGAGATCTCGCCCTCCATCAGGGCGTAGACCTTCTCCAGCCGCTTCACGACGTCGAAGATCTCAAGCAGGGCCTGCTTCTCGCTGATCTTGACCGACAGGTGGGAGGCCACCCGGTCGGCCAGCTCCCCCGGGTTCTCGATCTGCGGCATGGCCGCGAGCGCCTCGGGCGGAACCTTCTTGTTCAGCTTCACATAGGTCTCGAACTGCTCGACCACGGCGCGCGACAGGGCCTCGGCCTCGGACGAGCCCAGGCCGTCCTCGGCGAGATCGGTGATCTCGGCTTCGTAGTAGTCGGCCTGCTGGACATAGCGGGCGACGCCGGCGCGCGACTTCCCCTCGACCAGCACCTTGACGGTGCCGTCGGGCAGCTTGAGCAGCTGGAGGATGGTGGCGACGACGCCGACCTCATAGATGGCCACCGGGGCCGGGTCGTCGTCGTCCTTGTCCTTCTGGGTCAGCAGAAGGATTTCCTTGCCTTCGTTGCGCATGGCCTCTTCGAGCGCCCGCACGGATTTCTCCCGCCCGACGAACAGCGGCACGGGTTGGTGCGGAAAAACGACAATGTCGCGCAGCGGCAGGACAGGAAGGGTCTTGGTCTCGGACATGATGCTTTCACTCCCGGTCGGCCTCCTCGAACATAAGCAAGGCTCGACCTGTGGGCCGTGGTTACGCCAGACGATGCGCCTGAGTCGGACGGCCCGTCCGCCATGACGGCGGCTTCTTCGGTCTATTTATGTGGACGCTTCCCCGTCCGGTTCAAGCTGCGCCGCCCCCTTGCGCGACAACGTGTCAGGGGATGGGCGCAGGGCCGGGACGCGAAAACGGCCCCGCAGGCGCTGCGGGGCCGTCCAGGTTCGCTGGCGGGCGGGCCGTCTAGGCTGCGCCGCCCTTGTCGCGACGTTCGGCGTAGATGATCAGCGGCTGGGCGCGGCCCTCCACCACCTCGGCGTTGACCACCACCTCTTCGACGCCGTCATAGGTCGGCAGCTCGTACATGGTGTCGAGCAGGATGCCTTCCAGGATCGAGCGCAGGCCCCGCGCGCCGGTCTTGCGGGCGATGGCCTTGCGGGCGACGGCGTTGAGCGCGTCGTCGGTGAAGGTCAGGCCGACATTCTCCATCTCGAACAGGCGCTGGTACTGCTTGATGAAGGCGTTCTTCGGCTCGGTGAGGATCTTCACCAGGGCCGACTCGTCCAGGTCGTCCAGCGTCGCCAGCACCGGCAGGCGGCCGATGAACTCCGGGATCAGGCCGAAGCGCTGCAGGTCGTCCGGCTCCACCTGGCGCAGAACCTCGCCGGTGCGGCGCTCGTCCGGATCGGCGACCTTGGCGCCGAAGCCGATCGAGGTGCCCTGCCCGCGGGCCGAGATGATCTTGTCGAGACCGGCGAAGGCGCCGCCGCAGATGAACAGGATGGTGGTCGTGTCCACCTGCAGGAACTCCTGCTGGGGATGCTTGCGGCCGCCCTGCGGCGGCACGGACGCGACCGTGCCCTCCATGATCTTCAGCAGGGCCTGCTGGACGCCCTCGCCCGACACGTCGCGGGTGATGGAGGGGTTGTCCGACTTGCGGCTGATCTTGTCGACCTCGTCGATATAGACGATGCCGCGCTGCGCCCGCTCGACATTGTAGTCGGCCGCCTGCAGCAGCTTCAGGATGATGTTCTCGACGTCCTCGCCGACGTAGCCCGCCTCGGTCAGGGTGGTGGCGTCGGCCACGGTGAAGGGCACGTCGATGATGCGGGCCAGCGTCTGGGCCAGCAGGGTCTTGCCCGTGCCGGTGGGCCCGATGAGCAGGATGTTGGCCTTGCCCAGCTCGACGTCGTTGTTCTTCGTCGCGTGGTTCAGGCGCTTGTAGTGGTTGTGGACCGCGACCGAGAGGACCTTCTTGGCGTGGTCCTGGCCGATGACGTAGTCGTCGAGGACTTCGCGGATCTCGCGGGGCGTCGGCACGCCGTCCTTGGACTTCACGAAGGAGATCTTGTGCTCCTCGCGGATGATGTCCATGCACAGCTCGACGCACTCGTCGCAGATGAACACCGTAGGGCCCGCGATGAGCTTGCGGACTTCATGCTGGCTCTTTCCGCAGAAGGAGCAGTACAGCGTGCTCTTGGAGTCCCCGCTCGCGGCCTTGGTCATGTTCAGTCTCACTCTCTCGACGACGTCGGACGAAACGCCGCCCTCGGCGGGCGGCGATTTCCCGCCATTCTTGCAGGATACGCGCCGGGGGTTGTCTAAGTCTTGACATTCCCTGATCCGGGCCGGGATCACAAGCCTTGGCTCGCCGCCGAGCGTTCTTCGGCGAAGGGGCGCCCGGTGGCGCGCGATTTCGAATCTCTAGATGGGATTGTATCGGTTTGGCGCAAGTCGACCTACGCGGCCCCTGCCCCCCAAGGATTCGCCGCGGCTCAGCTTGCGCATACGAGCCGGCCCGTTTTTCGCAAGGATGTCGGGTTGGAGGGGCTGAATGTTCAAACTGCGTTATTTCGGCGCAACGGAGTTCCGGGCGCCATGATGGATGATCCTGCCGAAGACATGGGCATCGTCGCCTTCGATTTCGACGGCACCCTGACCACCAAGGACAGCTTCACCACCTTCCTGAAGTGGCGCGCCGGCCGCGCGCGCTGGGCCCGGGGCATGCGCCGCCTGGCGCCGGCGGGCGGCGCCTACCTGTTCCACCGCAACCGCGGGCGCATCAAGGCGGCCGCCGTGCGCGAATTCCTGCTGGGCGTTCCGCGCGAGGCGCTGGAGGCCGAGGCCCGCGCCTTCGCCGAGGCCTACGCCCCTCGCCTGCTGCGGCCCGACGCGCTCAGGACCTGGCGGCGCTGGCGCGAGCGGCGCGCCAAGATGGTGATCGTCACCGCCTCGCCCGACCTCATCGTCCAGCCCTTCGCCCGCGGCCTGGGCGCCGATGTGCTCATCGCCACCCGGCTCGCCTTCGACGCCGAGGACCGGGTGGCCGGCGCCTTCCTGGGCCGCAACTGCCGTGGTCCGGAGAAGGTGGCGCGGCTGGAGGCGATGTTCGGCCCGGGCCTGCGCCTGCGCGCGGCTTATGGCGACACCAGCGGCGACCGGGAAATGCTGAAGATCGCCGGCGAGAAGGGCTATCGCGTCTTCAAGGAACGGCCATAGTGCGATCCTGAAGGAGGCGCCCATGCGTCATGCGGGATCGGTCAGCCTGGACACGCTCGAACCCCTGCTGGCCGAGCTGCGCCGTCTGCCAGGGCTCAACGAAAAAAAGCGCGGCGTCTTCTATGCGAAGAGCCGCGCCTTTCTGCATTTCCACGAGGATCCGGCCGGCCTGTTCGGCGACCTCCGCGATCCCGAGACCGGCGTCTTCGACCGGTACGACGTCACTGACGAAGCCGGCCGCGCCCGGCTGCTCGCCGAGGCGGCGGCCAGGACGGCCTAGTCCTCCTCGGTCCGGCGCTCGTAGACGTGGTCGACCAGGCCCCACTCTTTGGCCTCGTGGGCGCTCATGAAGTGGTCGCGGTCGAGGGTCTCTTCGACCACCTCGATCGGCTGGCCGGTGTGCTTGGCGTACAGCTCGTTGAGCCGCCGCTTGGTCTTGATGATGTCCTCGGCGTGGCGCTGGATGTCCGAGGCCTTGCCCGAATAGCCGCCCGAGGGCTGGTGGACCATGATGCGGGCGTTCGGAAGCGCGATCCGCTGCCCCTTCTCGCCGGCCATGAGCAGGAAGGAGCCCATGGACGCGGCCATGCCCAGGCACACCGTCGAGATCGGGCTCTTGATGTACTGCATGGTGTCGTAGATCGCCAGGCCGGAGGTCACGATCCCGCCGGGCGAATTGATGTACATGGAGATTTCCTTCTTCGGGTTCTCCGACTCCAGGAAGAGCAGCTGGGCGCAGATCAGCGCCGACATGCCGTCCTCCACCGGCCCGTTGAGGAAGATGATCCGTGCCTTGAGCAGCCGGGAGAAGATGTCGAAGGCCCGTTCGCCGCGGCTGGTCTGGTCGACCACCATCGGCACGAGGTTGAGCGCGGTGGGCACGTGGTCACGCATAAGCAGGAAGCCCTTCTCGATGGGCGATCGCTCCGATCGCCGTCGTCCTCTCCGATATCGCGTCTGACTCGGAGGGATGCAAGGCGACCCTCCGCGCTAGCGCGTTTCCGAACCCCTAAAGACGCACGATCCCGGCGCTGCGCCAAGGCCGCGCCGGGATCGGAAGTCTCAGGTCCGGCCAGGGACCGAGGTCCCCGGAGCCATCATCAGGCGCCGTAGCCTTCCGGCAGGTCGTCCTCGGCCATCAGCTCGTCCTTGCTGACGTCCTTGTCCTCGACCTTGGCCTTCTCGACGATCAGGTCGACGACCTTGTCCTCGAAGATCGGCGCGCGCAGCTGGGCCTGGGCGTTCGGGTTCTGGCGGAACATGTCGAACACCTGCTGGGCCTGGGCGCCGTAGCGCATGGCCTCCTGGCGCATGGCCTCCAGCAGCTCCTGGTCGCTGACCTGGACGTTGTTGACGCGGCCGATCTCGGCCAGCACCAGGCCCAGCCGCACGCGGCGCTCGGCGATCTTGCGGTACTCGGTCTCGAGTTGCTCGTCGCTCTTCTCGGCGTCTTCCGGCGGCAGGGCGCCGCGTTCCTTGTCCTGCTGCACCTGTGTCCAGATGGCGCCGAACTCGGCCTCCACCATCTTCGGCGGCAGGGGGAAGTCGTGCTTGGAATCGAGGGCGTCCAGCAGGGCGCGCTTCAGCTTGAAGCGCGAGGCGCCGGCGTACTGCTGCTCGATGTTCTCGCGCAGCAGCTCCTTCAGCTTGTCGAGGCTCTCGATGCCGAGCTTCTCGGCGAAGGCGTCGTCGGCCTCGGTCTCCACCGGGGCGGCCACTTCCTTCACCTTGACCTCGAACTCGGCTTCCTTCCCGGCCAGGTGGGCGGCCTGGTAGTCTTCGGGGAAGGTCACCTTCACGACCACGTCGCTGTCGGGCTTGGCGCCGACCAGCTGCTCCTCGAAGCCCGGAATGAACTGGCCCGAGCCCAGCACCAGCTTGGCGTCCTCGGCCGAGCCGCCCTCGAAGGCCTCGCCGTCGATCCTGCCGACGAAGTCGATGGTCAGCTGGTCGCCGTCCTTGGCCTTCACGGTCTTGCCCGTGCGCGGCTCATAGTTGCGGCTCTGCTTGGCCAGTTCGGCCAGGGCCGCGGCGACCTCGTCGTCGCCCGGCTTGTAGACCGGACGGGTGAGCTCCAGCGTCGACGGGTCGACCGGCTCGAAGTCGGGCATGATGTCGAGCGCGATCTCGAAGGCGAGATCGGCCTTGCCGTCCACCACCTCGCCCAGGTCGCCTTCCGGCTTCAGGTCGGGCTCGCCGGCGGGGCGGAGCTTCTTTTCTTCCAGCACCTTCTGGGTGGATTCGGAGATGGTCTGTTCGACCACCTCGGCCATCAGGGCCTTGCCGTGC
This sequence comes from uncultured Phenylobacterium sp., assembly GCA_964419395.1. GTDB lineage: Bacteria > Pseudomonadota > Alphaproteobacteria > Caulobacterales > Caulobacteraceae > Phenylobacterium. The sequence continues at coordinate 8,393 of CAYQPL010000050.1, read as the reverse complement.
ACGCGGCGCACGTGGGCCGGCGGCACCTTGCCGGGACGGAATCCCTTGATGTTGAGCTGCGGCGTGATCTCGGTGATGCGCGCTTCCAGGCGCTCGGCCAGGTCGGCGGCGGGGACCGTGACGCCATAGACGCGACTCAGGCCTTCACCAGATTTTTCAACGATCTGCATCGACATTCTTGCTTCCGGACTCCGCAGCGCGATCGCGCGTCCAAGGTCCGCCTTAGGGTGAAACGGGAAGCGCCGCCTACGTCGAGGCGGCGAGAGGGCGCTCTTATGTCACGGGCGCCGGCCCGGTCCAAGAGCAAAGAGTGGTGCGGGCGAGAGGACTCGAACCTCCACGCCTTGCGGCGCTGGAACCTAAATCCAGTGCGGCTACCAGTTCCGCCACGCCCGCGATGGCGCCTCCTTACGGGCAAAGCGGCTCCGCGCCAACTCGCAGAATGGGCCGCCCCCAGACACAAAGATGACGCCAGCGTCATTTTTGGTGGACGAACGGCTGCGCCCCCGCCAGGATTGGATCCAATCGAAACGCATGGGAGAACGGCCATGGGCGCGGACGGCGGACAGCAGGATGTGCGGGCGCGGGGCGGCATCTCGCCGGCCCAGGAGAAGCAGATCGCGCGCGGTCTCTCGCCCGAGGTCGCCTGGCCGACGCTGGCGCTGGCGGCCTTCCTGCCCCTCGCCTTCGCCGCGGTCGCCGCCGCCGGCTGGACCCGCGCCTGGCCCCTGCTCGCCTGCGTGCCCGTGCTGACCCTGGTCTCCTATGCGCACTACACGCTGGTCCACGAGGCCATCCACGGCAACGTCGTCAGCGGCCGCCGGGGCCCGAACTGGATCAACACCGCCGTCGGCTGGATCGGCGCGCTCGGCATGGGCACGGGCTGGCCGGCCCTGCAGCGCACCCACGTCCTCCACCACGCCCACACGAACACCGAGCGCGACCCCGACATCCAGGTGAAGGGCACGTTCTGGCGGCTCGTCGCCAAGTGGGCGCGGAACCTGCCCAGCACCTTCGTCCCCATCGGCCTCCTGCGCTTCACCGCCCCTGATCGCTACCGGAGGCTGGGAACCATCCTCTCGCCGCGGGAGATCGCGCTGATGTCGGCCGTCACCCTCGCCCAGATCGCCCTGCTGGCGGCGGCCGTCGCCACCGGGCGCCTGCTCGAATGGACGATGCTCTGGTTCCTGCCGACGCGGCTGGGCATCCTGCTGCTCAACATCTTCTTCCAGTGGCTGCCGCATCATCCGTTCGATCGGACGGAGCGCTACCACAACACGCGCATCAGCCTCTGGCCGGGCGGCGGCGTCATCCTGCTGCAGCAGAACCTGCACCTCATGCACCACCTGTGGCCGAGCGTGCCCTTCTACAACTACGGCCGCCTCTATCGCGCCCTTCGCCCGGTGCTGCTGGCCGAAGGGTCGCGGATCGAGGGCCTGCGCGTGGGGCGGCCGCCGCGCGGCGGCCGGGCGGGGGCGCGCTGATCCCTCATCAAGCCGCAATCAGGTCCCACAGGATCGGCGTCAGCGAGGCGACCAGCAGGCCGGCCATGATCCAGTTGAAGGCCCGCAGCGCCGCGGGCCGCGCCAACAGCCGGCGCAGGGCGACCCCTCCCCCGGTCCAGGCGACGATGCAGGGCAGGTTCACCAGGGAGAAGACGAGCACGACCAGGCCGACATTGGCCGGCAGCCCGGCCCCTTGCGGCACATAGGTCGCCACGGCGCCCACCGACATGACCCAGGCCTTGGGGTTCACCCACTGGAAGCCGACCGCCTGCAGGAAGGTGATCGGCCGGCCGCCGCCGGCCTTGCCGCTGACGCCCTTGGCGGTGGCGATCTTCCAGGCGAGCCAGAGCAGGTAGACCGCGCCCACGACCTTCAGGACGACGTGCAGGAACGGAAAGGCCGTGAAGAGGCCGCCGAGCCCGAGTCCGACGGCGAGCAACAGGATGGCGAAGCCGATGGCCACGCCGGCCAGGTGCGGGAGGGTGCGGCCGAAACCGAAATTGGCCCCCGAGGCCATCAGCATGGCGTTGTTGGGGCCCGGCGTGATGGACGACACGAAGGCGAAGGCCGCAAGCGCCGCCAGGAGCTGAGGCGAGGTCAGTAGCTGCGGAAGGTGGGACATGGGAGAGATCCGGGCTGGGGCGACGGCCCGGCCGGGTCCGCCCGCCTTGTCCGGAGGACATCCCCAGCCGCGGCCGGGGATGGGAGACGGTCGGCCTCAGGCGGCCCTTAGCGCCATCCCGGCCCGCGCGCGCCCGGCCACGGCGCCGGCGGCGACCGGCGTTGCGAGCATGCGAAGGGCGGCG
>CAYQPL010000050.1:4846-6072 GCA_964419395.1 uncultured Phenylobacterium sp. | reverse complement strand
GACGCCGGCCCTTAGCACGCGGCGCGGCCGCGCGCCACGGCTCAGCCGCGACGCGCGAACAGATCCCGCAGCACGGCCGGCGCGAGGCCCGGCAGATCCTCCGAGATCAGGCCCGGCCCGTGAGCGCCCGCCGCCTCGGCATGAATCCAGACGGCGGCGCAGGCGGCCTCGAAACTGTCCATGCCCTGGGCCGCCAGCCCGGCGACGAAACCGGCCAGGACGTCGCCCGTGCCCGCGGTGGCCAACCACGGCGAGCCGTTCAGATTGACCGCCGCGCGCCCGTCCGGGGCGGCCACCACCGTGTCGGCGCCCTTCAGCAGGACCACGGCGTCGGCGATGCGCGCGGCGTTCCGGGCCGCGGTGATCCGTTCGGGACTGGCGTCGAGCACCCCGGGGAAGAGCCGCTCGAACTCGCCCGGGTGCGGGGTCAGCACGTCGTCGCGATCGAGGACCGAGAACAGCTCCTCCGGATCCTGGCGGAAGACGGTGATGGCGTCGGCGTCGAGCACCAGGGCCGCGCCGGTCCGCGCCAGGGCCAGCACGTTCATCAGGGTCGTCTCGCCCACGCCGGCGGCCGGGCCGATGACGGCGGCGTCCACGTCGGCGGCCAGGCTCTCCAGGTCGGCGTCGGTGTCGAACGGGCGAAGCATGACCGCCTCCAGGTGGGCGGCGTTGGCCGACACCGCGTCCAGCGGGGAAAGCACGGTGACGAGCCCCGCCCCGATGCGCAGGCCGCCGCGGGCGGCGAGGCGGGCCGCGCCGGTCGAGTGGGCCGGGCCGCTGACGACGACCATCCGCCCCCGCGCATGCTTGTGCGAGGCGGCGCTGGGCCAGGGGAACTTGGGCAGCCACAGGGGCGGCGTGTTCTCGAACAGCTGGCTCTCCTGCGGCGCCAGGCCGATGTCGGCCACCACCACCTCGCCGCATCGGCCGCGGCCGGGCTCCAGCACATGGGCGGGCTTGCGGGCGTGGAAGGTGACGGTCAGGGCGGCGCGCACGCAGGCGCCCTGCGGCTGGCCGGTGTCGCCGGGCAGCCCGCTTGGCACGTCGACGGCGACGATGCGTTCGGGATGGGCGTTGATCCGGGTGACGGCCCTGGCCGCCTCCCCCGACAGCGGGCGCGCCAGGCCGACCCCGAACAGGGCGTCGACCACGAGGTCGGCGGAAAGGTCGGCGTCCAGCGCCTCGCCCGCGCCCGGCCAACGCGCCGCCACGGCCCGGGCCAT
>CAYQPL010000050.1:0-4836 GCA_964419395.1 uncultured Phenylobacterium sp. | reverse complement strand
CCCCGCCTCGACATCGGCAGGGGCCCGGTTCGTCTGCGCCTCGGGCGCGGCCGGCGCGTCGTTGGCCAGCGCCAGCTCCGGCTGAGAGCCGCCCTCTGGCTCCGGCTCGTCGGGCTCGGGCTCGGACTGGGGCGGCAGAGCGGCGACACGCACCGGCCAGCCGCGGGCGGCGAGCAGGCGGGCGATCACATAGCCGTCACCGCCGTTATTGCCGGGCCCGCAGAGGACGAGGACAGATCGCGGCGTAAATCGCGCCTCGATCTCGCGGACCACCGCCGCCCCGGCCCGCTCCATGAGTGTCAGGCCCGGCGTGCCGGCCGCGATCGCCTGCCGGTCGGCCGCGGAGATTTCGGCGACGGTGAGGATGGGATTGGGGGTCACGCCGCCTCCGGACTCGAACTAAAGCACGCCGGTCGAGGCTTCGCGCCCTTTCTCGATCAGGGTCAAGGTCTTCCCGTCGGTTTCGAGCACGGTGATCGAGGCATGGTCGGGACGAAGGCCCACCACCCGGTCGTCGCCGGTCAGATGCGAGATCACCGCGTTGATGGCCACGAAATGACTGAAGACGGCCGTGTCGCCCCGGGCGACCAGGGACTGGGCGATGGCGCGGCGCCAGGCGTCGTAGTCCAGGTCGCCCCTGATGTCCTGCCAGCGCCCCTGGAACGCCTCGCGCAGCCAGGCCGGGCGGTCCTCAGCCGCAAGGTTGGCGGGAGTCGGAATCTCGCCGACCGCGGGGTCAATCTCCGGCTCGACCCCCAGCGCCTCGGCCGTCGGCAGGGCCGTCTCGCGGCAACGGGCGAGCGGCGAGGAGACGACCCGCCGGGGGCGCTGAGCCTCCGGCAGGGTCAGCAGCGTGTCGCGCGCCGCCAGGGCCTGCGCCCGCCCGGTGTCGTCCAGGCCGGGATCGTCGTCATGGCCGCCCCAGCTGGCGGCGGGTTTTCCGTGGCGGATCAGATAGAGACGCGGCATGGCTTCAGTCTGGTATGAAGAGGTTGCGCTGGCCCTCGGGGGCGGGCCCGACCCTACCCGTCCGGCCGACGGATTCCACCGATTCCAGGCTCTCAAGAACGGCGGCGTCGGTGGGCGTATGGGCGACAAACCGCCGGCCGGCCTCGTCCCGGCCCACCACGATGCCCATCAGATAGCCCTCGCGGCCATGGACGACCGTATAGGTCTCGATCACCGCCCGCCCCTCCGGGTGCTCGACGATCTCCGGGTGCGGCAGGGCGTCGATCTGGCGCTGGATGACGGCCGGGTCCTGGCGCTCGAAGGGCCCCTGGGGACGCCGCGTGGAATAGATGCCGGTGGACTGCTTGGTCAGGAACCAGCCGTTGGCGGTGATCAGGCCGTACTGCCCCGGCCGCGCCCGCAGCTTCTGCATCATCGTGGCGATGGAATGCATGGCGTAGTTGTTCCCGGGGCCGCCGAAATAGGGCAGCCCGCCCGTCACCGTCAGGCCGCGAACGTCGTCGAGGGCCAGGCCCAGTTCCTCCGCCCCGATCTCGACGGCCACGGGAAAGCAGGAATAGAGGTCGATCACGCCGATCTCGTCGAGCGTCACGCCGGCCATCTCCAGGGCGCGCGCGCCGGTCAGGCGCATGGCCGGGCTGGAATGGAAGTCCTGCCGCTCCAGCGGATACCAGAGGTCTGAGGCGTCGGCGCAGCCGTGCAGATAGACCAGGCGGTCCTCGGCCACGCCCAGCTCGCGCGCCCTGGCGAGGCTGGTGACCAGGACGGCGGCCGACTGGTCCACATCCATGATGGCGTTGAGGTACTTGGTGTAGGGAAAGCCCACCATGCGATTGCGGTCGGTGACCGTGACCAGTTCCTCGGCCGTGCGAGACACCGGGAACCAGGCCAGCGGATTGTCCCGCGCCACGTCGGTGAAGGGGGCGAACAGTTCGCCCATCCGCCGCTGGTGATCGCCGATGGCCCGGCCGTCGCGGGCCCGCAGGGCGTTCTCGAACAGCGGATAGGTGTTGATCGGACGGCCCAGTCCGTGGCGGGCCTCGTAGGGGGTGACGCCCGGGCGCGGATCGCCGATCCGCTCCGGCGGGGGCAGCCCCTGGTCCTCGTTCCAGTCGCCGAACCCGAACCCCTTGGTCAGCCGCTTGGTCGCCGAGCCGAGGAACTCGCAGCCTGCCGCCAGGGCGAACTGCGTCTCGCCCTCGGCGATCCGCTGGCACAGCGTGTTGATCAGCTGCTGCGGGCTGTTGCCGCCCATGTGGGAGTAGACGCTCCAGCCCGGCTGCGCGCCGAGCGCCGCCGCCAGGCTGGCGGGCGGAATGGAGCTGTGCGGCGTCGGCCGCCCGCCGCCCGGGGCATCGACGGTGAAGCCCACGACGGCCAGGCTGTCGAGCCCGGCCAGGGCCTCGGGTTCCAGTCCGGCGTCAACGGCGGCGCTAACCGCCGCAATCTTCAGCAGTTCTGTCGGCGCGGGCGAATTCTGCGCTTCACCGCGATAGGTGAATTGACCCGCTCCGATGAGAACTGGCGTCCTCTCGTCCATCTCGCGCCTCCCTCGTCGCCGTGGCGGCGGCGATCCTAGGGCGCAAAGAGGCCCTCACAAGGCGGAAAACCGCACAGTTCAAATTGTAGGCGCCGGCCGCACATTTTTTGATCAATGAGCGGAATCGGTCGGCGCCCGCGGGGCTCCGCCTCGCGACGCCCTTGTGGCCGCGAGCCGCAGTGTGCTCCGTCGCCTCGACCGCCGGGGCGGCGGCGCTTCCAGTGACAAGAAGGCCCCATGAAGAAGATCGAAGCCATCATCAAGCCGTTCAAGCTCGACGAGGTGAAAGAGGCGCTGCAGGAACTGGGCGTCCAGGGCATGACCGTGCTTGAGGCCAAGGGCTACGGGCGCCAGAAGGGCCACACCGAGCTCTATCGCGGCGCCGAATACGTGGTCGACTTCCTGCCCAAGATCAAAATCGAGGTCGTCGTCGCCGACGACCAGCTCGACAGCGCGCTGGAGGCGATCACGGGCGCCGCCCGCACCGGCCGCATCGGGGACGGAAAGATCTTCGTCTCCGAAGTCATCGACGTTCTCCGCATCCGCACCGGCGAGACCGGCGCGGCGGCGGTCTAGAGATCCACTCCAGAGAGCGAGTTAGGGGATAACAGCAATGAGCACGGCCAAAGACATCCTGGCGATGATCAAGGAGAAGGACGTCAAGTACGTGGACGTCCGCTTCACCGACATCCGCGGCAAGATGCAGCACGTCACCTTCGACATCGACCTGGTCGACGACGACTTCCTGAACGACGGCACCATGTTCGACGGTTCGTCGATCTCCGGCTGGAAGGCGATCAACGAGTCCGACATGAAGCTGCGGCCGGACCTCGCCTCGGCCTATATCGACCCGTTCTACCAGCAGACCACGCTGTGCCTGTTCTGCGACGTGCTGAACCCCGACACCAACACGCCGTACAATCGCGACCCGCGCTCGATCGCCAAGGCCGCGCTGAACTACGTGAAGTCGGCCGGCATCGGAGACACCGTCTATTTCGGCCCCGAGGCCGAGTTCTTCATCTTCGACGACGTGCGCTGGTCCACCGCCGGCCACAACACCGGCTACGCCTTCGACTCCACCGAACTGCCGGTGAACGCGGGCAAGGAGTACCCGGAAGGCAATATGGGCCACCGCCCGGGCCCCAAGGGCGGCTACTTCCCGGTCAACCCGATCGACTCCGGCCAGGACCTGCGCGGCGAGATGCTGGCCGTCATGGGCGAGCTCGGCATGCAGCCCGAAAAGCACCACCACGAGGTGGCGCCCGCCCAGCACGAGCTCGGCCTCAAGTTCGCCGACCTGCTGACCATGGCCGACCGGATGCAGCTCTATAAGTACGTCATCCACAACGTCGCCGCCGCCTACGGCAAGACGGCCACCTTCATGGCCAAGCCGATGTTCGGCGACAACGGCTCGGGGATGCACGTCCACCAGTCCATCTGGAAGGACGGCCAGCCGATGTTCGCCGGCGACAAGTATGCCGGCCTGTCGCAGGAATGCCTGTGGTACATCGGCGGCATCATCAAGCACGCCAAGGCCATCAACGCCTTCTCCAACTCGACCACCAACAGCTACAAGCGCCTGGTGCCGGGCTACGAGGCGCCGGTGAAGCTGGCCTATTCCTCGCGCAACCGCTCGGCCTCCATCCGCATCCCGCACGTGGACTCGCCGAAGGCCAAGCGCATCGAGGCCCGCTTCCCCGACCCGATGGGCAATCCCTACCTGACCTTCGTGGCCCTGCTCATGGCCGGCCTCGACGGCATCGAGAACAAGATCGATCCGGGCGCGGCCATGGACAAGAACCTCTACGACCTGCCGCCCCGCGAGCAGAAGAAGGTTCCGGAAGTCAGCGGCAGCCTGCGCGAAGCGCTGGAGAACCTCGACAAGGACCGCGCCTTCCTCAAGAAGGGCGGCGTCATGGACGACGACTTCATCGACGGCTACATCGAGCTGAAGATGGAAGAAGTCATGCGGCTGCAGCTGCATCCGCACCCGGTCGAATTCGACATGTACTACAAGTGCTAAGCGCCGCCGCTTAGCCGGACCTGCGAAGGGCCGCAGCACGTGCTGCGGCCCTTTTTCCGTTCAGGGCGGGGCGCATTGATTTGTCGGCCCCCGCGATTCATACCGGGCGCTTCCGAATCGCCGCAGCTTCCGAGCCCGATGTCCAAGGCCACTCCGCAAGCCTCCCTCTTCGACGACGCCCTCAACCCGGCGCCGGCCGCGCCGCTGGCCGAGGCGCACGAGCCGCGCCCGCGCCCGCCGCCGCCGCAGACCGCCGAGCCGGCGCCCGAGCCCGCGAAGCCCCCGCCGGGAGGCTATTCGGCCA
>CAYQPL010000049.1:0-21851 GCA_964419395.1 uncultured Phenylobacterium sp. | reverse complement strand
TGGCGACCGCCGAGGCCAGGAGCTTGTGCACCACGCCGGCGGCGCGCCGGTCGGGGCCTTGCCCGTGTCCGCCCGGGCGGCTATCATGGCGGCTGTCGCCGGCTTACCCCCGCGCGGCCGCCCGCCCGGCTCAGCTCGCGGGCGGACGCACGCAGGCCAGCTTGTTGCCCTGCGGATCGCGCACATAGGCCGCATACCAGCCGTCGCCATACTGCGGCCGCAGGCCCGGGGCGCCCTCGTCGGTCCCTCCGTGGGCCATAGCCGCGGCGTAGAAGGCGTCCACCACCTCCGGCGTCTCGGCGTAGAAGCCGAGCATGACGCCGTTGCCGGCCTGGGCCGGCTGGCCGTCGAACGGCTTGCAGATCCAGACCGACTGGCCGCTCTCGTCGCCCTCGCGTCCATAGCCGGTCCACCCGTCGAACTCGTGCTGACGCGTCAGGCCGAGGGGGGCGAGGACCGCGTCGTAGAAGGCCTGGGCCGCGCCTTGGTCCTCGGCGCCCAGGGTCACATAGCCGATCGTCGGCGGTGTCATGATGTTCTCCCGTCATCGGGCCGCCTTGGCCCGGGAGCGAACATAACAAGAACAGTTCAGCTGAGGAAGTGGGCCAGAAGGGAGAGGGTCAGGGCGCTCAGCACGGTGCCCGCGACCACGGCCTCGGCCGCGCCGCGGGCGTAGACGCCGAAGGCCCGCGTCTGGATGAAGACGTTCACCGCCGTCGGGCAGGCGGCCAGCAGGGTCGCCGTGGCGCGGATCTCGGGCGCCGCGCCGAGGAGGCCGAGCGCGCCCCTGACGAGGTGGGGGGCGAGCAGCAGCTTGACGCCGAGCGCCAGGGCCAGCGGCGGCAGGTCCCGCCGCGCCGGCCGCGCGCCCTCGCGCCCGATCAGGCCGCCCAGGGCCAGCAGGGCCACGGGACTGGCCGTCGCCGCCAGCAGGCTCAGGGCCGGGTCGGCCGGCCCCGGCAGGCGTGTGCCCGTGGCCGACAGGGCGAGGCCGGCGCCAGCGCCCAGAACGGTCGGGTTGGCCAGCACCCGCCGCAGGGCCGCCCCGATCCCGAGGCTCGCCGCCCCGGTCTGCAGGATGGCGATGGCCAGCCCCATGAGCAGGATGAAGTCCACCGCGACCAGGGTGGCGGCGATCGGCCGGACGGCGGCGCCCAGCACGGCGGCGGCCAGCGGCGCGCCCAGGAAGGCGGTGTTGCCCACCCCGCTGACCATGGGCAGGCCGGCTGCGGCCGCCGGGCCGGCCCAGCCGGCGCGGCGGGCCAGCGCCCAGACGCCCAGGATCAGACCGCCCATCACGCCGGCATAGGCGCCCAGCGCCGCCGCTTGGCCGGCGTCCGGCGGCGGGGCGTCGCCCAGCCAGCGGACGAGCAGGGCCGGAAAGCCGATCCAGAAGGTGTAGGCCGACAGCCAGCCGCCGATGCGGGCGTTCAGAAGGCCCGCGCGGGCGGCCAGGGCGCCGGCCGCGATGATGGCGAAGAAGGGCGCGATCCGCGCGATGAGGTCCAAGGCGGTCGGCCGCGCTCAGGCCGGCCGGCGGTCGGGCAGGCGCACATGGACGAGCTTCCAGTCGAACCACCCGACCCGCTGGAAGGTCAGGACGGTGACCTCGGCCGGCCGCTCCGGCGGATGCACCTCGAACCGCACCCGGTTGATCCCCCAGAAACGCACGGCCGGCAGAGGATCGCGCATGGCCGCGTCGGCGCGGGCGACGAACCCGTCGGGCGGCGGCGGCTCGGGCGGGGCGGTCCCCGGCTCGTAGCCCCGCGTGACGTCATAAAGACCGGCTGGCGTCAGGTAGGGCTCGATCCGCGCGGGCGGCGCGGTGAGCGGGGCAAGGGGCTCGGCCAGGGGCTCCAGGGCCCGGCGCATGGCGCCCAGCGGATCGCGCCAGATGTCCGGCCGGGCGTCGGCGGCTGCGGCGGGCCGGGGTTCGGGGGCCGGCACCTGGTCGCGCAGGCTGGCCCGCAGGGCGCGGAAGTCGACAAGTTCGGAGAGGCCGGCGGCGTCCTGGTCGCGGGCGTCGGCCTTCAGGGCGCGGAAGGCGAACCACGGGGCGGCCGCAAAGGCGATGGCGAAGAGGGCCAGCCACAGTAGGAAGATGTTGAAAAGCTGGCGTCGCACCATTCACGATCCCCCTGCCGCCGCGGCCCCAGGGTTAACACGGCGCCCGCCGCCTCGCCACCGTGGCGGGGCGCGCCGCGGGAGCGGGCGGCAGGCTGGCGCGTTGAAGGGGCCATGGGGGCGAGACTTCGGAAACTCCTGGACGACCTGCGCCGCACCTTCTGGGTGCTGCCGGCCCTGTTGGTGATCGCCGGCCTGCTGGGGGCCGAGGGCGCGATCCACGCCGACACCGCCGGCTGGGCGCCGGACTGGCTCAAGACGCGGCTCTACAGCGGCGGCGAGACCGGGGCGCGCACCCTGCTGGGGGCCATCGCCTCCTCGACCATCGGGGTCACCGGCACCCTCTTCTCGATCACCATCGCGGCCCTGACGCTGGCCTCCAGCCAGATGGGGCCGCGCCTGCTGGACAACTTCACCCGGGACCGGGGCAACCAGGTGACCCTGGGCGTCTTCCTGGGCTCCTTCGCCTATGCGCTGGTGGTGCTGCGCCAGGTGCGCGGGGGGGAGGAGAACGTCTTCGTGCCGCAGCTCGCCCTGGCCGGGGCCATGGTGCTGGCCCTGCTGTGCGTGGCGCTGCTGGTCTACTTCGTCCATCACATGTCCACGCGGATCAATATCGATACGGTGATCGAGCTCGTCCGGCGCGACCTCTTCGACGCGCTCGAGAGCCTGACCAAGGACGTCCCCGACACGCCGCCGCGCCAGGCGATCGACTGGTCGCAGGCCGACCCGATCCGCGACGACCGGCACGGCTATCTGCAGCAGCTGGACGAAGGCCCGCTGGCCGACTGGGCCGGCCGCAACGGCGTGCGCGTCCGGCTCCTGGTGCGGCCCGGCGACTTCCTCATGCCCGGCGGCGTGGTGGCCCTCGTCTCGCCGCCGGCGGAGGGGGCGGCCGAGGCGGTCCGGCGGGCCATGGCGCTGGGCGGCCGGCGATCGGCCGCGGGCGATATCGAGTACAGCGTGCGCCAGCTGGTCGAGGTGGCCGTCCGCGCCCTTTCGCCCGGCGTCAACGATCCGATGACCGCCATGACCGTGCTCGACCAGCTGGGCGCGGCCCTGTGCCAGGTCTCGCGGCGGAGCTTCCCCACCGGGGTGAGCGTGCGGGAAGGGCAGGCGGTGCTGGTGCGGCCGGTGACCGACTATGACGGCCTGGTCGACGTCATGTTCGACATGATCCGTCAGAACGGCGCGAGCTCGCCGGCCGTCCTGATCCGCATGCTCGAGGTGCTGACCCTGGTCGCCGAGCAGGAGCGGGACCGGGCGCGACTGAAGGTCTTGCGCCGCCACGCCGACCTGATCCTCAGCGACGGGCGGCGGGGCTTCGGCAACAGCGCCGACGTCCGGGACCTGTCGCGGCGTCACCGCCGGTTCCGGAACGTGGCCGATTCGGGCGGACCGGCGCGCCGCGCCATGCCCGCCCGGACCTGAGCCGTCAGGCCGAGGCCAGCGCCTTGTCGAGGTTGGCCGCGACCTTGTCGATGAAGCCTTCGGTGGTCAGCCAGCCCTGGGTGTCGCCGACCAGCAGGGCGAGGTCCTTGGTCATGGAGCCGCTCTCGACGGTCGAGATGCAGACCTTTTCCAGGGTCTCGGCGAACGTCGCCAGCTCGGCGTTGCCGTCCAGCTTGGCGCGGTGGCTCAGGCCCCGGGTCCAGGCGAAGATCGAGGCGATGGAGTTGGTCGAGGTGCTCTCGCCGCGCTGATGCTGGCGGTAGTGGCGGGTGACGGTGCCGTGGGCGGCCTCGGCCTCCATCGTCTTGCCGTCGGGCGTGATCAGCACCGAGGTCATCAGGCCCAGCGAGCCGAAGCCCTGGGCGACCTGGTCGGACTGGACGTCGCCGTCATAGTTCTTGGCCGCCCAGATGAAGCCGCCGGACCATTTCAGGGCCGAGGCCACCATGTCGTCGATCAGGCGGTGCTCGTAGGTGATGCCCGCGGCCTTGTACTGCTCGGCGTACTTGGTCTCGTAGACCTCGGCGAAGATGTCCTTGAAGCGGCCGGCATAGGCCGTGAGGATCGTGTTCTTGGTCGAGAGGTAGACCGGGTACTTGCGGGTCAGGCCGTAGGCCAGGCAGGCCTCGGCGAATTCGCGGATCGAGTCGTCCAGGTTGTACATGGCCATGGCCACGCCGGAGCCCGGATAGTCGAACACCTCGTGCTCGATGGTCTCGCCGTTCTCGCCTTCCCAGCGGATGGTCATCTTGCCCTTGCCGGGCACCAGGAAGTCGGTGGCGCGGTACTGGTCGCCGAAGGCGTGGCGGCCGACGATGATCGGCTGGGTCCAGCCCGATACGAGCCGCGGCACGTTCCGGCAGATGATCGGCTCGCGGAAGACGACGCCGCCCAGGATGTTGCGGATGGTGCCGTTGGGCGACTTCCACATCTTCTTCAGGCCGAATTCCTCGACCCGGGCCTCGTCGGGCGTGATGGTCGCGCACTTCACGCCCACGCCGTACTTCTGGATGGCCTCGGCGGCCTCGATCGTCACCTTGTCGTCGGTGGCGTCGCGATGCTCCATGCCCAGATCGTAATAGGCCAGGTCGAGGTCGAGATAGGGGAAGATCAGCTTGTCCTTGATCATCTTCCAGATGATCCGGGTCATCTCGTCCCCATCGATGTCGACGACGGGATTGGCGACTTTGATCTTGGCCATAGGCGAGGCGCGCTCCGTGGCGGAATTGAGGGATTGAAGGCCGTATACAGGGCCAGCGCCGGACCGCAAAGCCAACAGCCGATTTCATTTCCGCGACATGGGAACGTCACGGCCCGTCACTAGTTCGGGCGCGGTGGACGTTCAGCGACATCAGGCCGACGGGCCCGTCGGGGGGAGATCTGGCCTGGTCGGGGCCCGGGCGCTCGTGCTTGTCGCCGAGCCCTGGAATTTCCAGTCCCTGCACGGCCGCGGCCGCCTGCTGGGCCGCATCGGCGAGGCCCGCGCCTTCGTCCTGGCCGGCGAGGAGCTGCAGTTCGACATCACGCCTCAGGCCCTGCTGCCGGATGGCGCAACGGTGAGCCGCCTGCGGACCGTCGCCCTCCACGGCGGCGCTGCAGACCTCGCCGGACGGCTGCTGCGCGGCGAATCGGTCGGCGTCCGGCTCTATGCCGAGCCGCGCGGCGGCGGTCGGCTGCTCGGGGCCATGCGCCTGCAGCCCTAGCCGGCGGCCCGCACCGCCAGCCGGGCGAAGTCGGCGATCACCGCCTCGCGCGCCGCGGCGTCCAGCGGCGAGCCCGAGAGGAACACGGCCACGGCGTAGCGCCGGCCGTCCGCAAGGGTGACGAGGCCGATGTCGTTGGTGGCCGGGTTCATGCCGAAGTCGCTGCGCGCCGTCCCGGTCTTGTGCGCCAGCTTCGCCCCCGGCGGCAGGCCCGCCTTCAGCCGCGCGGCCCCCGTCGGCGTCTCGGTCATCAGGGTCAGGAGCCGCGCGGTCGAGGCTTCGGAGAGCAGTTCGCCGGCCGCCAGCCGGGACAGGAAGAGCAGGGCGGCCCGCGGGGTCGTGGTGTCGCGCGGGTCGCGCATGTAGCTCAGCGTGGCGGCGAAGCGGCGGTCGTCGGGGACGCTGCGATGCGCCGCCCCATAGGCGCTCTCGCCCTTCCATTCCGGCCGGAAGGAGTCGAGCCCGGCCAGTTCGGGCTGCATCTGGCGCTCGTAGCGGTCCACCCGCATGTCCTCGATCCTGTGGGCGCGCAGCCAGGCGGTGACCGCGCCCGGCCCGCCGATCCGGCGCATCAGGACGTCGGCGGCGGTGTTGTCGCTATGGGACACGGCGCGTTCGAGCAGTTCGCCGACCGTGTAGGCGCGGCGGCCCGGATAGGCGTCGGCTACGGGGCTGTAGGGCGGGGACAGGTCCTCTTCGGACAGGGTGAGCGTCTCGCCCAGGTCGAGCCGGCCGGCGTCCGCCTCGGCCAGGACGGCGGCCCCCAGCGGCGCCTTGAAGACGCTCATCATCGGGAAGCGTTCCGAGCCGTTGAAGGCCCACAGCTCGCCGCTCTCGAGATTCATCAGGGCCGCGCCGAAGCGGGCGTTGTCGGCGCCGGCCGTCGCGCGGGCGGCGAGCTTCGCCCCCTCCTCGTCCAGAAGGGCTGCGTCCAGCTGCGGGGTGGTCGAGGCCGTCTGCGGCATCTTCGGCTCGCAGGCCGCGACGAGGAGGACGGCGGCCAGGACGGCGAAAAGACGCATGCGGCGGAACTCCAACGCCGAGCCTCGGGCTTGCGCCCGCGCCCGCTTCGGACTGAAAACGCGACATGACCGCAAATTCCGTCGCCGCGCCAAGCATTATCCTGTCCGCCCCGCAGCTCGCCGAGAACATCGGGGCGGCCGCCCGGGTGATGGCGAACTTCGGTCTCTCCGACCTGCGCCTGGTCAATCCCCGCGACGGCTGGCCGCAGGACCGCGCCTGGGCCTCGGCCTCCGGCGCCGACTGGCCGCTGGACGAGGCCAGGGTGTTCGGCGACGTGGCCGCCGCCATCGGCGACCTGCAGCTGGTCTTCGCCACGACGGCCCGCCCGCGGGAGCTGCAGCTGCCGGTGATCACCCCGCGCGAGGCGGCCGCCAGACTCGCCGAGGCCGCGGGGCAGGGGATGCGGACGGGCCTGCTGTTCGGCGGAGAGCGCGCGGGCCTGGAGACCGCCGACGTGGCGCTCTGCCAGGCGGTGGTGACCGTGCCGGTCGATCCGCGGTTCCACTCGCTGAACCTCGCCCAGGCCGTGGCGCTCAACGCCTACGAATGGCGGATGACCCAGGCGGCCGGTCCGCCGCCGAAGTTCCGCGAAGGGCCGCCGCCGGCCGACCAGGCGGCGATGATGGGGCTCTACGGCCACCTCGAGGCCGAGCTCGACGCCGCCGGCTTCTTCCATCCGCCGGAGAAGCGGCCCTCGATGATCCAGAACCTGCGCTCTGCGCTCGGCCGCGCCCAGTTCAGCGACCAGGAGGTGCGCACCTTCCGCGGGGTGGTGACGGCCCTGTCGCGCGGCCGCGGACGGGTGCTGGAAAAGCTCGCGCGGCGGAAGACCGACCCCGGCCCGCCTGCGGAGACTTGACGCCGCGGCGCCCGCCTGGGCCATAAGGGATCAACGATAACCTACGGGCGGGCGCGAGGACGCGATGGCGGAGACGGATCTGAAGACGGCGGCCATGGAGGCCTGGCTCTACGGCCTGCCTCTGGTGGAGATCGCGACCACGCGGGGCCGCGGGCAGGCGCTCGGCCAGACGATGAACGCCTTCGCCCATGTGCGGAACCTGGCCAATCACAAGCACCGCGCCGTCACCACGCCCAACAACGACACCCTCTATTCGTCGGCCCACCTGGACCTCTCCGCCGGGCCGGTGACCCTCGCCCTGCCGGCGGCGGGCGAGCGGTATCTGTCGCTGCAGCTGATGGACGCCTACACCAACAGCTTCGCCGTGCTCGGCACCCGCACCACCGGCCCGAACGGCGGGACCTTCAAGCTGGTGGGGCCGACCGAGGCGGCCGAAGGCCCGCGGGTGGTCCGCGCGCCGACCAACCACGTCTGGGCCCTGGCGCGCATCCTGGTGGACGGGCCCCACGACCTGGAGGCCGCCCGCGGCGTCCAGGCGGGGATCTCGATCCAGGGACCCGCCGTCGAGCCGCCGCCGGCGGTGGCCCAGCGCGCCGCCCCCTGGAGCGAGTACTTCGCCGCGGTGGCGACTTTGATGCGCCTCAACCCGCCGCCCGCCACCGACCAGGCGATCCTGGAGCGCATGGCGCCGCTCGGCCTGACGGAGGGCTTCGATCCGTCGCGCTTCTCCGCCGACGAGGCCGCCCAGATCGAGGCCGGCGTGGCCGAGGCCCGCCAGGCGGTGCGTCGCGGCGGCATCACAGGAACCAACTTCGTCGAAGGCTGGTCCTACCCGTCGTCGAAGCTGGGCGATTTCGGGCAGGACTACCGCTATCGCGCCGCCGTGGCCCTGGGCGGGCTCGCCGCCCTGCCGGTGGTGGAGGCGACCTATATGCGCGGGCAGGGCGACCTGCCGCGGGCGCTCTATGACGGGACGAAGGCCTATCGCCTGCACTTCGCCGCCGACCGGCTGCCGCCGGTGAACTCCTTCTGGAGCCTGTCGCTCTACGAGGCGACGGAGGACGGCCAGTTCTTCTTCACCGACAACCCGCTCGGCCGCTACGCCATCGGCGACCGGACGGAAGGTCTGACCTACAACGCGGATGGCTCGCTCGACATCTGGATTGGCCACGCCGATCCGGGCGCGGAGCGGCGTGGCAACTGGCTGCCGGCGCCGGAGGGGCCGTTCGCTCTGTTCATGCGGACCTATCTGCCCAAGGCCGAACTGCTGGAAGGGGTCTACCGCCTGCCGCCGGTGGAGGCGATCTAGCCGCCGGCCTGCGGACGCGCCGGACAGCCGTAGCTGATCTGGAAGTCGGCCGGTCCCTGCGGCGTATCGACGGTGACGGTCTGGCCCTGGGCGGGCTCGGCGCCTTGCGCGCAGATGCGCAGGGCCCGCGCCTGCGTCCAGGCGATCTCGAGCTGGCGGACCGCGTCCAGGGTCGCCACCGGGGTGGCCTCGCCCTGGCGGTGGCGCAGCGAGAGCTCCGCCGACAGGCCCGGGACGAGCGTGATCCCGCCGCCGGAAAAATCCGCCTCCAGCACGAACTGCCCGTCCGGGCTTCGCAGGCTCATGTCCTCCGGCTGCGAGACGATGCAGGCCGAGAGCAGCAGGGCGGGCGCGGCGATCAGGCCAGGACGGAGCGCGCGGAGGCGTCGGAGGTGGGGCATGTCAGGCGGAATGGGCGGGCGGCCCATCGGTTGCGCGCCTTGACTCCCGCCGCCCCGGCCGTCATACACCGCCCCTTTCCCGCCGCCAGGTCGCCTGCGCGGCGCGGGATGCATTACGGGTGATGCGGGCTCCGCCGTTGAGATTGCGCTTCTGCTACCGGGAGCGCCGGGCCGCGTCGATGAAGAAGAGTGATCGATGACCAAGCGTCATTCCGCCAAGTACAAGCTCGACCGCCGCATGGGCGAGAACATCTGGGGCCGCGCCAAGTCGCCGGTGAACCAGCGTTCCTACGGCCCGGGCCAGCACGGCCAGCGCCGCAAGTCCAAGGTCTCCGACTTCGGCCTGCAGCTGCGCGCCAAGCAGAAGCTGAAGGGCTACTACGGCAACCTGACCGAGAAGCAGTTCTCCCGCATCTACACCGAGGCCGCCCGCCGCAAGGGCAACACCTCGGAGAACCTGATCGCCCTGCTCGAATCCCGCCTGGACGCCATCGTCTATCGCGCCAAGTTCGTGCCGACCGTGTTCGCCGCCCGCCAGTTCGTGAACCACGGCCACGTGACCGTGAACGGCAAGCGCGTGAACATCCCGTCCTACCGGGTGAAGCCGGGCGACGTGGTTTCGGTCCGCGAACGCTCGCGCAACATGGCCCTGGTGCTGGAGGCCGTCGCCTCGTCCGAGCGCGACACCCCCGACTACATCCAGGTGGACGGCAAGGGTCTCTCGGTGACCTTCGTCCGCGCCCCGGAACTGGCCGAAGTGCCCTATCCGGTGAAGATGGAGCCGAACCTCGTCGTCGAATTCTACGCCTCCTAAGGGCCTCGACGACCTTCGACCTGCGAAAGGTCCCGGAGCGATCCGGGGCCTTTTTCGTGTTCGGCCCTCCGTTGACGCCGAAGACGCCCCTTCCTATGTGACCGCCACGGTCCGGGCCCCTCTGGTCGCGACGGCGGTCGCGATGATGTCGGATCTTCACTCTCGACAGGCGCGGACGCGGCGCCGCGACTATGAGAGGTGCGGGGCCCGATGGACTCTCTGCTCGCCTTTTTGCAATCCCCCTTCCTGACCCAGCCGACCTGGCTGTGGCTGCTCTTCATCAGCATCGTGCTCACGGTGCTGGTGCTCGACCTGGGCGTCTTCAACCGCAAGGACCACGTCATCGGCCCGGCGGAATCGTTGAAGACGGCCGCGGCCTATATCGCCGTCGGCCTGACCTTCGGCGCGTGGGTCTGGTGGGACCTCGGGTCCGGCAAGGCGGTGGAGTACTACACCGGCTACCTGCTGGAGTTGACGCTGGCGCTCGACAACGTCTTCGTCATCTCGCTGATCCTCGCCTACTTCGCCGTGCCGCGGGAGCTTCAGCACCGGGTGCTGTTCTGGGGAATCCTGGGGGTCATCGTCCTGCGGGCGATCATGATCGGGGTGGGGGCTGCGCTCGTCGCGAACTTCGCCTGGATCCTCTACATCTTCGGCGCCTTCCTGCTCTTCACCGGCGCCAAGATGCTCAAGGAGTCCTTCTCGAGCGACGCCGAGGAATCCAAGGACCTCACCGACAACGCCCTGCTGAAATGGCTGCGCAACCACCTGCGGGTCAGCGACGGCTTCCGCGGCTCGCGCTTCTTCGTGAAGGCGCCGCATCCCGTCTCCGGCAAGCTCGTCCTCTTCGTGACGCCTCTGTTCCTGGCGCTGGTGCTGGTGGAGTTCGCCGACCTCGTCTTCGCCATCGACTCGGTGCCGGCCATCTTCGCCATCACCCAGGACCCCTACATCGTCTACACTTCCAACATCTTCGCCATCCTCGGCCTGCGGGCGCTCTATTTCGCGCTCGAGAACGCGGTGCATCGCTTCCACTATCTGAAGGTGGCCCTGGCGCTCGTGCTGGTGTTCATCGGCTTCAAGATCTTCGCCGGCGACCTCTTCTTCGGCGGCAAGTTCCCCGCGCCGTGGTCGCTGGGCGTCACGATCGCGCTCCTGGCGGGCGGCGTCGTGGTCTCGCTGCTGAGGCCGCGGCGCCATAACTCCCTCACCCATCCGGGGGCTTAGGTCAGCGGCTGGCCAGGAGGAGGGCGGCGTAGATGGCCGCGCCGGCGGCGAAGGCGGCGAAGCGGCTCTCGCGGTCCTCCGGCAGCTCCTCCTTCAGCACGTTCAGGACCACGCCGCCGGCCAGGAAGGCGAACAGGCTGGACACCATCAGGGTGGGCGCGGGCCCGAGCAGGCCGAGACCCCAGCCGATCAGCGGCGCGGCGGCGAGAATCCAGCGCCCACGGTGGTCATAGGTGGGCCCGTGCTGCTGGCGCAGGCCCTGGTCGTTGACCACGAAGTGCAGGCCCATGGCCACGGCGTAGAGGACGAGGCTCCGCCCGTCAGCCTCCTCCCGATGCAGGAGCAGATAGCCGATCAGGAGGTTGTAGGCGGCGAAGGCGCTCAGGTGGATCCAGAAGACGCCGATGGCGGGCCGGGGCGCCGCGCCGGCGGTCGCGGCCCTGCGCGCCGAGGTGCGGGCCAGGCGGTCGAGGCCGTAGAAGACGCTCAGGCCCACCAGGGCGATCAGATAGATGTGGCTCTCCAGCTCGGCCAGAAACCCGCCCTCGAACTCGCCGCCGAAAGTCTCCTGATGCGCCGCCAGCTCCGGCAGCAGGTGGACGAAGACATAGGCCACCGACACGCCCCCGGCCGCCGACAGCCAGATGCTGCGCGGCGTCCGCTGCAGGAAGCGCAGGGCGGGGCCGGCCACGTGGGTGGCGGAGAAGACGGCGGCGATCAGGGCGGTGAGGACGATTTCGGCGGGCATCATGAAGGGCAACACCCGGCGCTCCGGCAGGTTTCCGCCTGGCCCTTTCCCGAAGGCCCGGCTTGTGGCCGACTGGGACCATGACTCGCCGCGGCCTGATGCTCGCCTCCGTGCTCGTCCTCCTGTCGGGATGCGCCACCGTTCCGCCCCCCGTCCTGGCTCCGTCGGGCGCGCCGCTCGCCGAACTGGAGCCGCTCTATTCGGCGTCCGCGGGCGGGCGGGAGCTGACCATCCGTGTGGCCTCGAACGGCTGCACCACCAAGGCCGACTTCACCTTCTATGTGGAGCGCCAGGGCGAGGCGGTGACGCTCGCCTTCGGCCGCAAGCGGGTCGATCCCTGCCGTCGCCTCGTCGCCGGCCATGTGGAGCTGAGCTTCAGCTACGAGGAACTCGGCCTGAAGCCCCGCGATCCGGTCTTCCTGCTCAATCCCCTGATCGCCTGGCCTGGAATCTAGACGCGCAGGGGCGGCCGTCGCCGCTCTCGCCAGGCGCGCGCCGCGCGCATGAGGCCGAGGACCAGCAGCACGGCGATGAGGCCAGCCACGCCGAAGGCGATGAAGGGCAGGAAGACGGCCAGCAGGCTGAGCAGGCCCGAGATCACGTCCTCCACCAGCGAGAGCACCGGATTGCCGACCCCCCCGGTCGTCGCCGTGGAAACCGGCCGCGCCAGGGACCGGCTGCTGTGGAAGCCGCCGGCGACGATCAGGCCGGCGACGGCGGCCACCGCCGGATGGACCTCGGTCAGGACGTTCTGCTGGCTGGCGAACAGGACCGCGCCCGCGACCGGATTGGCGATCGCGCCCACAGCGTGCCAGGCGTGGTCCACCGCCGGGATCTTGTCGGCGATGAAGTCCACCACCGCCAGGATGGCGATGGCGCCCAGCATCCAGGGCTGGGTGAGCACGTCGAAGGGCTCGGCCAGGCGGAGCAGGTCGGTGTAGCGGGCCACGAGACCGACGGTGAGCAGGGGCACATAGGCGTTGAAGCCCGCCGCGCTGGCCAGGCCGAAGGCGGAGAAGAGGCTGGCGAAGCCGTCCATGCCGGTCTCCTTTGGCGAACGTCCCTCGCCGGCATGATGCCCCAGTCGCGCGGCGGCGCGAAGGCTCAGCCGAAGCGGGCGACCAGTTCGACCGGAACGCGGCGGGGGCGGCCGGTGGCCCTGTCGATCAGGCACCAGACCGTGCGCACCTGGGCGCACATGGCGCCGTCGGGGCCGTCGATGCGGACGAAACGGTCGAACCGCGGCCCTTCCGCCGCGTCCGACACCCAGGTCCGGCCGTGCGCGGTCTCGCCGGGCATCAGGGCGCGGCGGTAGTCGACCTCGTGCCGCAGGGCGATCCAGGCCCACTCGGCGGACTCTTCGGCCGTCGCGGCGCTGTCCCAATGGGCGATGGCCAGCGTCTGGGCCCAGGCCAGGTAGACCACGTTGTTCACATGGCCGTTGGCGTCGATGTCGGTGTCGAGGGGCGTGAAGTCGCGGGTGAAGACCCGGCGGCCGGGCGGCGGCTCGAAGGCCCGGCTCACGCCGCCAGGACGCCCTGTTCGGCCATGAAGGGCTTCAGTTCGCCGGTCTGGAACATCTCGCGGACGATGTCGGCCCCGCCGACGAACTCGCCCTTCACATAGAGCTGCGGGATGGTCGGCCAGTCGGTGAAGGACTTGATGCCTTCGCGCAGGGCGTCGTTCTGCAGCACGTCGACGCCGACGAAGTCCACGCCCAGATGGTCGAGGATCTGCACCACCACGGCGGAGAAGCCGCAGCGCGGCTGTTCGGGCTCGCCCTTCATGAACAGGACCACCTGATGGTCCTGGATCGTCTTGGCGATGAAGTCGTGGGCGGGATCGGTCATGGCCTCGCTCATGGGAACGGCCTTTCACATGAAATCCAGAGTCGCCAGAGAGCTAGGGAGCCGTCGCGGCGCGGTCAAGCGAGGCGAGGCCTCTTGGCCTCGATCAGGCGCGCTCGGCCTGCGGCCCCTCGGCCTGGGAGTCGACGCGGGCCATCTCGATCTGGGCGGCGAGGCCGGTGGGCAGGTCGCGGTCGGGGACGCGGGCCAGACGCTCGATCACCTCCGGCCGGAAGGCCTCGATCTGCACGGCGGCCAGGGCGGGTTCGGTCAGGGCGTAGCCCAGGCACAGTTCGTCGGCCTGCCATCCGCGGGTCTCGTGCAGGAAGGCGTAGGACCCGACGCTGGCCGCGTTCGGGCCGCCGCGGCGGAACAGGCCGGCCCTCCGCGGCGTCTCCGACGGCGGCCGGCAGAGTTCCGGCGGGAACGGATCGAAGCCGAGAATGGCCATGTTGGCGTGCGCCGCCTCGCGGATCCGGCGGCGGATCTTCCAGCCGGAGGTGAGGTTGAAGGGCGAGCCGAGGGCGTCGAAGGCGCCGGTCGCCACCGCCTGGTCGACGACCGGCCCCACCCCGGCGATGCCGACCGCCAGAGCCAGACCGGCGCTGCGCACGTCGTCGAGCATGCGCGCGCCCTCCGGCGTCAAGGTCGCGCAGGCCTGTTCGTCGAGCATCAGAAGGTCGAGATAGGCCGCCTCCGTTGCGGCCAGAGCCTGCCGCAAGGCTTGCTCCACGGCGCGCGCATCGGTCGGCGTGCGGCCATCGCCCGTCAGGCGCAGGGCCAGGAACAGCAGGCGTCGCTCCACGGGTTCCAGCGCCAGCCTCAGCCCTTCGGCCAGGCCGTCCGACCCGGCCTCGAACTCGAAGGCGTTGACCCCGGCCTCCATGGCCGCGAAGGCGAGATTGCGCCAGACGCCCGGCGGCTGCGGCCGGCCAGGCTCGCGCAGGAGCAGGCTGATCGCCGAGACCGCCTTTCCCGACACCCCGAACGGCCGATAGCGCATCCGCCTGTCTCCTAGGCCGGGGCGGAGGTCTCGAGGGCGAGCGCGTGGAGTTCGCCGCCCACCTTGCCCTTCAGCGCGGCGTAGACCAGCTGGTGCTGCTTCACGCGCGGCAGGCCGCGGAACGCCGGGGAGACGATGCGGGCGCGGTAGTGGTCGTCGTCGCCGGCCAGGTCGGTGATGGCGATCTCGGCGTCCGGAAAGGCGTCGCGCAGCGCGGATTCCAGCGCGGACTGGCTCATGGGCATGGTTCGGCTCCCGTCGAACAGGGTTTATGGCGCAGAAAGGCTTAACGGCCTGATAGCGACTATGGCGGGCCGCGGGCGCAGCCGGCGCCGCCGCGGCCCTATAATACCGACGGAGAAGGACGAGGGCATGCTCGAGGCCGGGCTGTGGGGGCTGCTGGGCGGCTCGGGCCTGGTGCTCGGGGCGCTGGTCGCCTGGTTCCTCGAGCTCCCCAAGCGGCTGATCGCCGGCGTGATGGCCGCCGGTTCGGGGGTGCTGATCTCGGCGGTGGCCTTCGACCTGATGGACGAGGCGTTCGCCCAGGGCGGCCTGTTCGCGGCCGGGGCGGGGTTCCTGGCCGGGGCGGCGGCCTACACCCTGGCCAACATCGCCGTCTCCCGCGCGGGCGCCCGGCATCGCAAGCGCTCCGGGTTCAACCCCAGCGAAGCCCAGCCGGCGGCCCATTCGGACTCCGGCCTGGCCATCGCCGTCGGCGCCCTGCTCGACGGCGTGCCGGAGTCGGTAGTGATCGGCGTCAGCCTGCTGGACGGGAGCGGCGTCAGCCTGGTGACGCGTGCGGCCGTCTTCCTGTCGAACCTGCCGGAAGGTCTGTCGAGCGCCGCGGGCATGAAGCGCGCCGGCCGCTCCGGGGCCTATGTGTTCGGAGTCTGGGGCGGGATCGCGGCGGCTTCGGCGGCCGCGGCCATGCTCGGCCACGCCGCCCTGGCCGGCGCGCCGCCGGAGGCGATCGCCGCCGTCACCGCGGTGGCGGCCGGCGCCATCCTGGCCATGCTGGTCGCCACCATGATCCCGGAGGCGACCGAGGAAGGCAAGCGAGTTTGGATGGAGGAAATCCCGGAGGCGACCGAGGAGGTCCACGAGGCCTCCGGCCTGATCGCCGTGGCGGGGTTCTTCCTCGCCTTCATCCTCTCGAAGCTCGTGGAGTGATCAGGCCAGCAGGGACTGGTAGGCGCCGACGCCGGCCATGACGCCGCTGGCCGAGGCCAGGGTGGCGTTATGCATGGCGCGGGCGGCGTCGCCGGCGGCGAACACGCCCGGAACCGTCGTCTCCTGGCGGCCGTCGGCGGCGATGTGGGGGCCCATCGGCCCCTCCTCGAAGGCGCAGCCGAGGGCCTGGGCGAGGTCGCCGTTGGGCGTCGTGCGCGGCGCGGTGAAGAGGCCGGCCAGGGGCCGGACGCGGCCGTCGGCCAGCCGGACGGCCTCCAGCGCCGGAGCCTCCCCCAGAAGGGCCACGACCGGCGTCGTCTCCACGGTCACCCCGCGCCGGTCGAGCCGGGCCTGCACCTCCGGCTCGGGGACGAACAGGCCCTGGGTGAAGAGGGTGGTGGGGCCCCAGTCCGGCAGCATCTCGGCCTGATGGGCGCCCAGGGGCCCGGTCGCCAGCACGCCCAACGGGCCGCCGCCGAACTCGTAGCCATGGCAGAAGGGACAGTGGACGACGGTGCGCCCCCAGCGTTCGGCGAGGCCGGGGACCTCTGGCAACGTGTCGGCCACCCCGTGCGCCAGGATCAGCCGGCGGCCCTCCACCGCCGTCCCGTCGTCGAGCGCGACCTGGAAGGCGTCCCGCTCCCCTTCGGCCCTCATCGCCCGGCCATGGTGGAAATCGACCGTGGGATAGGCGCTGAGCTGCCGCAGGCCCTCGCGCATGATCTGGGCCGGCGCCACGCCGTCCTGGCCGAGAAAGCCGTGAGAGGCCTTGGCGAGCCGATTTCGCGGCTCGCCGGCGTCGACCAGCAGGATGCGCCGTCGCGCCCGCGCCAGCTGCATGGCCGCCGACAGGCCGGCGAAGCTGCCCCCGACAATGACGACTTCATAGGACATGACCTGGCTCCTGATCTGCGCCCGCGGCGATCTCGCCGCTTCATATGTTACATGATGGGATCTCCGCGAGATTCACGCAACTCCTGTTGTTTCGAAACTTATGCCGTATGGTTTCAGCGACACCGGAGACCCCCGATGCGAAGCGACAGCCGCCTCTCACGCATGCTGCACGCCCTGATCCACATGGACCGGTACGACGGCGCCATGACGTCGGAGCATCTGGCCCAGATGCTGAACACCAATCCGGTGGTGGTCCGCCGCACCATGGCAGGCCTGCGCGAGCAGGGCATCGTCCGCTCGGAAAAGGGCCATGGCGGCGGTTGGGTCCTGAACCGCAGCCTGGGCGAGGTCTCCCTGCTGGATATCTACCGCGCCCTGGGCGATCCGCGCCTGTTCGCCATCGGCCTGGCCGACGACGATCCCCGCTGCCTGGTGGAACAGGCGGTCAACGCCGCCCTCGCCGACACCCTCTCCGCCGCCGAGGCCCTAATCATCGCCCGCTTCGGCGAGGTGACTCTGGCCGACCTCGCGCGGGACTTCGACGCGCGGTTCGCCGCGGTGTTGGGGGAAGGCTGACCTCCGCGAGAGGCGCGCTGGGACCGTCTTGTGGCGGTCTCGATCAGAAGGCGGACCTCATGCGTCGCGCGCAGCCAGTGCGGGACGTTCGCGCAGAGCCTGCCTGCGACGCCTGAGCCATGGAATGTCGGGTCCGCGCCCGTTTCAGCCCTGTGCGCTGAGGAACAGCGACGCGTGCGCGACGAACAGGTCCGGATACTGGAAATGCGCGGCATGGCCGGAGTCCGGATAGAGGATGAGCTGCGCGTCAGGGATGTGCTGCTGCAGGTGGAAGCTGTTGACGGTGGGGATCATCACATCGTCCGATCCGTTGACCACCAGCGTGGGGACCGTGATCCGCGCAAGATCTGCGAACCGCTCGCCGTGCGGCGTCGCCCAATCGCGGGAGGCGGCGACCTGACGGGCGATGGACTCCGGCCGGATCGGCAGATCCACGTCCTCGGTTCTCAAATGACGGCGCGTCCAGAAGGCCTTGCCCGCGGCCACCGCCGCGTCCGAGCGGCCAAAGAAGAGCCAGAGGAAGTCGTCCAGATTGGCGTTGCCGCTGGCCCGACGGGCGACCTCGGCCTGCCTCGGGTTGGGATCCCCGCCCCGCGGGCCCGTGCCGACCAGGATCAGTCGCCGAAGCCGCTCGCCATGCCGCATGGCGTAGGCCTGCGCGACCATGCCCCCCATTGAGAATCCGAGCAGATCGAAGCGGTCGAGGTCGAGGGCTGAGACAAAGCTCTCCACGTGCTCGGCCATGCCCTCGATGGTGGCCGGAGTCTCTCCGCCCGAGCGGCCGACGCCCGCATTGTCGAAGAGGATCACGGGCCGGCCGAGGCCGAGGCCGTCTGTGACGGCCGGGTCCCAGTGGTCGAGACCGCCGGTGAAATGCTGCAGCAGGACGATCGGGACGCCCTCAGCGGCGCCAAGGCGGCGGTAGGCGTAGGTGACCCCCCGAGCCTCCACGAACCGGGTGGCCGCGTCTGCATGTGACGCCGGCTTCGGGGACACAGGAGCCGCGCGAGCGGCCGGCGCCGCCGCCGCCGTGGCGAGACCGGACCCTGCGAGCTGCAGCACCGTGCGACGGCGCAGCGCCGGCAGGCCGCCTTGGACGGGCGTGGAGGTGAGACCCGGAAACCGCATGATGATCCTCATGAATAATATTACGATTGACATATAATCTGGCCTGCGGAGATATGTCGAGTGTCATATTCATTCTTGGAGGTGCGCTCGATGCCCCTATGGACGATCTATCACCCAGCCGAGGCCTTCTCGGACGCCGACAAGGCCGAGATCGCCGAGAAGATCACGGACATCTACGGCTCGGTCATGCCCCGCTTCTATGTGGGGATCGTGTTCCAGGCCGTGGAGCCGCGGAACTTCTTCCTCGGCGGGAAGCCGGCGGATCGCTTCGTGCGGATCGTCATGGAGCACATCGCCCGATCCTTCCCGACGGTGGAGGCCAGCCGACGGTTCATCGACCGCATCAATGCGCTGCTGAAGCCCTATGTCGCGGACCGCGGCTACGACTGGGAGTTCCACGTCGACGAGACGCCCTTCGACTACTGGTCGATCAATGGCCACTACCCGCCACGTCCCGACACTGAGGACGAGAAGCGCTGGCGCGCCGAGAACCGTCCTTCGGCACGCACGCACGCCTAGGAGCGCCATCATGTCGGACAAGGGTGTCGCCGTGGTGACCGGCGCCTCGTCGGGGATCGGCGCGATCTATGCCGACCGGCTGGCTGCGCAGGGCCACGATCTGTTGCTGGTGGCGCGCCGAGCCGAGCGGCTCGCGCAACTCGCCGACGGGCTGCGCCGCGAGCATGGCGTCGAGGTCGAGACCTGGGCGCTGGACCTGACCTCACCGGCGGACCTCGCCCAGTTGGAGACGCGGCTGGAGAGACGACCGGCGGCGGTTCTGGTCAACAATGCTGGCGCCGGAGGACTCGGGCCGACCGCTCGCCTGGGTCCGGAGGCTCAGGAGGCGGTGGTGCGGCTGAACATCGTCGCACTGATGCGGCTGTCGCTCGCCGCCCTGGCGGGCTTTCGGGACGCGGGCTCCGGCGCTTTGGTGAACATTTCTTCCGTCGTCGCCTTCAGCCCCTCCGCCGGCAGCGCTTCGTACAGCGGCTCGAAGGCGTTCGTCTTGAACTTCACCCGCGCGTTGCAGCTGGAATATGCCGGCAGCGGCATACGCATCCAGGCCGTCCTTCCCGGTCCCATCCGGACGGAGTTCTTCAGCTCGCAGGGACTGCCGGACTCCGTTTTCCCCGACACGGCCTATATCTCCGCCGAAGCGCTCGTAGACGCGGCGCTTGCGGGTCTTGCGGCCGGCGAGGCGATCACCGTGCCGACCCTGGTGAGCCCCCGCCGTTGGGACGAGATGGAGGCGGCGCGCGGCGCCTTCCTGGCGGAAGTGGTCGGCGGCCGCGTCGGGGAGCGCTACACCCGGTCCTAGGCGGGGGCGAGCGTCCTGACGAGGAGATCGAATTGGCGAGATACAAGGAGGATCAGAAGCGGGCGTCCCGGGAGGCGATCCTGCAGCGCGCGTCCGAGCGGTTCCGTCGCGAGGGAATCGCCGCCGTGGGCGTGCGGCCGCTGATGGCGGACGCCGGCCTGACGCATGGCGGGTTCTATGCGCATTTCGCGTCCCGCGAGGATCTTGTGGGGGCGGCCCTGGAATATGCCGCGGAAGCCACGCTCGACCATTTCCGCGAAGCGCTGGCCGAAGCGCCGGAGGGGCAGAAGCTCGAACGTCTGATCTCCACCTACCTGCGTCCCCTCCATCGCGACCATATGGGCCTGGGGTGCGCCGTCGCGGCCCTGGCGCCCGAGATCGCGCGTCAGGACGCCTCGACCCGACGCCGTTTCGACGTGCGGCGACGCGGCATCGTCGCTCTGATCGCCGAACATCTGCCGCCGGGCGGGGACGCCGATGCGCGGCTGGACCGCGCCAGCACGGTCTTCGCCACTCTGATGGGCACGCTTCAGCTGGTGCGCATCGAGACCGACGCCGCAGTCGTCGAGCGCCTTGTCGCCGCCGGTCGTGAGGCCGCGCTCCTTCTCGCGCGCCGACCCTGGGCGGGGTCCTGAGAGGCCGCGACCGGCAAAGGCGCGATGAGGGCGGCGCGACGGCCCGGGCGCAGCGCGGCCTCCTGCGCCAGCCGGGCCATCCGGGTCGTCACGCCATGGGCGGGACCGCTCATGGGGCGAACCCTTCCAGGACGATCTTTCCCCGTGCGGTGTTCGACTCGATCAGAGCATGCGCCTTCTTCAGGTTCTCAGCGTCGATGGGCGCCAGGATCTCGGTGAGGGTCGTGCGGATGCGGCCCGAGTCGATCAGTTGCGCCACAGCGTTCAGCAGCTTGCCCTGCTCGGCGAGGTCGGGCGTGGCGAACATCGGGCGGGTGAACATCAGCTCCCAGTGAACGGAAACCGCCTTCCGCTTGAAACCCAGCACGTCCAGCGCCGGCGGATCGTCGATCAGGCCAAACCGTCCCTGCGGGGCGATCAGCGCCTGGATGCTCGCAAGATGCCGATCGGTCTGGTTGGTGGAGAAGACGAACCCGGGCGCCCCCAGGCCCAGCGCGTGGACCTGCTCGGCGAGGTCGCCATGATGGTCGACGACGTGATGTGCGCCGAGCTCCTGCACCCAGGCCCGCGTTTCCGGACGTGAGGCCGTGGCGATCACCGTCAGATCGGTGAGCGCGCGGAGGAGCTGGATGGCCATGGAGGCCACGCCGCCGGCGCCCCCGATCACGAGCACGGCGTCGGCCGCGCCTGGCGCCGGCCGCCGAACGTCCAGCCGCTCGAACAGCATTTCCCACGCGGTGATCGTCGTGAGGGGGAGGGCGGCCGCCTCGGCGTACGAAAGACTGGCGGGCTTGAGGCCGACAATCCGCGAGTCGACCAGATGGAACTCGCTGTTGGCCCCCGGCCGGGTGATCGAGCCGGCGTAGTAGACCCCATCCCCGATGGCGAACCCCTCGACGTCCGGGCCGACCTCGACGACCCGCCCGGCGGCGTCCCAGCCGAGCACCTTCCATTCGCCTTCAGGCGGCGCAGCCGCGCTTCGGACC
The DNA here is from genome assembly GCA_964419395.1 of uncultured Phenylobacterium sp. GTDB lineage: Bacteria > Pseudomonadota > Alphaproteobacteria > Caulobacterales > Caulobacteraceae > Phenylobacterium. The sequence continues at coordinate 634 of CAYQPL010000049.1, read as the reverse complement.
TTGGCGTCGACCGGGTTGACCGACACCGCCGAGACTTCGACCAGCAAGTCATGCCCGGAGGCGGTCGGGCGGGGCAGATCGATGTCTTGCAGGGCGTCGGGGCGATCGATGGCCCCAGGCGTTCTGTAGCCGATGGCTTTCAACGTTGTGCTCCTTCGCTTGGTTGTGCGGGAGCAGAATTGATATTAGTGCGATACGCGATCAATACGCACAACGAGTGCATGTAGTATCAAAAAGGATACTGTCATGGCCAAGGCCCGTCACTCGCGCTTCGACTGCACGCCAGGATGCTCTGTCGAGGCCGCGATCGGACTGATCGACGGCAAGTGGAAGTCGATCATCCTCTGGCACCTGCTGGCAGGGACGATGCGCTTCAATGAAATCCGGCGTCAGGTGGTGAACTGCACGCCGCGGATGCTGACCCACCAACTCCGCGAGATGGAGCAGGATGGGCTGATCACCCGCACCGTCTATCCGCAGGTGCCTCCAAAGGTGGAATACGCCTTGTCCGATCTGGGCCGCACAATGGAGCCTATCCTGCGGGCTTAGAAGGAATGGGGCGCAGCCAACCTCGGCCTGAATGGCAAGCCCAGAGGCCACGATCCTCGCGACGGGCGTTCAGACCGATCTGCGG
>CAYQPL010000048.1:15358-21880 GCA_964419395.1 uncultured Phenylobacterium sp. | reverse complement strand
GCAAGTTCATCGTCGCCGACACGCCCGGCCACGAGAAGTACACGCGCAACATGGTCACCGGCGCCTCGACGGCGGCCGCGGCCATCATCCTGATCGACGCGCGCAAGGGCGTGCTGACCCAGACGCGCCGGCACTCCTACCTCGTCAACCTGCTGGGCATCCGCCACGTGGTCGTGGCGGTGAACAAGATGGACCTGGTCGGCTGGAGCCAGGAGGTGTTCGACGCCATCATGGCCGAGTACCACGACTTCGCCGCCCAGGTGGGGATCAAGTCCTTCACGCCCATCCCGATGTCGGCGCTGAAGGGCGACAACATCACCGAGAAGAGCGACAAGGCGCCCTGGTACGACGGCCCGCCGCTGATGGCCCATCTGGAGGCGCTGGAGGTCGAGGACGACCTGCGCGAGAAGCCCTTCCGCATGCCGGTCCAGTGGGTGAACCGCCCGAACCTGGACTTCCGCGGCTTCTCCGGCCTGGTGGCCTCGGGCGTCATCGCGCCGGGCGACAGGGTCAAGGCCCTGCCCTCGGGCCGCGAAAGCACGGTCGAGCGCATCGTCACCATGACCGGCGACCTGCCCCGCGCCGTGGCCGGCCAGTCGGTGACCCTCACACTGAAGGACGAGATCGACATCAGCCGCGGCGACGTCCTCTCCGTCGCCGGCCAGCCGCCGGAGGTGGCCGACCAGTTCGAGTCCACCGTCGTCTGGATGGACGACGAGGCCATGCTGCCGGGCCGGCCCTACCTGCTGAAGATCGGCACGCGCACCGTGGGCGCCAGCATCACCGAACCCAAGTACAAGGTGAACGTGAACACCCTGGAACAGCTCGCGGCCAAGCGCCTGGAGCTGAACGAGATCGGGGTCTGCAACCTCTCCCTCGACGCGCCCATCGCCTTCGACGCCTATCAGGACAACCACACCCTGGGCGGCTTCATCCTCATCGACCGGATCACCAACCGGACGGTGGGGGCGGGCATGCTCCACTTCGCCCTGCGCCGCAGCCAGAACATCCACTGGCAGGCCACCGACGTGGACAAGGCCTCGCGCTCGGCGCTGAAGGGCCAGAAGGCGCGCGTCGTCTGGCTGACGGGCCTGTCGGGCGCCGGCAAGTCGACCATCGCCAATCTGGTCGAGAAGCGGCTGCAGGCCGACGGCCGCCACACCTATCTGCTCGACGGCGACAACGTCCGCCACGGCCTGAACAAGGACCTGGGCTTCACCGAGGAGGACCGGGTGGAGAACATCCGCCGCGTCGCCGAGGTCTCCAAGCTGATGGTCGACGCCGGCCTGATCGTGCTCGTCTCCTTCATCTCGCCCTTCCGCGCCGAGCGCCGGATGGCCCGCGACCTGATGGAGGACGGCGAGTTCGTCGAGGTCTATGTGGCCACCCCGCTGGCCGTGGCCGAGGAGCGCGACGTCAAGGGCCTCTACGCTAAGGCCCGCGCCGGACAGCTCAAGAACTTCACCGGCATCGACTCCCCCTACGAGGAGCCGGAGAACGCGGAGATCACCGTCGACACCACGGCCATGAGCGCCGAGGAAGCCGCCGAGCAGATCGTCGCCTGGCTGAGCGAGAACTGAGGTCCGCCGCGCGCCGCACTGACCGACGATGGGCCGGACGCCTCGCAGGCGCCCGGCCCTTTTCATTGACTTCATGGGCTTTGGACAGCGGGACCGCCCAGCCTGGCGGCGGCCCGTTCAAGCCGCCGGTCGAAAGTGAGAAAAGCCTCGCACGCCCGAGCCGTCGCCAAGCGCACGCGCGGTTCCGCTCACCCAATCGCCGTCCTCAGAACGTTAAGACGATCTTCCCGAAGTGCGCGCCGCCGGCCATGGCCTCGAAGGCAGAGCGGGCCTCCGTCCAGGGGAAGACCTTGTCCACCACGGGTCGGATCTGGTGCAGGTCGATCGCCCGGCACATCGCCTCGAACATGTCGCGCGAGCCGACAAAGACCCCCTGCATCCGCGCCGCATTGCCGATCAGGACGGCCGGATTGATCCCCGATCCGCCCTGCGCCACCACGCCGATGATGGCGATATGGCCGCCGATGCGCACCGCCTTCAGGCTCTGCTCGATCGTGCCCTGGCCGCCGACCTCCATGATGAAGTCGGCGCCGACGCCCCGCGTCGCCTCGCGCACCGGCTTCGACCACTCCGGCGTCTGCCGGTAGTTGACGAGGTGGTCGGCGCCTAATCCCTGGGCGCGCTCCAGCTTCTCGTCCGAGGACGAGGTGATCAGGGCCCGCAGCCCCGCGGCCTTGGCGAACTGCAGGCCGAAGACCGACACTCCGCCCGTGCCCTGCAGCACCACCGTGTCGCCCGGCTGCAGGTCGGCGTCCTCGAACAGCGCCCGCCAGGCGGTCAGCGCCGCGCAGGGCAGGGTCGAGACCTCCTCGTCGGTCAGGAAGTCCGGGACCTTGGAGACCCCCTCCTGGCTGAACACCGCCAGCTCGCGCCCCGCGCCGGGGATGGGCGAGCCCAGCGCCGTCAGCGCCTTTTCCAGGGTCGGCGGGCCAGAGATCCAGCCCTGAAAGAACATCGTCGCCACCCGGTCGCCGACCTTCACCCGGGTCACGCCCTCGCCCACCGCCTCGATCACGCCGCAGCCGTCGGAGAAGGGCGTCACCTGTCCTCCCGCCGCCGGGGCGCGCCCGTACAGGCCGTTGATCATCATCCAGTCGCGATAGTTCAGCGACACCGCCTTCATGCGGACCAGCACCTCGCCCGGGCCGGGCTCGGGATCGGGCGTCTCGACGAGGGTCAGGTGGTCCAGGCCCCAGGGCTCGGCGGCTCTCAGCGCACGCATGCGGTCTACTCCCTACTGTTCGGCCGCCAGTCTCGACGCCCGACGCTGGGGCATTCAAGCCCGAGCCGCTATGATCGCCCCATGTCCGCGCCCCGCCTCCTGCTCTGCGGCTTCGGCAGCTTCCCCGAAGCCCCGCTCAACCCCTCCGCCGCCGTGGTCGCCGCTCTGGCGCGTGAGGGCTGGTCGCCGGCCGGCGTCGAGGTCGATTTCCTGACCCTTCCGGTGCAGTGGAAAGGCTCGGTGGAGACCATCCTGCGTCAGCTTCAGGCCCGGCCGGCCGATGGCGTGCTGATCGTGGGCGTCGCGGTCGAGGCTGACGCCTTCCGCGTCGAGCACACGGGCCGCAACTGCGCCGCGCGCGAACGGCCCGACCATGCCGGCCGCGTCTGGGAACTGCCCGCCATCCACAGCGCAGGGGCCGACGAGATCGCCGCCACCGCGCCCTGCGCGGCCATGCTGGAAGCACTGGCGGCGCAGGGCTTGCCCGTCGTCCGCTCCGACGACGCAGGCGACTATCTCTGCAACTTCACCCTCTACCGGCTGCTGGCGGCCGACGCGGCGCCCAACGTCGGATTCCTTCACGTGCCCCAGGCACGCGAGTGTGCGCCGCAGGCCGCCTTCGCCCTGGATGAGATTCAAACGGCGGTCTGCGCTGCTGTGGGCGCCTTCGCCGCCGAGCTCAGCCGTCCAGTCGCCGAACCCCGTAGAGTCTGAAGGCGCCGGCGAGCCCGAGCGCCGACATGGCGGCCATGGCGAAGTAGCCATAGGCGCCCACCGCATCGAACAGGGCGCCCGAGGCGAGGGTGGCCAGGCCGATCAGGAGCCCGCCCGAGAAGGCCGAGTTGATCGTCTGCGCCGCCGAGGCGTTGGCGCTCGTCGACAGCCGCTCGACGATCTGCAGGCTGGCCATGAAGGTGGCGCAGAAGCTGAGCGCGTGCAGGGCCTGGATCGGGAAAAGCAGCCAGAGCGGCGGCGACAGACCGAGCGCCGCCCACCGCACCACAGCCGCCACACCGCCCAGAACCAGCAGGCGTCGCGGCCCCACCCGGCGGCGCCACGGCTCCATGAACCACAGAAAGCCGATCTCCACCGCCACGCCGAAGCCCCAAAGCACGCCGGTCAGGGTCTCCGGAATGCCCTGCTGCTTCCAGGCCAGCGCCGAGAAGCCGTAATAGAAGGCGTGGGCCGACTGGATCAGCCCGACCGACACCACCGCCAGCATGAAGCCGCCGTCGCGCAGCAGGCCGCCCAGGCCGGCCAGCCGCTCGGCCAGGGTCGAGCGGCCGCCCTCCTCCCGCACCGGATCGGGCGGCAGCAGGAACCGCGCGCCCGCCGCCGTCAGCGCCGCCGAGACGATGATCCAGATCAGCACCAGGTCCGGCGAGCCCCGCGTCACCAGGGCGCCGACGACGATATTGGCCAGGATGTAGGCCGCCGAGCCGATGCCCCGCGGCCAGCCGTAGTTGAACCCGTCCCGCCGCGCGCGGGCCAGCGCGATGACGTCGGTCAGGGGCGAGATGGTGGAGAGCGCCGAGGCGGCCACGAACCAGACGGCGAACCACCAGAAGAAGCCGAAGGGCGCGGCCAGCAGCACGTAGCCGCCCGCCGCCACCGCCCCCATCAGGATCAGGGGCGTCCGGCGCAGGGCGAAGCTGTCGGCCCAGACGCCGAGGGCCGGGGCGGTGATCATGCGCGCCATCATCGGCGCCGACAGGATCAGGCCGATCTCCGCCCCCGAAAGCCCGCGCTCGGCGAACCAGACCGGAATATAGGGCGCGCTCGCCCCCAGCCCGATGAAGATGGCCGAGTAGAAGAGGCCAAGGCGCACGGGCAGGGACGGCATGGAAGAGCCTGCAGGACGGTGTCTTGGGCTGCTCTACGCCGAGTCTAGCGGCTCCGGTAGCTGACCGGCCAGAACTGCGGCAGCACGCCCTGGCACTCGGGCATGAGGGTCTGCGCCTTGATGGCGAAGCGCGAGCCGGTCCAGACCCATTCGTTCAAGGCGCCGCAATCGCCGAAACCCCGGCCCTTCTCGAAGTTGGACAGCGTCTGGGTTTCGGGGTCGAAGCTGATGTTCATCACCTCGCTGCTCGACTCGCCGTCCGGATAGGGCAGGTTCACCGGCGTCGGCGCCCTGCCCGCCTCGTCGGTGATGAAGAGGCTGTAGACGACGTTGTAGGCGCCGCGCGAACAGGCGACGCCCCAGAAGAGCCTGTCCTTGGCCAGTCGCGCGACGACCGGTTCGAGGCCGATCTCGGCGATATCCTCGTCGCATCCGCTGAGCTGGGCGCGCAGGGCGGGACTCACGGCGTCGGGCAGGCCGCCTTGGGCGATCCGCGGCCCGGGCCGAAGCGTCGGCATTTCCGGCGCGACGAGGCTGTCGGCCGCCCTGGTCCCCTTCGCCACCAGGGCGCTCGTGGCGCCCGCCCGCTGCTGCTGGGCGTCCATGAATCGCAGCGCCGCGCTCGATCCGGACAGCGAGACCTCCAGGGCCGGCTGGCGGCCCTCGATGGCGGTCAGAGTCGCGCCATTGACGATCTGGCCGATCAGCACGTCCGTCTGTTCGGCCGAGAGGTTGGTGATCCGCATCTGCGGGTCCTCGTCGCCCTCCGGCGTCGCCGGCAGCGCGGCCAGCGCCGGCTTCGCGACCCCGTCGACGACCAGGCTGAGGTTCGCCGCCGCCTCGCCGGCGGTGACGATGCGGGCCATCGGCGGGGAGGACGCCTCGCCCGCCCGGCGGATCTCCAGGAGGCCGCTCGATCCCATCTCGTCCAGCTGGCCGAAGCCGATGGCGCTGCAGGTTCGGACATTGTCGCAGACGACGGTCCAGTTGCCGAAGCTGCCGGTCGTCGTCTGCCCCTGCGCCGCGCCGGCGGCCACCAGACCCCACGCGGCGAGCGCCGCAATCGTCATGACCTTCATTTGGCCCTCCCCTTTGTGGCCCTACGGATTGGCCAACACCGCCCGCGGGACTAACAAGGCCCGACGGCGTCGCCGTTGTAACGCAGGAGCGCGGAAATGGGTGGCGTCGATCGCATCTGGCTGGGCCTGGCGGCCATCGGCGGGCTCCTGGCCGTGGCCATGGGCGCCTTCGGTGCGCATGGCATGAGCGACGAGCAGGCGCGCCAGTGGCTGACCACCGGCGCCAACTATCTGATGACTCACAGCCTGGCCGTCTTCGCCGCCGCCTTCGTGGCTGAGCGCGGCGCGCGGCTGGCCCGGCTCGCCCCCGTCCTCTTCCTGACCGGCGCTGCGATCTTCTCCGGCTCCCTCTTCGCCATGGCCATGGGCGGCCCGCGCATCCTGGGCGCCGTGACGCCCGTTGGCGGCCTGCTGTTCATGGCCGGCTGGATCGTCCTGGCCCTGTCACGCCCGAGGACCTGACGCGCGACCGCCCTAGGCCTCCGCCGGCCGCCGGGGCAAGGCCAGCAGGTGCAGGGCGGCGGCCGATCCGGCCAGGGCCAGGGCCATGGTGATGGCCATCGGCCGGGCCGTGCCGTCGTGGAACAGGCCGGCGACGCTCGAGGCGACCGCCCCGACCCCGAAAGAGGCCCCGCCCATCAGGGCCGAGATGGAGCCGGCGCGATAAGGATCGACGCTGAGCGCGCCGGCCATGGTGTTGCCCTGCATGAAGCCGTAGGTCGACAGGATCACGAACAGCAGCGGCAGGACCGTCCACCGCTCGCCGATCCCCGTCACCGCGGCCAGCGCCAGCAGCAG
>CAYQPL010000048.1:9941-15348 GCA_964419395.1 uncultured Phenylobacterium sp. | reverse complement strand
CTGTTGATCCGTTGGCACAAAACCTTTTGGATTCCCCGTCGGGGGTGGCGTTGCGCAGCAGGTACCGGTTCACCTGGCTCGCCCCGATCACGCCGGCGGCGTTGAGGCCGAACACCCAGCCGAAATTGGCCGGCGAGATGCCGTAGGTGTCGATCAGCAGCTCCGGCGAGGCCGAGATGTAGGTGAACAGGGTCGCCCCGTTCAGCGCCCCGGCCAGGGCGTAGCCCATGAGACGGCGCTCGCGCAGCAGGACGCCGAAGGCCCGCAGGGGGTTCTCCGCCCGGGCGCGGCGGGCGGTCTCCTCCGAGCGGCTCTCCTGCAGACGGAAGAAGGCGAAGGCGCCGACGCTCAGGCCGAACAGGGTCAGCACCCAGAAATTCGCCCGCCAGCCGGCGATCTCCAGCACCGCGCCGCCGATCAGGGGCGCGACGATGGGCGCGATCCCCATGATCAGGGTCAGCAGCGACAGCATCCGCGCCGTCTCGGTATGATCGAACCGGTCGCGCACCACCGCGCGCGCCACCACCCCGCCGGCGCAGCCGCCCAGCGCCTGCACGAACCGCGCGCCGATCAGCATTTCGGGGCTCGTCGCCAGGCCGCAGGCGATGGAGGCGACGATATAGACGCCCACGCCCACCAGGATCGGCGGCCGCCGCCCGAACCGGTCCGAGGCCGGCCCATAGATGAACTGGCCGATGGCCATGCCGGCGAAGAAGGCCGCCACCGTCGCCTGGGTCTGGGCCGCGCTCGCCCCCAGGGCCTGGCCGATGGTCGGCAGGCTGGGCAGATACATGTCGATGGACATGGGCGCGAAGGCCGTCAGCGCGCCGAGCAGGATCACGAGCCCCCAGGGCGTGGGGACGGGGTCGGCGGCGCGGCTTTGGGTCATGGGCGTCTTCTAGCCCGGATCGGCGCGATGGAAAGGGCCGACGCCTTGCCTTCCGCCCGGCGAGAACCCCAACTGGAGTCCGACCGCCAGCCTGGAGCCCCCGATGGCCGAAGAGGCCCCCGCCGTCAACCGGCAGGAGCCGCCGCCCCGGAGCGCGCAGGTCAACGGCGTCCGGATGACCTGGTACGAGGCGGGCCCCGCCGAGGCGCCGGCCATCGTCCTGTGCCACGGCTTCCCCGAAGCCGCCTTCTCATGGCGCTGGCAGATTCCGGCCCTGGCCGAGGCCGGTTACCGGGTGATCGTCCCCGACCAGCGGGGCTACGGCCTGACGGAGTCCCCGCCCGAGGCCACGGACTTCGACATGGCCCACCTGACCGGCGACCTCGTCGGCCTGCTCGACCACCTGGAGATCGACAAGGCCGTGTTCTGCGGCCACGACTGGGGCGGCATCGTCGTCTGGCAGCTGCCCCTGATGCATCCGGACCGCTGCGCCGGGATCATCGGGCTGAACACCCCCTTCATCCGCCGCTATCCGATCGACCCGATCGAGCTCTTCCGCAAGACCTTCGGGCCGGACATGTACATCGTCTGGTTCCAGACCCCCGACGAGCCGGAGGCGGTGCTGGGCGCCGATGTCGAGAAGACGATGCGCTTCTTCATGCGCAAGCCCGGCGCCATCCGCAGCGCCGGCGAGGCGCCCAGGGACGGCGGGTCGAGCTTCGCCTTCGGTCAGGCCCTGGCCCACTACGACCCGCAGAACGACCCCAACCAGTTCCTGTCCGACGAGGACATGGCGGTCTTCACCGCCCTCTTCCAGCGCTCCAGCTTCCGCGGGGGGATCAACTGGTACCGCAACTTCACCCGCAACTGGCGGGCCTCGGCCGACCTCCCCACGCGCATCGACGGCATTCCCTGCCTGATGATCATGGCCGAGAAGGACGCGGTGCTTTCGCCGGCCATGGCCGACGGCATGGAAGAGGTGATTTCCGACCTGGAGAAGGTGCTGGTGACCGGATCGGGTCACTGGACGCAGCAGGAGAAGCCGGAAGCGGTCAACGGCTTCATCATCGACTGGATGCGCCGGCGTTTCCCGGCGTAAATAGGGGCATGGATCGTCCGAACGCCCCCCTCTCCTTTTCCGCCTCGACCGGTCGCCGGGGGCTGTTCGAAGAGAACGAGCCCTTCGCCCACGGCTGGCTGGCCACCGAGTCCGAGCACGAGGTCTATTACGAGGAGTGCGGCGATCCGAACGGCAAGCCCTGCGTGATCCTGCACGGGGGCCCCGGCGGCGCCATCAACTCCACCATGCGGCGGTTCTTCGATCCCTCGAAGTGGCGCATGGCCCTGTTCGACCAGCGCGGCTGCGGCCGCTCGCACCCCAATGCGCGGCTGGAGCACAACACCACCTGGACGCTGATCGCCGACATCGAGCGCCTGCGGGTGAAGCTCGGGATCGAGAAGTGGACCGTCTTCGGCGGCTCCTGGGGCTCCACCCTGGCGCTGGCCTACGCCATCACCCATCCCGATCGCGTCGAGGCCCTGGTCCTGCGCGGCGTCTTCCTGCTGACCGAGCGGGAGTTGCGCTGGTTCTACCAGGACGGGGCCTGCATGCTCTTCCCCGACGCCTGGGAGCGCTTCCTGGCCCCGATCCCGGAGGCCGAGCGCGGCGACCTGATGGGCGCCTACTACAAGCGCCTGACCCACGCCGACCGCCGGGTCCAGGCCGAGGCGGCCACCGCCTGGAGCCAGTGGGAAGGCGACACCATCTCCATCCGCGGCCCCGAGGCGCGGCCGTCGAAGTTCAACGAGGTGGACTTCGCCATCGCCTTCGCCCGGATCGAGTGCCACTACTTCGTCATCAAGGGCTTCTTCCCGGAAGACGGCTGGATCCTGAAGAACCTGGACAGGATCCGCGACATTCCGGGCTGGATCGTCCAGGGCCGCTTCGACGTGGTGACGCCGATGGAGGCGGCCTACAAGCTGCGCCAGGCCTGGCCCGAGGCGCGCATGGAAGTGGTCTGGGACGCCGGCCACGCCTCCACCGAACCGGGCGTCGTCGACGCCCTGGTCCGTGCGACGGACGCGGCCCTGACGGTCTGAGCCGGGGCCAGGCGGCCCTCAGACGAAGGCGCCCTTGCCGCTGGTCACCTCGGTGTAGCGGTGGACGCGGACCGACTGGACGAGGCCGAAGCCGATCATCACCGTCATCATCACCGTGCCGCCATAGGAGAGCAGCGGCATGGGCACGCCCACCACCGGCGCCAGGCCCATGACCATGGCGCCGTTGATCAGGACGTAGAGGGTGAAGGTGGCCGTCACTCCCGAGGCCGCCAGCCGGCCGAAGTGGCTGTGGGCCAGGGCCGCGGTGCGCAGGGCCATGAAGATCACCGCCGCATAGAGGGCGAGCACCGAGGCGCACCCCAGGAAGCCGAACTCCTCGGCCAGGGTGGCGAAGATGAAGTCGGTGTGCTTCTCGGGCAGGAAGTTGAGCTGGCTCTGCGAGCCCAGGCCGTAGCCCTTGCCGAAGAAGCCGCCGGAGCCGAGCGCGATCTTCGACTGCAGGATGTGATAGCCCGAGCCCGACGGATCGCTCTCCGGGTTCAGGAAGGTCAGCACCCGCTGGCGCTGGTAGTCGTGCAGCACGAACATGACGATCGGCGGGATCGAGACCAGGAAGCCCACCACCGCCGTCCCGATGATCTTCCAGGACAGGCCGGCCAGCACGACGATGGCCGCGCCCGTCAGCGCGATCAGCATGGCGGTGCCCAGGTCCGGCTGGTGGGCCACCAGCAGCACCGGCGCGGCGATCATGGCCGCGGGCGCGAGCAGCCACCAGGAGAGCCGGGCGTTCTCGGCCGAGACCCCGTGATAGAAGCGGGCGAGCGCCAGCACGATGCCGATCTTCATCACCTCCGACGGCTGGAAGCTCATGAAGCCCAGGTCGAGCCAGCGCTGGGCGCCCATGCGCACGTCGCCGACCAGTTCCACCGCCACCAGCAGCAGCAGGCCCAGCCCGTAGATCGGATAGGCGAGCGCGAACCAGACGCGCAGGTCGACCATGGCCAGGACGACCATGACCACGAAGAAGAAGCCGAAGCGGAACAGGTGCGCCGCCGCCCAGGGCTCCCACGAGCTGCCGGCGACGGAGAACATCATCAGGGCGCCCGCGCCGGCGATCAGGCAGAGCGCCAGGCAGAAGGTCCAGTCGATCTGGCTGAACTTGACGATCAGCCGGTCCCGTTCGCCGGGACGGGTCAGCGCGCTGACGGTCATGTGGGCTCCCCCGGCTCGGCGGCGATGGGCCCGGGCGTCGGCGCGCCCGGCGCCACGCCCTCGGGCTCCAGGCCGGTGACCTCGGGCATGGGCAGCGGCCGCTCGATGCGGGCGCGGATCTCCGGGTCCTTCAGCAGGGCCACGCGCATGACTTCGCGCGCCCGCGGCGCCGCGGCGGTGGCGCCGCCCAGGCCGCCGTGCTGGATGATCACCGAGACCGCATAGCGCGGGTCGTCGACCGGGGCGAAGGCGACATAGAGGTTGTGGTCCTTCAGCCGCCACTGGGCGTGGCGGCTGTCGCGGGAGGCCAGGCCGTCATAGCTGCGCACCTGCGCCGTGCCGGTCTTGCCGGCCATCATCACGTCGCCCAGGCCGAGCTGGCTCTGGCGATAGGCGGTGCCGCTGCGGTCGTTGGCCACCGCGATCATCCCGCCGCGCACATAGTCCAGGTGCTCGGTGGAGAACGGCAGGTGGGGCACCTCGTCCCCCGGCTTCATCGCCACCCCGCCCACCGACTTCACCAGCCGCGGGTTCAGCGCCTTGCGTCCGTTGGCCAGCCGCGCCGTCATCACCGCCAGCTGCAGGCCGTTCACCGCCACATAGCCCTGGCCGATGCCGTAGCTGACGGAATCGCCGGGGTGCCACTTGGGGTCGCGCTTCACCTGGGTGCGCTTCCATTCGGTGGAGCCCACCACGCCGCTGCGCTGGCCGGGAATGCCGATGTCGAAGGTCTGGCCGAAGCCGAGCGCCTTGGCCGCCTCGGCGATGTGGTCGGGGCCGATCTCCAGCGCCACCTGGTAGAAGTAGATGTCGCAGGAGTTCTTGATGGCGTCGTGCATGGTCTGGGGGCCATGGCCCCCGTGGCGCCAGCAGCGCCAGGTGCGGCCGCCGAAGTACCAGCCGCCGGAGCAGTTGACGCGCCGCTCCGGATCGATCCCGGCGTTCAGCGCGGCCAGGGCGACCGTCGGCTTGAAGGTCGAGCCCGGCGGATAGGTGCCGCTCATCGCCTTGTCGAGCAGGGGCCGCCGCTCGTAGTCGGCCAGGGCCCGGTACTCGGCCACCGACAGGCCGCGCACGAAGCGGTTGGCGTCGAAGCTGGGCGCCGAGACCATGCAGAGCAGGTCGCCGTTGCGGCAGTCCATCACGACGATGGCCCCGCTCTCGACGCCCATCACATCCAGGGCCCGGGTCAGGATGTTGCGTTGCGGATGGCGAGCGGCCTCTTCCGCGGTAAGGTCGCCGGCT
>CAYQPL010000048.1:8706-9931 GCA_964419395.1 uncultured Phenylobacterium sp. | reverse complement strand
TGGATGTCGGCGTCGAGGGTGAGTTCGATGGTCTTGCCGGCCACCGGCGGAATGTCGCCGTCCTGGTCGTGGCGCAGCTCGCGGCCGCGGGCGTCGACCTCGATCTTCTTGGCGCCGGCCCGGCCGCGAAGGTCCAGGTCGAAGGCCTTCTCCACCCCCTGCCGGCCGATCCGGAAGCCGGGGTGCAGCATGATCGGCTCGGAATTGGGGCCGGTCTCGGTCAGGTCCTCGCGATTGACCTTGGCCACATAGCCGATGACGTGAGCGAAGGCGCCGCCGTGCGGATAGACGCGCACCTCCCCCATGTCGGCCGTGACATTGGGCATTTCCGGCGCGCGGATGTTGATGGTCGAGAACTGCTCCCAGGTCATGTCCTCCATGACCGAGACCGGCACGCTGCGCGGCGTGCGCTCGAACTCGCGCATCAGCCGCGTCTGCTTGTCCTCGTCCAGGGGCACGAAATGGGCCAGCGTCTTCAGCGTCTCGCCCGGCTCGTGCTCGCCGTCCTTGACCACCAGCAGGCGGAAGTTGGGACGGTTGGAGGCCAGGATTTGGCCGTTGCGGTCGACGATCAGGCCGCGCGGCGGCGGCACCAGGCGGAAGTTGAACTGGTTGGAGGCCGAAAGCTTCTGATAGCGCTGCGCTTCGAGGATCTGCAGGTGCGCCAGCCGGCCGCCCAGGGCCAGCAGGCCGGCGCCGGCGAATCCGCCCAGCAGGAAGCTGCGGCGGTGGAAGGCCCCCTGCCGCTCGTTGACCTCGGAGAAGAAGATGGACGGCTCGCTCAACGCCGTCGGCCCCCTAACGGAATCTGATGTCGGCGTCCTCGAACCGGTCGATCAGACGGTGCGCGAACGGGTACAGAAGGATTGTGGCGAGGAATTGCCATAGCATGGCCAGAAGGTTCGGGGTCGCCCTCACGTCAAGTTGTGTGACCAGGAAGGCCGCGCCCTCGGCCAGGGCGCAGGCCACCGCGAACCAGGCCCACATCATCGGCCGGCTCTGGCCGACCATCATGTTACGCGCGCCCAGGACCGCCCCATAGGCGACCAGAAGACACAGGGCCCACAGGCCCAGGGGGCCGCCCCAGAAGATGTCCAGGAAGAGCCCCATGACCAGCACCGCGAAGGGGGCGATGACCGAGGGCCGGATGACCGCCCAGGCGAAGGTCGGGGCCATGCAGAAGACCGGCTCGACCTTCCTGAGCCGGGACCAGCGACTCAAGCGG
>CAYQPL010000048.1:0-8696 GCA_964419395.1 uncultured Phenylobacterium sp. | reverse complement strand
GGACCATGCAGAAGACCGGTTCGGGCAGGCCCCAACCGAACAGCCGCAGCGGCACGGCGAAGAGGATGGTGGCGCCCAGGCACTGCAGCATCGGCACGGCGAGCCAGCGCCAGGGGTCCAGGCGGCCGGCGGCGAGGCTCAAAACACCGGCTCCAGGGGCTGGGGCGGCGGCTCCGAGGGCGCGGGCGCGGGCGTCGAGGGCGCAGGCGCGGTCTTCTGGGCGGGCGCCTTGGACGGCGGCGTCTTCTGGGCCGGGGCCTTGGGCGCAGGCGTCTTTGGCGCGGGCGTCGCCGGACGCGGCGTGGGCGCCGGGGGGGGCCGCGTCTCGGCGGGCTGCGGCGGCGGGGGCGGCGGCGAGGTGACGCCGACGCTCGGCAGGCTGCTGTTGGCCGGCGGCTCGCCGCGGGCGTTCAGCTCCTCCTGGTCGACCAGCTGGGCGAAGTCCTCGAAGAGCAGGATACGGACGAAATCGATGGCCCCGGAATCGGAGCTCAGCACCACCCGCCAGGCGCCGTCGACGCCCTTCACCGCCACGCCGACCGGGAGCCCCCGCGGCATCAGGCCGCCGTCGCCCGAGGTGACGATGCGGTCGCCCTCCTTCACCGGATCGCGGCCGCGCAGATAGTCGAGCTTGGGATTGGGGCCGCCGTCGCCGGTCAGGATGGCGCGGGCATTGGTCCGGTCGACCATCACCGGCGTGCGGGAGGCGATGTCGGTCAGCATCAGCACGCGGCTCGCCCCGCGGGTGACGCCGACCACCCGGCCCACCAGGCCGTGCTCGCTCATCACCGGATTGCCGATCCGCACGCCCTTCTCCCGTCCGGCGTTGGCCAGGCGGGTATTGGCGAAGGGGCCGCGGGCGTCGGTGACGACTCGCGCCGAGACCATCGGGATGGGCGGGTCGGTCTGCAGGCCCAGCAGGGCGCGATAGCGCGCGTTCACGTCGCGCAGCGACAGGGCCTCGCTGCGCCACGCCTGCGCCTCGGCCAGCTCGCGCTTCAGGCGGCGGTTCTCCGAGACGGCGAAGAAGTAGCCGCCGATATAGTCGCCCGCCTGGCCGAGCCAGGTCAGCGGCGCGGAGATCACGCCGCTCACCGGCGTCACCACCGCATCGCTCACCTCACGGGTGACGCCATAGGCCTCGTTGCGGAAGGTCTCGCGCCGGTCGCTCAGCAGCAGGGCGGCGGCCACGACGACGGCCACGACCAGGGCCACCGCCGCCGTCCAGACCAGCGGCACCCGCAGTTCGCCGAAGGGATTGTCCCGCAAGGACACTGAAGGCCGCTCTCCCGTCAGACCCGCGCCTGGCGCCCGGGTCGGTCCTCGTGGTTAAGCAAATCCTAGGCCAGGGTCGATTCGAGGACGCCCTTCATCCACTTCGGGTGCTCCAGCACCTTGCCGCAGCCCAGCGCCACGCAGGACAGCGGATCGTCGGCCACCGTCACCGGCAGGCCGGTATGGTCGCGGATCTCGGCGTCGAGGCCGCGCAGCAGGGCGCCGCCGCCGGTCAGCATGATGCCCTTGTCGGCGATGTCGGAGGCCAGTTCCGGCGGGGTGGCCTCCAGGGCCATCTTCACCGCATCGACGATCTGGCCGACGGGCTCGGCCAGGGCGTCGGAGGCCTGCTTCTCGCTGATGCGCACTTCCCGCGGCACGCCCTGCATCAGGTCGCGGCCCTTGACCTCGATCGACAGGCCCTCGCCGTCGGCCGGGGCGCGGGCGGTGCCGATCTCCTTCTTGATCCGCTCGGCCGTGGTCTCGCCGATCAGCAGGTTATGGTTGCGGCGCATGTAGGAGATGATCGCCTCGTCCATCTTGTCGCCGCCGACGCGGACCGAGCGCGAATAGACGATGCCCGACAGCGACAGCACGGCCACCTCGGTGGTGCCGCCGCCGATGTCGACGACCATGGAGCCGGTCGGCTCGTGGATCGGCAGGCCGGCGCCGATGGCCGCGGCCATGGGCGCGTCGATCAGGCCGACGCGGCGCCCGCCGGCGTTGAGGCAGGAATCGTTGATGGCGCGGCGTTCGACGGCCGTGGCGCCCGACGGCACGCAGACGATCACCTTCGGGTTCACGAAGCCCTTGCGGTTGTGAACCTTGCGGATGAAGTACTTGATCATCTCCTCGGCGACTTCGAAGTCGGCGATGACGCCGTCGCGCATCGGACGGATCGCTTCCATGTGGCCGGGCGTGCGGCCCAGCATCTGCTTGGCCTCGATGCCGACGGCGTGGACCCCCTTGCGGCCGCCGATGTTGCGCAGCGCCACCACCGAGGGTTCGTTCAGCACGATGCCCTTGCCCTTCATGTAGATGAGCGTGTTGGCGGTGCCGAGGTCGATGGCGATATCGTTGGAGATGGCGCCGAAGAGGGACGAGATCATGCAGGGCCCTGGTGACTTTGGGGGCTTGAAACGAGTCTCGGCGAAAATCTGGACCGGCGTTCGCCGCGAAACGGCGCTCGGGACGGATCAGGCTGTCGCTAGAAGGACTTGCGGTTCGTGTGCCCCGCCGTCTTGTTGATTTCAAGGCCTATTCACCGAGCGGGCCGCAGGCGGGCGGAGCAGCGCCCTCCCAGCCCTGCGGATTCAACCCTCGCGTGAGCCTCACCCTGACCTGCGCGGTGTCGCGTCGCATCCGGCGCGCCCGGGCGAATCGGCCGCCGAGACCCTCCGGGCACGAATCGTCGCGCATCGGCGCTGTTCGGCCGGACGGCGGGCCGGACGCCGCCGTCGGCCGCCGCAGGTGGAAAGCGGGCCGGCTTAGAAGCCGCTGGCGATCGCGTCCGGCGCGCTCTTCTCCTTGCGGGCGAAGAGGTTGTTCAGCGCGTTGACATAGGCCTTGGCCGAGGCGGTCAGGGTGTCGGTGTCGGCGGCCTGGCCGGTGGCGATGCGGCCGTCCTCCTCCAGACGCACCGAAACCTGGGCCTGGGCGTCGGTGCCTTCGGTCACCGCATGCACCTGGAACAGGCGCAGGATGGCCGTGTGCGGCACCACCTCGTGGATGGCGTTGAAGACGGCGTCCACCGGCCCGTCGCCCGTGGCCGCGGCCGAGCGCTCGACGCCCTCGACGGTGACCGTCAGATGCGCCTCCTGCGGGCCTTCGGTGCCGGCGATGACGCGCAGCTGCTTGACCTGGATGCGGTCGGCGCCCGAGGCCAGGGCGTCGTCCACCAGGGCCACGATGTCGTCGTCGAAGACGTGCTTCTTCTTGTCGGCCAGGTCCTTGAAGCGCTGGAAGGCCTCGTTCAGGGCGTTCTGGCCCAGCTCGTAGCCCAGGGCCTTCAGCTTCTCGCGGAAGGCGTGGCGGCCGGAGTGCTTGCCCATGACCAGGTTCGAGGCGCCCTGGCCGACGCTCTCGGGCGTCATGATCTCGTAGGTGCCGCGGTCCTTCAGCATGCCGTCCTGGTGGATGCCGCTCTCGTGGGCGAAGGCGTTCTTGCCGACGATGGCCTTGTTGAACTGCACCGGGAAGCCGGTGATGGCCGAGACGTAGCGGCTGGCGCGGGTGATGTGCTGGGTCTCGGCGCCGGTGAAGTAGGGCAGCCGGTCGCCGCGCACCTTCAGGGCCATGACCACTTCTTCCAGGGCCGCGTTGCCGGCCCGCTCGCCGATGCCGTTGATCGCCACCTCGACCTGCCGCGCCCCGCCCTGCACGCCGGCCAGGCTGTTGGCCACGGCCAGGCCCAGGTCGTTGTGGCAGTGGGTAGACAGGATGACGTTCTCCACGCCCGGCACGTTCTCGATCAGGTCGCGGAAGATCGCTTCGTATTCCGAGGGATAGGTGTAGCCGACCGTGTCGGGGATGTTCACCGTCTTCGCGCCGGCCTTGATGGCGGCCTCGACGCAGCGGCGCAGAAAGTCCTGCTCGGTGCGCGTGGCGTCCTGGGCCGACCATTCCACGTCGTCGCACAGGTTGCGCGCCAGGGTGACCGAGCGCGTGATGGCGTCCAGGATGTCCTCCTGGCTCATCTTCAGGATGTGGTCGCGGTGCGAGGGGCTGGTCGACAGGAAGGTGTGGATCCGGCCCCGCGCCGCCGGGCGGATCGCCTCGGCGCAGCGCTCGATGTCGACCGCGGCGGCCCGCGCCAGTCCGCAGATGGTGCTCTCGGTGACGATCTCGGAGATCTGGCGCACCGCTTCGAAGTCGCCGTTGGAGGCGATGGGGAAGCCGGCCTCGATGACGTCGACCCGCATCTCCTCCAGGATCTTGGCGAGCTCCAGCTTCTCCTCCAGCGACATGGAGGCGCCGGGCGACTGCTCGCCGTCGCGCATGGTGGTGTCGAATACGATGACGCGGTCGCGCTCGGAGGCGGCGTGGGAAGCTTGGGTCATGTCAGGATCTCTTCGCGGGGCTTCATTCTAGAAAGGTCGGACGGCCGGGTCATCCCCTGAGCGCCCGGCCCGCGAAGGTTTCGCGCAGGCCTAGAGCGACGCCCAGGGGCGGCTAAGCCCCAGCGGAAGGCCAAGAAGCAGATTGGCGCGCGACATAGACATGAGGCGGCTTTTACCCAAAGCGCCAGCGCGGCGCAACAGGATTGCGGGAAAGGGCTAGGTTTGGGCTTCGGCGGCAAGAACCTTGCGCGTCGCCGGCCGCGCCTCGATGCGCTCGCGATGGGCGCGCACCTTCGGATAGCGGGAGATGTCGCCCATGCCCGGCCGGTCCAGCCAGCGGGCGAAGACCATCAGATAGGGATCGGACACGGTGTAGGCCTGGCCGTGGACGAACGGGCGGCCGTCGGCCAGGCGCTCTTCGATCTGGGCGAACAGGTCGTCGAGCGCCTCGGGGACCTTCGCCTTGACCCCTTCGATCCCGGCCTCCCCCTTCGCATACCGTTCGGGGCGGAAGGCGTGGCCGTAGGCCACATGGACGCTGGTCGCCAGGAACAGGTTGAAGGCCTGCACGTCTGCGAAGGCGAAGGCGTCGTCGAGCGGAGCCAGCTGCGCCTCGGGATGGGTCTGGGCGATATAGCCGAGGATCGCCGGGCTCTCGGTCAGGACGCCGCGCGGGGTGACGAGCGCCGGCACCCGCCCCTTCGGATTGACCTTGCGGTACTCCGGCCTGTTCTGCTCGCCGGCCTTCAGGTCGACGCCGACCGCCTCGTAGTCGGCGCCGGCTTCCTCGAGGGCCACGTGCGAGGCGAGCGAGCAGGCCCCCGGCGAATAGAACAGCTTGAGCATCGGCGTCTCCCTGGAAAAGCGATCCGCCGGTAACGCTCAGGCCTCGGGTTCGGTCCCCTCTGGCGCGACGGCCGCCTCCCGCGCCTTCAGCCACTTGCGGGCGAACCAGCCCAGCAGGATCCAGCCGACGACCATGGCCGCCAGCAGGCCGACATGCTCGAGGCCGCCGCCCCGCATGGCCTGGGCGATCGAATTGCCGGCGAAGGCGGTGACCGCGATCTTGGGCACGATGCCGAGCGCCGTGCCGGCCGCGAAGTGGTACTTCCGCTTCGTCGTGTCGCCGGCGGCCATGTTGACTACGATGAAGGGCGCCGAGGGCACCAGGCGCACGATCAGGCTGGCGTAGAAGCCGTTGCGGCCGACCAGCTCCATGAACTGGCGCACGCCGTCGCCGGCGAAGGCGTTCAGCGTCCGCGCCCCGGCCAGCCGGCCCAGATAGAAGCCGACCAGGGCCGAGACCATGGTGCCGATCCAGCTGTAGGCGAGGCCGGTCCAGGCGCCGAAGGCGACCACCGCGGCGGCGATCAGCGCGAACTGCGGCGCGCCGACGAAGGCCAGCAGGGCGAAGGCGGCCACGGCCGTCGGCAGGGCCCAGGGGCCGTCTGCCGCCCGGCCCAGCCACTGCTCCACCGTCGCCTCGCCGTTGAAGCCGAGGAACTGGGCGCCGAACAGGAAGACGACGCCGACCCCGCCGAAGAGAACGAAGGACACCGCCAGCGCCCGCCAGGCGCGGGCGTCCATATTGGTCAGGAAGCGGAAGAGGCGGCGCATGGCGCACGCCTCGCCCATCCGCCTGCGGGGGTCAAGCGCGCCGACGCGCGCCGGCTTCAGTCGCCGCAGCGGATCAGCGGCGGCGGGTTGGCGAAGGGGCCGCCGGACACCGTCATCGTCCGGTCGCCCGGGCCGAAGGCGAGATGGATGCGGGCCGGCTCGGGCGGCGCCTGGGCCACGCAGCGGCCGGCGATCCCGCAGCCGTCGTCCACCGCCGCCACGCCCTCGAAGTCGCATGACACCTCGCCCGCGGGCGACAGCCCGTCGCGGCGGAACGTCCAGGCCCCGTCGGCGCAGAGGCCTTCGCTGGCGGCCCAGCGCCCCACATAGCGCGCGCGGCCCGGCGGCTCGCCCTCGGACGGCGCGGTGGCGGCGGGCGTCGGATCGATCGGCGCCGGCGCGGGCGCCGGTTCGGGGGCCGGCCTCTGCGGGGCGCTCGGCTCTCCGCACGCGGCCAGCGGGGCGACCAAGGCGAGGACGAAGAGGGCACGGTGCATGCGCGGGCTCCTGGCTGTGACCTGCGGGCAAACGGCTGCGCCTATCGGCCGTTCCAGCGCCATGGCGGGTTTCCGCGCTCCGGGCCTTGAGGTAAACCCGCGCGACTTCCCGCCGCCACCAGAAGGAGTTTGCGCCCGATGTCGCTGCAATCCGCCACGCTCGCCCGTGTCAAGCCGTCCGCCACCATGGCGACCGACCAGAAGGCGCGTGAGCTGAAAGCCCAGGGCCGGAACGTCATCAGCCTGGGGGCCGGCGAGCCGGACTTCGACACGCCGCAGAACATCAAGGACGCGGCCATCAAAGCCATCCAGGACGGCAAGACCAAGTACACGACGGTCGACGGCATTCCGGAGCTGAAGGAGGCGATCTGCGCCAAGTTCCAGCGCGAGAACGGCCTGACCTACAAGCCCAGCCAGATCAACGTCTCGCCCGGCGGCAAGCCGGTGATCTTCAACGCCATGATGGCGACCTTGAACCCCGGCGACGAGGTGGTCATCCCCACCCCCTACTGGGTCAGCTATCCGGACATGGTGCTGCTGGCCGGCGGCACGCCGGTCTTCGCGCCGACGAGCGCCGAGACGGGCTTCAAGCTGCGTCCGGAGGACCTGGAGAAGGCGATCACGCCGAAGACCCGCTGGGTCTTCCTCAACTCGCCGTCCAACCCCTCGGGGGCGGCCTACACCCGCGCCGAGATGAAGGCGCTGGCCGACGTCCTGATGCGCCACCCGCAGGTGTGGATCCTGACGGACGACATGTACGAGCACCTGCTGTTCGACGACATGGAGTTCTGCACCATCGCCCAGGTGGAGCCGGGGCTCTACGACCGGACGCTGACCATGAACGGGGTCTCCAAGGCCTACGCCATGACCGGCTGGCGCATCGGCTACGCCGGCGGGCCCGAGCCGCTGATCAAGCTGATGGCCAAGGTGATGAGCCAGTCGACCTCCAACCCCTCGTCGGTCTCGCAATGGGCGGCGGTGGAGGCGCTGAACGGGCCGCAGGACTTCATCAAGCCCAACGCCCGGCTGTTCCAGGAGCGCCGCGACCTCGTCGTCTCGATGCTCAACCAGGCCAAGGGCATCCAGTGCCCGACGCCGGAAGGCGCCTTCTACGTCTATCCCTCGTGCGAGGGGCTGATCGGCAAGACCGCGCCCAGCGGCAAGGTGATCGCGTCCGACCAGGACTTCGCCAACGAGCTTCTCGAGGCCGAGGGCGTGGCGGTGGTGTTCGGCGAGGCCTTCGGCCTGTCGCCCTTCTTCCGCATCTCCTACGCCACGGCCAAGGAGACCCTCGAAGAGGCCTGCAGCCGCATCCAGCGCTTCTGCGCGGCGGTGAAGTAGGCCGCCGGCGAGGCCCGCATATGAGAACGGCCCCTCGATCGAGGGGCCGTTTTTCGTTCAGGCTTGAAAAGGACCTCAGTGCTTCTCGCGCCAGGACGACTTGGCGGCGTCCTTGGTGAGGTTGAGGCAGACCTTCTCGTCCTCGACGCGGTCGACCCAGGTCATCGGGATCATGTGGTGCTTGAAGCCGGCGCCGAGGTCCATCTTGGCCAGCTCGATCTCCGTGCCCTTCACGTGGTCGACGCGGCCGACGTGGCCGCCGTCCGAACCGACAACTTCCATATGCTCGCGAATTTCAGACGCTTGGATCATGGGCTTGTCTCCTTTCCGTCAGGGTTGGAGACATAACGGGTCAGGGGCTTTGGGGTTCATACCGCGGCCTCCCCGACCGGCAGCATGGAGGGGTCGGGCGAGCGCGGGATGCGGAAGACGATTTCGCACCGTACGCCCTCCGGCGGAAACTCCAGCGTCACGTCGCCGTCCAGCTGGTGGGCCAGCCCCCCGACGATGAGGCGCGAGCCGAAGCCCTTGCGCGACGGCGGCGAGACGGGCGGGCCGCCCTCCTCCCGCCAGACGATGGTCAGCCGATCGGTGTCGGCGTCGATCTCGGCCAGGTCCCAGCGAAGCAGGACGCGCCCCGAGCGGGTGGAGAGGGCCCCGTACTTGACCGCATTGGTGGTCAGCTCATGGATCGCCATGCCGAGGGCGACGGCGGTGTTTGGGCCGAGCCAGACCGGCGGGCCGTCGGCCTCCAGGCGGCCGCTCGCCTCCTCCACATAGGGTGAGAACTCGGTGGCGATCAGCTCGCCCAGGCTGGCGCCCCGCCAGTTGTCGCGCGTCAGCAGATTGTGCGCCTGGGCGAGCGCGATCAGGCCATTCAGCTCTGGCAGCAGGCGCTGGAGCAGGC
>CAYQPL010000047.1:0-22063 GCA_964419395.1 uncultured Phenylobacterium sp. | reverse complement strand
GCCGCGCCCGCCGCAGCGGCCCGGCCCGCGGCCAGGACCTGCGCTACGACCTGGAGATCACGCTGGAGCAGGCCTTCGCCGGCGCCGAGGTGGAGATCGTCGTTCCCGCGGCCATGACCTGCGAGACCTGCGAAGGCACGGGCGCCAAGCCCGGCACCAGCCCGACGGTCTGCGGAACCTGCGGCGGCGCCGGCCGGGTCCGCGCCAGCCAGGGCTTCTTCTCCGTCGAGCGGGCCTGCCCCCGCTGCGGGGGCACGGGACGTCTGATCCTCGACCCCTGCGCCGACTGCCACGGCCACGGACAGGTGCGCAAGGAACGCAAGCTGCAGGTCCGCATCCCGGCCGGCGTCGACGACGGCGCCCGCATCCGCCTGGCCGGCGAGGGCGACTCAGGCGCCCGCGGCGGGCCGCGCGGCGACCTCTACATCTTCATCTCGGTGGCCCCGCACGACCTGTTCGAGCGTGACGGCCTCGACCTGCTCTGCACCGTGCCCGTGCCGATGGCCATCGCCGTCCTGGGGGGCGAGATCGAGGCCCCCTGCCTGATGGGCGGCGAGAACTGCGACGGCAACTGCAAGATCCCGGTCCAGGTCCCCGAGGGCGCCCAGACGGGCAAGACCCTGCGCCTGAAGGGCCGCGGCATGCCCTCCCTGCGCTCGCGCGAGCGCGGCGACCTGGTGGTCGAGATCTTCGTCGAGACGCCCACCAGGCTCACCGCCCGCCAGAAGGAGCTGATGGCCGAGTTCGCCGAACTCTGCGGCGAGCAGCAGCACCCCAAGTCCTCCACCTTCATCGGCAAGGCCAAGCGCTTCTGGGAAGAGGTGACGGGCAGCTGCTGAGGCAGTGCTGAGCCCGTCCGCCCCCGCCGTCATTCCCGGCCTTGTGCCGGGAATCCCTATCGAAGCTTGCGCCCGCCCTCGACAGGGATGCTCGGGACGAGCCCGAGCATGACGACGATCTATGAGCGGACGCCGGAGGGGGCCTACTCCGCCGGCACGGCTTCGGCGGCCTTCACCCCTGCGCCCTCATAGCGGAACACCGGCGCCGTCAGGTCGATGGTCGGGATCTCCGCCCGCTCGCGCCAGTAGTCCTGGGTGTGGCGCCACTCCGGCGTGTCGCCGCACTTGGGCATCTTGTCCATGTCGCGCATCAGGTAGCCGGGATTGAAGTCGTCCGGCTCGATCCAGGGGCCGCGCGGCATGGTCGCGGCCGCAGGGCCGGGATCGACCATCACCTTCTTCGCGCCGGTCGCCTTCATGTGGTCGAGCAGGCGGATCACGAAGTCGGCCAGGATGTCGACGCGCAGGGTCCAGCTGGCCCGGAAATAGCCGAACACCCAGATCAGGTTCGGAACGCCGGTGAACATCATGCCGCGATAGGTGAGCGTCTGGCCCCAGTCGACGGCTTCGCCGTCCACCTCGAAGGGGATGTCGCCCATCACCGACAGGCGGAAGCCGGTGGCGGTGATGATGATGTCGGCCTCCAGCAGGTCGCCGGACTTGAGCAGGATCCCCTTGTCGGTGAACCGCTCGATCTGGTCGGTGACCACCGAGGCCTTGCCCGCGCTGATGCCCTTGAAGAGGTCGGCGTCGGGCACGAAGGCCAGCCGCTGCTGCCAGGGCCGGTAGCTGGGCGTGAAGTGGGTCATGTCGTAGCCCTCCGGCAGGACGGCGGCGACGTTCTTGAGGATCTCCTCGCGGACGGCCTCGGGATGCTCCTTGGCCATGCGGGCGAACATGCCCTGGTCCTTCAGGATCTTCCGGCGGACGATCTCGTGCGTCCACTCTTCCGGCACCTCCAGCTCGCGCAGGGTGGCGGCGAGTTCGTTGGCGTTGCGCCCCGTCGCGAAATAGGTGGGCGAGCGCTGCAGCATGGTGACGTGCGCCGCCGTCTTCGCCAGCGCCGGCACCAGGGTCGCGGCCGTGGCGCCCGATCCGATCACGACCACCTTCTTGCCGGCATAGTCCAGGTCGTCGGGCCAGGTCTGCGGATGGACGATGGGCCCCTTGAAGTCGGCCATGCCCTCCCACTGCGGCGTATAGCCCTCGTCGTGGTGGTAGTAGCCCTGGCACATCCACAGGAAGCCGCAGGTGAAGGTCAGCGTCTCGCCCGTGGCCTTCTTCGTGGCGGTCACGGTCCAGAGGTTCTTCTCGCTCGACCAGGCCGCCTTGGTGATGGTGTGGCCGTAGCGGATGTGGCGGTCGAGGTCGTTCTCCTCGATCACCTCCTCCATGTAGTTCAGGATCTCCTCGGCGGTCGCGATGGGCGCGCCGCGCCAGGGCTTGAAGCGGTAGCCGAAGGTGTAGAGGTCGCTGTCGGAGCGCACGCCCGGATAGCGATGCGTCACCCAGGTGCCGCCGAAGGTGTCCTTGGTCTCCAGCACGACGAAGCTCGTGCCCGGCCGCTCGTGCTTCAGGTGCCAGGCGGCGCCGACGCCGGAAATGCCGGCGCCCACCACCAGTACGTCGAAATGCTCGGTCTTGACCGACTGCGCCTGCGTCATCTCTCGCGCCCTCTTCGTTGTCCGTCCCTGCCGCCAGGGTGCGCGCCCTGGCGATCGTGTCCTTGATCGACTTCAAGTTAGGTGATCATTGATCACTTGGCGAGCCTTCTTTGACGTTGCGGTATGGCCCGGCGCGGACGGCGGCTAGGAGCTTGACCCTCGCCGCCCCGCCCGCCACGGCAGAGGGATGAAGCCCCCGCCGCTCTGGCGCGCCATCCTGGCCATCGCCATTCCCTCCATGCTGACCAATGTGGCCACCGCCCTCTTCGGCCTGGCCGACATGTGGGTGATCGGCCGGCTGGGCGAGGCGGCCGCGCAGGGCGGTGTGGAGGTCGGGGCCAAGCTGCTGATGACCCTGCTGATCGTCTTCAACTTCCTGAAGACCGGCACGGTGGCCCTGGCCGCCCAGGCGGCGGGCCGCGGAGCGGCGGAGGACCAGGCCGCCGTGCTGACGCGGGGCCTGGCCGCGGCCCTGTTCGCGGGCCTGATCCTGCTGGCCCTGTGGCCCCTGGCGGTTCCGGCGGGACTGGCCCTGCTCGGCGCCGGGGCGGAGGTCGCGCCGGTGGCGCGGACCTATGTCGACATCCGCTATGCCGGCGGCGTCGCCTGGCTGGTCAACGCCGTGCTCGCCGGCTGGCTGATCGGGCGGCGGCAGGTGCGCGCCGTTCTGGCGGTGGAGGTGGCCGCCAACCTCTTCCACATCGGCCTCGACCTCCTGCTGGTGCTGGGCCTGGGCTGGGGCGTGGCCGGCGTCGCCGTCGCCACTCTGGCCTCCGAAGGCGCCAAGACCGGCGCGCTCATCGTCATCTGCGGGCGCCAGCCGCCGGCGCGGGCGGCGCTGCGTCTGGTGCGCCGGCGGGAGACCTGGCGCCTGGCCGAGCTCTCGGCCCTCTTCCGCCTGAACCGCGACCTCTTCCTGCGCACCCTGCTGCTGATGAGCGCCACGGTGATCGTCACCCGCCTCGGGGCCCAGCAGGGGGCCGTCGTGCTGGCGGCCAACGCCATCCTCTTCCAGCTCTTCATGCTGGCCACCCTGATGCTCGACGGCTTCGAGAGCGCCGCCCAGGTGCTGTGCGGCGAGGCGGCCGGGGCGAAGGATCGCGCGAGGTTCGCCGCCTCGGTCCGCGCCCTGCTCGCCTGGGCAAGCGGCGCGGCGGCGGTCATGGCCGGGGTCTATCTGGTCTTCGGGCAGCCGCTGGCCGCCAGCTTCTCCACCGACCCGCAGGTGATCGCCGCGGCGCGCACCTATGCGGTCTGGGCCGTCGTCCTGCCGCTGGCGGGCGTCGCCTCCTTCGTCTTCGACGGCGTCTTCATCGGCGCGGCCTGGACCCGGGCCATGCTGCTCAGCATGGCCGCGGCCCTGGCGGTCTTCCTCGTCGCGCTGTGGCTGGCCGCGCCGCTCGGCAACCACGGCCTGTGGCTCGCCTTCAGCCTCTTCTTCGTCGCCCGCGGCGCAGGCCAGGCGCTGATGACCCCGCGGCTGATGCGAACCCGCCTCGGTTGAAGCGCCGCAGGCGCCTTCTGGTCAAACCACGAAGAGCACGAAGAACACAAAGGGACAGCCGCCGCTGCTGCGCCTTTGTGTCCTTTGTGAGCTTTGTGGTTTCCGTCTTCGCGCTGCGCGCCGGCCAGCCGGTCAGCCGGGCAGCCGGTCAGGGCGCGGATATCCGGCCAGCGGTAGGCGACCTCCTGCGTCAGGCCGCCGCCGGGGGCGTGGGTGGCGTAGGGCCGTCCCGCCACGCCGCCGAGATGTTCGTAGAAGCTGCGGGCGCGATAGTTTTCGGCCAGCACGGCGATGACGAGCGAGGTCGCCCCTTGCGCCGCCAGGGCGCGGGCCGTCGAGACCAGCAGGCGGCGGCCGAGACCGCGCCCCTGCGCTTCGCCGAGCAGATAGAGGGTGTAGATCTCCCCCTCGCCCGCCGCGCGCGACCGAGACGGCCCCCCTTGCGCGTAGCCCACGGCGCCGCGCCGATCAGCCGCCAGCAGGATCAGGTCGGAGGCCTCGGGCCGGATCAGGCTGCGCAGGAAGCGCCGCGCATGCTCCAGCTCCGACATGGCGTCGAGATAGGCGTCGCTGAGAAGGCCGCGATAGGTCTCCCGCCAGGCGGCCACATGGACGTGGGCGAGCGCCTCGGCGTCGGCTGGGCCGGCGGGCAGTATGGCGAAATCGAGCGTCGGCGATCGGGCCATGGTCTTCATACCTGATGTGGCCCTGAACGGCGCCGGTTCAAGGCGTCGCAGCCCGGCGCCAGGGGATGACCGAATCTGAGCCCGCCGCTAGGTTGGCGGCTCCATGAACGCTCAAAGCCCGACCCTGCCGGACGCGGCCGGCGCCACGCCGGTCATGGCCCAGTTCTTCGAAGCCAAGGCCCGTCAGCCCGACGCCCTGGTCTTCTTCCGCATGGGCGATTTCTACGAGCTCTTTTTCGAGGACGCCCAGAAGGCGGCCGCAGCGCTCGGCATCAGCCTGACGGCGCGGGGCACCCATGCGGGCGAGCCGATTCCCATGGCTGGCGTGCCGGCCCACGCGGCCGAGGCCTATCTCGCCAAGCTGATCCGCTCAGGCTTCAAGGTCGCCGTCTGCGAGCAGATGGAGGACCCCGCCGAAGCCAAGAAGCGCGGTTCGAAGTCCGTCGTCCGGCGCGAGATCGTGCGCGTGGTGACGCCGGGCACGCTCACCGAAGACGGCCTGCTCGACGCCCGCGGCGCCAACCGCCTGGCCGCCGTCGCCGTGCGGGCCGGCCAGGCGGCGGTGGCGAGCGTGGAAATCTCCACCGGCGAGGTCGAGTGCCTGGCGCTCTCGGCCGCCGGCCTGGGCGCGGCGCTGGCGGCCCTGTCGCCCTCGGAGACCCTGGTCCCCGACCGCCTGTTCGCCGACGAGGAGAGCGCGGCGCAGCTGAAGGCGGCCGGCGGCTTCCTGCAGCCCCTGCCCCAGGCCCTGGCCGAACCCTCGGCCTCGGAGGCGCGGCTGAAGCGGCTCTATGGCGTCGAGACCCTGGACGGCTTCGGCGCCCTGACCGGGGCGGAGGTCTCGGCGCTCGGCCTCATCGCCGCCCACCTGGAGACCACCCAGGCGGGTCGCATGCCGGCGCTGACCGCCCCGCGCCGGGTCGGCGAGAGCGACGTCATGGCCATCGACCCCGCCACGCGGGCGAGCCTGGAGATCGAGCGCAGCCTGTCGGGCGGCCGCGAGGGCAGCCTGCTGGCGGCCATCGACCGAACCGTCACCGCCCCGGGCGCGCGCCTGCTGGCCTCGCGCCTGGCCCGGCCGCTGGTGGAGCCGGCCGCCATCGATGCGCGCCTGGACGCCGTCGCCTTCTTCTGCGAGCGCCGCACCCTGCGCCAGGATGTGCGGGAGGGCCTGAAGGCCATGGGCGACATGGCCCGGGCGCTGTCGCGCCTGGCGCTTGGCCGCGGCGGGCCGCGCGACCTCGGCTGCCTGCGCGACGGGCTTGCCGCCGGGGCGAAGATCACCGGCCTGTTCGCCGCGCCCGCCCCGCTCGACCCGCCGCCGCCGACGGAGATCGCCCAGGCGCTCACCGCGCTCGATCTGACCGCACAGCCGGACCTGGCCGCCTTCCGCGACCTGCTGGCCGCCGGCCTCTCCGACGATCTGCCCGCCCAGGCCCGCGACGGCGGTTTCGTGGCTCCGGGCGTCCGCCCCGAACTCGACCAGGCCCGCGCCCTGCGCGACGACAGCCGCAAGGTGATCGCCGGCCTCGAGGCGCAGCTCGCCGCCGAGAGCGGCGTGGCGCTGCGGGTCAAGCACAACGCCGTCCTCGGCTACTTCGTCGAGGCCAGCGCCAAGGCCGCCGAGCCGCTGATGAAGCCGCCGCTGAACGCGACCTTCATCCACCGCCAGACGCTCGCCAATCAGGTCCGCTTCACCACCGTCGAGCTGGCCGAGCTGGATGCGAAGATCGCCCAGGCCGCCGAACGGGCCCTGGCCATGGAGCTTTCCACCTTCGAAGCCTGGCGCGAGGCCGCCTGCGCCATCGCGCCCGCCCTTCAGGCCGCCGCCGCGGCCGCCGCCTGCCTGGACGTGGCGGCCGGCCTCGCCGAATGGGCCGACGACGCCGGCGCCGTGCGCCCGGTGGTCGACCGCTCCTGCGCCTTCGAGGCGACCGCCGCGCGCCATCCGGTGGTGGAGGCGGCCGTTCGCCGCGCGGGCGAGGCCTTCACCCCCAACGACTGCCGGCTGGACGGCGCGGGCGCGGCGGCGGCGCGGCTCTCCATCGTCACCGGCCCGAACATGGCCGGCAAGTCGACCTTCCTGCGCCAGAACGCCCTGCTCTGCGTGCTCGCCCAGGCCGGCGCCTTCGTGCCGGCCCAGTCCCTGCGGCTGGGGGTGGTCGACCGCCTGTTCAGCCGCGTCGGCGCCGGCGACGACCTGGCGCGGGGCCGCTCCACCTTCATGGCCGAAATGGTCGAGACCGCCGCCATCCTGACCCAGGCGACGCCGCGCTCCTTCGTCATCCTCGACGAGATCGGCCGCGGCACGGCGACCTATGACGGCCTGGCCATCGCCTGGGCCTGCGCCGAGGCCCTGCACGAGACCAACCGTTGCCGGGCCCTGTTCGCCACCCACTATCATGAGCTCGCCGTGCTCGAGGACCGGCTGGCCCACGTGGGCAACCTCTCCCTGCGCGCCAAGGAGTGGAACGGCGACCTGATCTTCCTGCACGAGGCCGCCGCCGGACCCGCCGACCGCTCCTATGGCGTGCAGGTGGCCAAGCTGGCCGGCGTGCCGCCCGCCGTGGTCGCCCGCGCCAAGCAGGTGCTGGAGCGACTTGAACGGGAGCCGGGCGCCCCAGCCCATCTGGAGGACCTGCCCCTCTTCGCCGCCAGCGCACCGGAGCCCGAACGGCATGGGCCGAGCGCGGTGGAGGAAGCCCTGCGGGTTCTCGACCTCGACGGCATGAGCCCGCGCGAGGCCATGGAGGCGCTCTACCGCCTCAAGGGCCAGCTGTCCTAGGAGCCGTCACGGCATGCCCGTCCGCACCCTGATGATCGACGTGGACGGCGTGGTGATCCGCCATCCGCAGGGCCCGCGCTGGGACGACAGCATCCAGGCCGACCTCGGCCTCGACCCGGCGCGGTTCCAGAGCGACTTCTTCGCCGTCCACTGGCAGGACGTCGTCAATGGCCGCGCCGACCTGCATGAGCGCCTGGCGCTGGCCCTGCCGGGCTTTGCGCCGCACCTGACACCGGAGACGCTGACCGCCTACTGGTTCGCCAAGGACGCCCATCTGGACGAAGGCTTCCTGGCCCAGCTCGAGGCGCTGAGCGACCGCTACGCCCTGCATCTGGCCACCGTGCAGGAGCACCGCCGCGCCGCCTACATCTGGAACGAACTGGGCCTCAAGGACCGCTTCGACGCCATGCACTATGCGGCCGACTATGGCTGCGGAAAGCCGGAGCCGGCCTTCTTCGAGGCGGTGGCCAAGCGCACATGCCATGCGCCGGATGAGCTGCTGCTGATCGATGACTCGGCGCGCAACGTCGAATCGGCGAAGGCATGCGGCTGGCGCGCGGGCCTGTGGGATGGGACGCGCAGCGTGGCCGAGGTGGTGGCCGAGGCGGAGGCGGGCTGAGGCCCGGCGCTTTCGTTTTTTCTTCGTCACCCCCGGGCTCGTCCCGGGGGTCCCTGTCGAAGGCAAGCGCGGACGGCGAGAGGGACCCTGGGCACAAGGCCCAGGGCGACGACTATTGGATGATGTGCGGGAGTTCCCAATGAAGGTCGTCCGCGCGCAGCACTAGCTCGCTACAGCATCGCGGGAATCACGCGATCCGGCGGGCGGTGGCCGTCCATCCAGGTGCGGATGTTGATGATCACCTTCTCGCCCATGTCGATGCGGCTCTCGACGGTCGCCGAGCTCATGTGCGGCAGCAGGACGACATTGGGCAGCTTCAGCAGCTTGGGGTTCACCGCCGGCTCGTGCTCGAACACGTCGAGGCCGGCGCCGGCGATCTCGCCCTTGGCCAGGATGTCGATCAGGGCGTCCTCGTCGACGATCTCGCCGCGGGCGGTGTTGATCAGGATGGCCTGGGGCTGCAGCAGCTTCAGCCGCCGCGCCGACAGCAGGTGGAAGGTGGCCGGCGTGTGCGGGCAGTGGATGGAGACGATGTCCATCCGCGCCAGCATCTGGTCCAGGCTGTCCCAGTAGGTCGCGTCCAGCTCCTGGGCGATCCGCGGGCTGACAGGCTTGCGGTTGTGATAGTGGATCTGCAGGCCGAAGGCCCGCGCCCGCTTGGCCACCGCCTGGCCGATCCGGCCCATGCCGACGATGCCCAGGCGCTTGCCCGTCACCCGGCGGCCCAGCATCCAGGTGGGCGACCAGCCGGTGAAGCCGCCGGTCTGGACGACATTGGCGCCCTCCACGATCCGCCGCGCCACGACCATGATCAGGGCCAGGGTCATGTCGGCGGTGTCTTCGGTCAGCACGCCCGGCGTATTGGTGACGATGATGTTGCGGGTCGAGGCGGCGGCCACGTCGATATGGTCGACACCGGCCCCGAAGGAGGCGATGAGCTTGAGCTGCGGTCCGGCCTGGGCGATCAGTTCGGCGTCGATTCGGTCGGTGATGGTGGGGGCGAGCACGTCGGCCCGCTGCACCGCGTCGACGAGGGCCGCGCGCCCCATGGGGTCGTCGGTGAGGTTGAGCTCGGTGTCGAACAGTTCTCTCATCCGCGTCTCCACCTGATCGGGAAGCTTGCGGGTGACGATGACTTTGGGCTTACGGGCGGCCATGACCAAGTCTGCGACGGGGACCTTGCGGCGAGGCGCGATGGGCGCGCGAGGCCCAACCTCTAGCAAAGCGACCCCGGCCGGCCAAGGCGAGCCTGCCCGCCGTCTTCGCTTCGGCGCCCGGGTGACGCGCCGGCGGGCGGCGGGGCGGCTGTGGCTTGCGGCCTTGGTCGTGGCCTTGGGCTGGGCCGGAGGGACGGCGCAGGCGGCGCGTGACACCGACGAGACGCCGTCGGGTTTTCCGGTGCCGCGCTATCTGACGCTGAAGTTCGACAAGGTGAACGCCCGCGCCGGGCCCGGCGACGACCATCGCATCCTGTGGGTCTATCGCGTCCGCGGCCTGCCCGTGCAGGTGATCGCCGAGACGAGCGAATGGCGGCGCATCTGCGATCCCGAGGGCGGGGTGGCCTGGGTGCACAAGCGCGTCACCGACGGACGACGCAACGTCATCCGCATGGGCGAGGGGGTCGCGCCCCTGCGCCGGCGGCCCCGCGCGGAGGCCGAGATCACCGCCTATCTGAACCCCCGGGCGCTGGCCGCGTTGGACCGCTGCGACGACGGCTGGTGCCGGCTGAAGGTCGACGGGGTCGCCGGCTGGGTGTCGGAATCCGAGGTCTGGGGCGCCGCCCCCCCGGCCCAATGTCGTTGAGCCTCGCCTTGGCGTCGTGCTAGGGCCTGCCCCTTCTGTTTCGAGGCGAGCTGGAAAATTCGGCCATGACCAATCACGAGGCCAAGAGCCGTTACGACCTGGAAGAGCTGCTGGCCTGCGCCCGCGGCGAAATGTTCGGGCCGGGCAATGCGCAGCTCCCCGCGCCGCCGATGCTGCTGTTCGACCGCATCACGGTCATCAACGACGACGGCGGCGAACACGGCAAGGGCTATATCGAGGCCGAGTTCGACATCAATCCGGACCTCTGGTTCTTCGACTGCCACTTCATCAACGATCCGGTCATGCCGGGCAGCCTGGGCCTGGACGCGCTCTGGCAGCTGGTCGGCTTCTATCTCGGCTGGATCGGCGGCAAGGGCCGCGGCCGCGCCCTGGGCTGCGGCGAGGTCAAGTTCGCCGGCGAGGTCACGCCGGACATCAAGAAGGTCACCTACAAGGTGGACATGAAGCGGGTCATCAACCGTCGCCTGGTCATGGGCATCGGCGACGGCGTTCTGCAGGCCGATGGAAACACCATCTATACCGCTGCGGATCTCCGCGTGGGCCTCTATCAGCGGCCCTGACCACCGGAGCGGGAGGAAAGCATGCGTCGCGTCGCCGTCACCGGAATCGGCATCGTCTCGTCCATCGGGAACAATGCGGAGGAGGTGCTGTCCTCGCTCCGTGAGGCCCGCTCGGGCATCACGGCCGCACCGGAATATGCCGAGCTCGGCTTCCGCAGCCAGGTCCACGGCAAGCCGGACATCGACTGGGAATCCCTGGTCGATCGCCGCGCGGCCCGCTTCCTGGCCCTGGGCACGGCTTTCGGCCATATCGCCATGGAACAGGCCATCGCCGATGCGGGGCTCGGCCCCGACGAGGTGAGCCACGAGAAGACCGGCCTGATCGTCGGCTCCGGCGGTCCCTCCACCCGCGCCATCATCGAGGCCGCCGAGACGGCCAAGACCCGCGGCCCCAAGCGGATCGGTCCCTTTGCGGTGCCCAAGGCGATGAGCTCGGGCCCGTCGGCGACGCTGGCCACCTGGTTCAAGATCCGCGGCCTGAACTTCTCCATCTCCTCGGCCTGCGCCACCTCCACCCACTGCATCGGCTCGGCCTACGAGCAGATCCAGCTGGGCAAGCAGGACGTGGTCTTCGCCGGCGGAACGGAGGAGATCGACTGGTCGCTCTCGGTCCTGTTCGACGCCATGGGCGCCATGAGCTCCAACTTCAACGACCGTCCGGCCGTGGCCAGCCGCGCCTATGACGAGGCCCGCGACGGCTTCGTCATCGCCGGGGGCGCCGGCATCGTGGTGCTGGAGGAGATGGAGCGCGCCAAGGCGCGCGGGGCCAAGATCTACGGCGAGGTCATCGGCTACGCCGCCAACTCCGACGGCTTCGACATGGTGGCGCCCTCCGGCGAGGGCGCCGTGCGCTGCATGAACCTGGCCATGGAAGGCCTGGGCGGGCGCAAGATCGACTATCTCAATCCCCACGGCACCTCGACGCCCGTCGGCGACGTCAAGGAAATGCAGGCCGTCCGCGACGTGTTCGGCGCCGAGGCGCCCTTCATCTCGTCCACCAAGTCGCTGACCGGCCACAGCCTGGGTGCGGCCGGGGCGCAGGAGGCGATCTACACCCTCCTGATGCTCAACAACGACTTCATGGCCCAGAGCGCGCACATCGAGACCCTGGACCCGGCCTTTGCGGACATGCCGATCCTGCGCGAGCGCAAGGACGGCGCGTTCGAGACGGCCATGTCCAACAGCTTCGGCTTCGGCGGCACCAATGGCTGCCTGGTGATGGCGCGCGCGGGCTAGGCCCCGCCGCGCCCGTCCGAACCTTGCGCCGCGGCCCGCCCGCGGCCACAACCTTTCGACAACGACATCATCCGGCGAGGAAGCCATGGCCGACGCGTACGACCTGCCCAAGGGCGAGCTGATGAAGGGCAAGAAGGGGGTGGTGACCGGGGTCGCCAACCACCAGTCCATCGCCTTCGGCATCGCCAGCCAGCTGGCCGCCCAGGGCGCCGAGATCGCCTTCCTGCACCTGCCGGGCATGGAGCGCCGCGTACAGCCCCTGGCCGACGAGATCGGGGTCGAGCTGGTCGCGCCCGCCGACGTGCAGGACGACGCCTCCATGGACGAGGCCTTCAAGGCGGTGGCCGACGCCTTCGGCCAGATCGACTTCTTCGTCCACTCCATCGCCTTCGCCAACAAGGACGAACTGAAGGGCTCCTTCGTCGAGAACACCTCGCGCGAGGGCTTCCTGCGCGCCATGGACATCTCGGTCTTCTCGTTCGTCGACTGCGCCCGGCGGGCCGCGGCCCTGATGCCGGAGAGCGGCGGCTCGATCCTGTGCATGACCTATCTCGGGGCCGAGCGCGCCATCCCGAACTACAACACCATGGGCGTCGCCAAGGCCGGCCTGGAGGCGGCCACGCGCTACGCCGCCCGCGACCTGGGGCCGAAGAAGATCCGGGTCAACGCCATCTCCGCCGGCGCCATGCGCACCCTGTCGCTGGCCGGCATCTCCGGCGGCCGCGGCATGCTGGCCCAGGGCCGGGCCATGTCGGCGATGAAGGAGGACACCTCCATGGAGGGCGTGGCCGGGGCGGCGCTCTGGCTGCTGTCGGACCTGGGCCGCTCGACCACCGGCGAGGTGGTGCACGTGGACGCCGGCTTCCACATCATGGGCGTCTCCGACGACGCCGAGGCCTGATCAGGCTTCTCCGGGCGCGTAGGCGCGCATGAAGCGGCGGGCGGCCTCGCGCGCCACACGGTCGATCTCCGCGGCCGACAGGTCCGGCCCCAGGCCGAGCAGCCCCGCCACCTGGCGGGCCCCGATCACCATGCCGGCGAAGAACTCCGCCGCCAGGTCGGGATCGTCCACGGCCAGACGGCCGGCCTCGGTCTCGGCGCGCAGGAATTCCGAGAGCCTCAGGCGCGAGGTGCGCGGTCCCGCCTCGTAGAAGGCCCGCGCCATGTCGGGCATGTCGTCCGAGGCCTGGATGGTCATGCGCAGCAGGGACGCGCCCTTGGGCTTGATCACCATGTCGATCATCACCCGGCCGAACCCCGCCAGGGCGTCCTCCGGATGGTCGTGCGCGTCCGGCGCCAGCAGGGGGGCGGCGATCTCCTCGACCCGGCGGTCGACGATGGCGCGGATCAGCTCGGCCTTGGAGCCGTAGTGGTTGTAGATCGTCTGCTTGGAGACCCCGGCCCGGCGGGCGATCTCGTCCATGGGGGTCAGGAAGCCGCCTTCCCCGAAGGCCTGGGCGGCGGCGTCCAGTATGGCCTCGGTCTTGGCCTGGTCGATCTGTCCGGCGATGCGGGGCATCAGTGGCCGCCCCCGCCGGGCGGACCGGCCGGCGCCTTGGCCGGGGCGGCGAAGAGCGCCAGGACGGCGGCCCCCGCGCCGCCGGCCGCCAGCACGCAGAAGGCGTCGCCGAAGGCCAGCACCAGGGCCTCGCGGTTCAGCAGCATGGCGAAGGCCTTGCGCCCGGCCCCTTCGGGATCGAAGACGCCCCGGGACTCCATCATCGCGGTCAGGCCCTCCAGCATGGCCTGGCTCTGCAGGCTGCCGGCGTTCACGCCGGCGCTGAGATCGGCGAAGTGCAGCGCCGTCTGGTGGCTGAGGACGGTGGTCAGGACCGCCAGGCCGACGGCCCCGCCCACATTGCGGATCAGGTTCACCAGGGCCGAGGCGTCCTTCATCATCGAGACCGGCAGGGTCGAGACGCTCATCTGCTGGGCGGCGATCATGGCGATCATCACGCCCAGGCCCCGCCAGACCTGCAGGGTGGCGAACTGCCAGAACCCCCAGTCGGCGGTGACATAGGCCCCGCGCCCCACGCCATAGGCGGCCAGGCCGAAGCCGATGACCATCGGGATGCGCGCATCCATCGCCCGGACCAGCCGGCCAGCGAGCGGGGCGGCGATGAACATGGTCAGGCCCGAAACCAGCATGGTCGTGCCCACCTCGGCGGCCGAATACTGGCGCACCTGGCCCAGGAAGAGGGGCAGGATGAAGGTGCCGCCGAACAGGCTCATGCCGGCGACGAAGTTCATCACCATGCCCAGCGCGAAGTTGCGGTCGCCGAACGGGCGCAGGGACACGATGGGCTGGCGGTAGGTGAGCTGGCGCCAGATGAAGACCACGCCGGTGATCACCGCCGTGACCGTCAGCCACAGGATCAGCGGGTCTTCGAACCAGTTGTCGCTGGCGCCCTCCTCGATGACGTACTGCATCGACAGCAGGAAGACGGTCATGACGCCCAGGCCCCACCAGTCGATGCCCTTGGCGAGCGAGGGGTCGCCCTTGTCGAAGTCGGCGTAGCGGCCGACTAGGAACATGACCAGCACGCCGGCTGGGACGTTGATGAAGAACAGCCAGCGCCAGCCCATCGACTCGGTGAGGTGGCCGCCCAGGGTCGGGCCGATGGTGGGGGCGAGCGTGACGATCAGGCCGACGATGACATTGGCCATCACCCGCTTCTCGGGCGGGAAGACCGTCATGGCGGTGGCGAAGACGGCCGGGATCATCGCCCCGGCCGCCAGGCCCTGGAAGGCGCGCATGATGATCATCATCTCCACGCCCTGGGACAGGCCCGTCAGGATGGAGGTGACGATGAAGGCGGCCGCAGCGGTCACATAGACCGGCCGCGTGCCGAACATGCGGGTCAGGTAGGCCGTCAGCGGAATGATCACCACCTCGGCCAGCAGATAGATGGTCTGGACCCAGCTGATCTGGTCGGCGCTGGCGCCGATGCCCGCCTGGATCTGGGTCAGGGAGGCGGCGACGATCTGGATGTCCAGGATGGCCATGAACTGGCCGACGACCATGCCGCCGAAGCCGAGGAACAGCTTGACGTAGTCGACCTCGCCCTGGCCGTCCTCGACGCTGGCGGGCGCCGGCGCGGTGGCCACCGGCGGCGCGTCGGGATCGCGCCGGGACAGTTCGCGAGGATCGAGGGTCTCGTCGGTCATGGGAGGGTTCCGCCGCGCGCCTGCCGCGCTCAGCGCGCGTCGGCCTGCTCGACCGGCGTCGCGATGGCCTGGGCGAAGGTGGGGCCCGGGGTTTCGCGCACGTCCACCTTCACCTCCACCGAAAGGCCCGGCCGCAGGGCGCCGGCCAGCGGCTGGCTGCGGTCCACGGCGATGCGGACGGGCAGGCGTTGGGCGATCTTGGTGAAGTTGCCGACCGCGTTCTCCACCGGGATCAGGGCGAATTCCGAGCCCGTCGCCGGGGCGAAGCTCTCGATGCGGCCCTCCAGGCTTTCGCCGCCGAAGGCGTCGGCGTGGATCTCGACCTTCTGGCCGATGCTGAGGCGGGCGACCTGGGTCTCCTTGAAGTTGGCCACCACATAGGCCTCGCCGACCGGCACGATGCTCATCAGGGAGGCGCCGGGGCGGACGTACTGGCCCGGCCGCACGGCCCGCGCCCCGACCACGCCGCCGACCGGAGCCCGGATTTCGGTGCGCGAGAGGTTGATCCTGGCCTGGGCCACCGCAGCGCGGGCGGCGGCGGCCTGGGCGACGGTCTGGGCGCGGGTGGAGCCGAGCGCCTCCGCGGCGCGGCGCTCGGCCTCCAGGGTCGCCTGGGCCTGGGCGACGGCGGCGTTCGCCTGGCTGGCCCCGGACTTCACCGTCTGGACGCGCTGGGCCGAGACCCAGCCCTCGTCGGCCAGCCGGCCGTAGCGGTCCATCTCCGCCTGGGCGAGCTGCGCCTCGGCCCGGGCGCTGTCGAGGCCGGCGGCCTTCTGGGCGATCATCGCCTGTTCCAGCGCGGCCTTGTCGTCGACGCTGCGGACGGCCGCCTCCAGCGCCTGGGCGTTGGCCTCAGCCTGGGCCAGCGCGGCCTCGAACGGCGCCGGATCGATCCGCGCCAGCAGCTGGCCGGCCTTGACGACCTCGTTGTCGGTCACCAGCACCTCGGTCACATAGCCGTCGACCTGCGGGGCGACGGAGACCGTGTCGGCCTGGATGAAGGCGTTGTCGGTGGTCTCGAAGTTGCGCCGGCCCATCCACCAGGCGCCGCCGCCGACGATCAGGGCGACGACCACCAGGGCGGCGATGACGGGCACGGGCCGGATCTTCAGGCTCTTGATCTTGTCGATCGGGGACATTCAGCGGCTCGGATCTGGAAAGGGGGGGACGAGGCCCCCGAAACGGAAAAATGGACTGCTGGGTCCAGAATGTTCGGCAGATAGTGAAGGCATTCCTGCCGTTCAACGGAAAACTGGACCGGCACGTCTAAAAAATCGCCGACCGGAAATCGTCGACTCCCCCGATTTCCGGCCGCGGCCCCGGCTGCCCGCTGGACGGCGGCCCCTGGGACGCGCCATATCGGGTCATGCAAGGTTCCGATCCCGACGTGATCATCGCCGGCGCCCGCATGGCCGGCGCCCCCCAGGCCCAGGCCCAGGCGCGGGCCGGGCAGAAACCCGGCCAGATAGCTACGGCGCCCATCGACCCCCCGCACGCCCCCACCTTCGACGGCCGCGCCTCGGCCATCGCCTACGCCGCCTTCCGGCAGTGGCGGGCGATCGGCGTGGGCGAGGCCCTGGCGCCCCACGCCCAGCGGATCGAGCAGATCCTGGTCACGGACGGTCGCGCCCCCGGCGCCGCGACCGCTGCGCCCCTGCCCTTCCACCTGCGTTTCGATTCCGAGGAGATCGCCGACCGGTCGGACGGCGAGCCCCTGGGCTACCTGCTGGAGAACCGGCAGACCCGGGCCGCCCTTTCCCAGGCGGTGGTCGAGGCCGGCATTCCCGTGCTGGCGCCCGCCCGCGTCGCCGGCGCGAGCTTCGGCAAGGCCGCCGCCGAAGTCACCCTGGAGGACGGCCGCGTGCTGCGCGCGCCGCTCGCCGTCGGGGCCGAGGGGCGGGGCTCGGTGCTGCGCCGGGCGGCCGGCATCGGCACGATCGGCTGGGACTACCGCCAGGTGGGCGTGGTGGCCACGGTGCGTCTGGACCGCCCCCACGAGGGGGTGGCGCACGAATACTTCCTGCCGGGCGGCCCCTTCGCCATCCTGCCGCTGACCGGGAACCGGGCGAGCCTGGTCTGGACCGAGGGCGTGGCCAAGGGCGCGGCGCTGAAGGCCGCGCGGCCCGAGATCTTCCACGCCCACCTGATGCGCCGCTTCGGCGACTTCCTGGGCCAAGCCCGCCTGGACGGGCCGGTCTTCTCCTATCCCCTGTCGCTGCAGCTGGCCGAGCGCTTCGCCGGCCCCCGGCTCGCCCTGCTGGGCGACGCCGCCCACGGGGTGCACCCGATCGCGGGCCAGGGCCTGAACCTCGGCCTGAAGGGCGCCGCAGCCCTGGCGGAGACGCTCGTCGACGCCGCGCGCCTGGGCGAGGACATCGGCTCCGAGGCGGTGCTGGAGCGCTACGCCCGCTGGCGTCGGTTCGACACCGCCACGCTGAGCGCCGGCATGGACGCCTTCGTCCACCTGTTCTCGAACGACAATCCGGTCCTGCGGCTGGCGCGGGGCGTGGGCATGGCGGCGGTCAACCGCATCCCGCCGGCGCGGAAGATGTTCATGCAGCAGGCCGGCGGCGCCCTGGGCGACCTGCCCCGGCTCCTGCGCGGCGAGGCGCTTTAGCCCGCGCTCAGGCGTCGAGTTCGCGCGCCTCCTCGGGCAGCATGATCGGCACCCCGTCGCGGACCGGATAGGCGAGCTTCGCCTGCCGGCTGATCAGCTCGCCCTTGTCGCGGTCATATTCCAGCGGCCCGTGGCTGACCGGGCAGACCAGGATCTCCAGCAGCCGGGGGTCGATCTCGGCGGTGAGGGCGGGAGGCGTTTCGCTCGTCATGGGCGTCCTCTTAATCGAGCCCGCTACTGGACGCTATGGGGGGAGTCGTCGTCGTCCTCCAGGGCGTCGATCTCCAACAGGGCGGTCAGCGCCGCGGCGCGGTCGGTGAGGCTGGCGGCCT
Organism: uncultured Phenylobacterium sp.; assembly: GCA_964419395.1. Taxonomy (GTDB): domain Bacteria; phylum Pseudomonadota; class Alphaproteobacteria; order Caulobacterales; family Caulobacteraceae; genus Phenylobacterium. The sequence continues at coordinate 4,229 of CAYQPL010000047.1, read as the reverse complement.
CCAGCAGGGCCTGCTTCTCCGAGGGCTCGAAGGGCAGGCCCATGGTCAGGCTGGTGACCAGCGGCTCGATCGGCGCGGTCATCGCCGTCTCGTCGTCGATATCGAGCTCGCGGCGGTTGAGATAGCGCTTGAGCGCCTTCGCAAAGCGCTCACGGTCGAGGTCGGGGGCCTGCTGGTCCTCGGGCGAGAGGTCCGCCTCGAAGCGCGCGAAGTCGCCGCGCATCTGGCGGTACGGCGACCGCACCGGCAGTTCCTCGCCGGCCGCGAAGCGGCAGACTCCCGTCAGCGTGATCAGATAGCGCCCGTCCGAGGTCTCGGCGAAGCTGGTGATGCGGCCGGCGCAACCGACGGCGGTGAGGTTGGGCCGCGCCCGTTCGCCGCCGGGCTTGGTCTGGATCATGCCGATGATCCGGTCGCCGGCCATGGCGTCGTCCACCATGTTCAGATAGCGCGGCTCGAAGATCTGCAGCGGCAGGTCGCCGCCGGGCAGCAGCACCGCCCCGTCCAGGGGGAAGACCGGAATGACCTGGGGCAGGTCGGCGGCGCGCCGGTAGCCCGGCATGGCGTACCTCGCTTTCGCTAGGAGAACAGGATGGCCGAGAGACGGCGGCGGCCCGAGCGCGCGACTTCCGAGCCGGGGCCGGCGGCCTCGAAGATGGTCAGCAGCTGCTTGCGCGCCGCCTCGTCGTTCCAGGCCCGGTCCCGTTCGATGATGTGCAGCAGATGGTCGGCGGCGGCGTCCAGCTTGCCCCGCCCGGCCAGGGCCTTGGCCAGGGCCAGGCGCGCCTCGTGGTCGTCGGCGGCGGCGGCCAGCCGGCGTTCGAACTCAGCGGTCTCGGACGGCGCCTCGGCGGCGAGATCCAGCGCGGCGCGCACGCTGTCGAGGTCGGGATCCCGGGCTTCGGGGGGAGCCATCTCCAGCACTTCGCGGGCCCGCTCGGCGTCGCCGCCGGCCAGGTAGCAGCGCGCCAGCCCGCCCAGCGCCTTCACATTGTCGGGCTCGGCCTGGATCACCTGGGCGAAGGCCTGGGCGGCGGTCGCGAGATCGCCGGCCTCCAGCGCCTCGCGGGCCATGGCGACCACCTCGTCGAGGCTGCTCGGCCCGGCCATCGCCGCGAGCTTGTCGACGAAGGCCTTCACCTGGCTTTCCGGCAGGGCGCCCATGAAGCCGTCCACAGGCCGGCCCTCGTGGAAGGCGAAGACGGCGGGGATGGACTGCACGCGCAGCTGGCCGGCGAAGGCGGGGTTCTGGTCGATGTCGATCTTGACCATCTTCACCTTGCCCTTGGCGGCGGCCACGGCGCGCTCCAGGGCGGGGCCGAGCTGCCGGCACGGCCCGCACCAGGGCGCCCAGAAGTCGACGATGACAGGGGTCTCGCGGCTGGCCTCGACCACGTCGGCCATGAAACTGGCGTCGGTCGCGTCCTTGACCAGGGCCCCGGCGGGCGGGGCGGCGGCGGCATCTCCGATGAGGCTCATGGGGTCTCGTCTCTTGGTGTCTCGGGTGTCGGAACGCGGGCGGGCCTAAGATGGTCCCATGCCGCGGCCCCTTCAACGGATGGTTTCGTCCTCGACCACCGCCAGGGCCTCGAAGTCCACGACGACGGGCCGAACGCCGAGGGCCGCCAGGAAGGCGCGGAAGCCCGCCTGGTCGACGGCCGTGGTGGCGGTGTTGGTCAGGGGATGGAAGTTCACGCGATCGGCCTCCGCCAGCACGCGGTCCAGCACGAAGGTCACGCGTCGGGCCTCGTCGTTGATCAGCCCGAAGGCGGTGACCGATCCCGGCGTCACGCCCAGGGTCTCGACCATCAGCGCCTCGCGCCCGAAGGAGAGCCGCGCCGAGCCGATGACGGCGGGCAGGCGCTTGAGGTCGATCACCGTCCGGTCGGCGGCCGAGATCAGCCAGAGCCGGTCCTTGGCGTCCTTCAGGAACAGGTTCTTGGTGTGGGCGCCGGGCAGGCCGGCCTTGATCTCCTCGCCCTCGCCGACCCGGAAGACGGCCGGGTGATCCACGGTGCGGTGGGCGACGCCGTGGGCGTCGAGGAAGGCGAGCAGATCGGCGCGGGTCTTCATGGCGCCTTCCATAGGGGCATCCGGGCGCTTGCGGAACTGGACGAGCGCCGCTGGCCCTGGCTAGAGCAGTCGCAAGGACCCCGTCCGGTCGCCAGTCAGAGGTTGGAACGCCCATGGAGCTCGAGTGCTACCCCACAGCCGAACGGCCGCCGGAGATCGTGCCGGGCCGCCCGCAGCGCGCCTGGATGGAGAGCTTCGCCGAGCGCCATCCCTATCGGTGCCTGCCGCTGACCATGGCCAACACCACGGGCTGGGAGATCCTCTGCCCGATGAGCTTCACCGCCGAGTGGAACGGGGGCCTGTTCCAGGAGGACATCGTCCTGAAGCCGGACAACCCTCACCCGGACTTCCACAACTTCGCCAAGTCGCACTTCAGCCACGGGGTGGTGACCTTCCATCCGGGCTATCTGTTCCGCACCCCGCCCGGCTGGTCGATGATCGCCCAGGGGCCGCCCAACCACGTCAAGGACGGCATCCAGCCGCTGGCGGGACTGGTGGAGACCGACTGGCTGCCCTTCCCCTTCACCATGAACTGGATCTTCACGCGGCCGGGAAAGGTGCAGTTCCGCAAGGGCGAGCCCTTCTGCTTCATCACCCTGGTGCAGGACAAGCCGCTGGCCCAGGTGCAGCCGGTGATCCGGGCCATGTCGTCCAATCCGGACCTGCGCAACCAGTACGACACCTGGGAGAAGCACCGCAGCGAATTCAACGCCAGGATCTTCCGCGCCGACCCCGAGGCGACCAAGGAGGCCTGGCAGCGCTACTACTTCCGCGGGGAGTTCCCGGAGGAGGTCGCGCAGGCCCCCAAGGACCACGTGAACAAGCGCCGGCTGAAGGCTCCAAAATTTGGCTGACGGCCGCTTGCCAAGGTCGGAACGGTCTGCCATAAGCCCGCTCTCGATTTTCGGGGGCGGCCAGACGGGTCGGCTTCGAAGAACGCGGGCGTAGCTCAGGGGTAGAGCACAACCTTGCCAAGGTTGGGGTCGTGAGTTCAAATCTCATCGCCCGCTCCAAACTCGAAGAAATCCGGCAACGGACTGCCAGATCTCTGAATTGACCAAGATGTAAGCGAATGTCCCTACTATAATTTAAAGCGACCATTTATAAAGGCGCAATATCGAAAGATATCTTGTTTACCACTTAAAAATAAACGGATAATTTTGCAAAGACGATTTAAAAAAACGGTCAAGAATATTTTCCACGAGGAAGGGCTACCGATGACCCAAAATGAGATATTCCAAGTGCCTGCTTACTGGTCCCAGCATGCATACGCCAATGAAGAAACTTACTTTCAAATGTATCAACAGTCGGTCGAAAATCCAGAAGAATTTTGGGCAAAGTATGGTCAAAGACTGGCTTGGTTTAAACTCTATTCCCGCGCTAAAAATACGAGTTTTGAGCCTGGAGAATTATCTATTAAATGGTTTGAAGATGGTGTTTTGAACGCGTGTTTTAATTGTGTGGACCGGCACTTAGAATCGCGTGGAGACCAAATAGCAATCATTTGGGAAGGCGATGATCCAACCGAGGATTCTACACTAACTTACCGACAACTGCATTCAGCCGTCTGTAAAATGGCCAATGGTCTAAAGTCACTTGGGGTAAAAAAAGGCGACCGAATTACAGTCTATATGCCGATGATACCGGAAGCGGCTATAAGTATTTTGGCATGCGCCCGGATAGGTGCGATCCATTCTGTTGTCTTTGGAGGGTTCTCCCCCGCTTCTCTAGCCAATAGAATTCACGACTGCTCGTCTAGTCTTATAATAACTGCTGATGAAGGACTGCGTGGTGTTCGCAACGTTCCACTAAAAGCTAATTCCGATCATGCTTTGAGAAACTGCCCAACCATTAAGCATTGCGTAGTCGTAAAACGCACCGGGAACAACGTAAATATGCAACAGAACAGGGACATTTGGTATCATGATTTAGTTACTGATCAGTCGGTAGATTGTGTGGCTGAGCCTATGAATGCAGAGGATCCGCTGTTCATTCTTTATACTTCCGGGTCAACCGGCAAACCCAAAGGAGTTCTGCATACCACTGGCGGGTATTTAGTTTATACTTCCATGACACACCAATATGTATTTGATTATAAAGACGGAGATATATACTGGTGCACAGCGGACGTCGGTTGGGTTACTGGCCACAGCTAC
>CAYQPL010000046.1:21451-22300 GCA_964419395.1 uncultured Phenylobacterium sp. | reverse complement strand
CGACGCACGAAGTGGTGGTGCCGAGGTCGATGCCGATTTTCTTGCTCATAATCGAGTCCTGCTCGCTCCTTGTTGGCGGACGGCGCGTGGAGGGCCTTCTAGTGAAGCGCCCCGGTTCTTGTCACCGCCCCCGGTTCGAATAAGGGTCTCGGGCGGTTAGCTTAAGAAGCGCCCCGCCGTCGAGTCGCGATATGGGTAGCCACAACCCTGTCGCAAGCCCAATGACCCTAAACATTCCGGGGTTTATCGCTTTGACGGGGCGCAAGTCCGGCCAGATAGGCGCCATAGGCGAGGGCCGGAATCCTCAGGGCGGCGCCCCGGCTGGCCAGGAAGGCGTGCTGCACCACCATGGCCTGCTGCTCGATGTTCAGATCGGCGAAATCGCGCCCGTCGAACAGGTCGTAGGCATAGGCGAGGGGACCATCCCCGGCGCGGAGCTTGGCCGGCAGCAAGGCCGTGCCGTGCTGCGCCTGCCACACATGGGTCAGCTCGTGGACGAAGAGGCCCTGCAGAGGCAGCGGCTCTGCGGCGAAGTCCGTGGCCGCCTGCCCCTGAGGGAAGACGAGCAGGGTCCTGCCCGTGGCGAAGGCGCGGGGCCAGAGCGGCAGGGCGAGCAGGCGGATGCGGACCGCGTCCAGGGTTTCGCCGAACACCTCCCGCGCCAGGGCGCGCTCGCCGGCGGTGAGGGCGCGAAGGGTCAGGGACTTCATGCGGGCGTCGGCGCTCATCGATCTCTATATGAGCGGTGATGAGCCTGGTTGCAGAGACTGGATTTCGCCTCCTGCCCGGACGGCTGGACGCCGCGGCCCAGACGGCGCTGCTCGACGCCGTGCTGCGTCGGGGCGAGGC
>CAYQPL010000046.1:6924-21441 GCA_964419395.1 uncultured Phenylobacterium sp. | reverse complement strand
CCGGCGGGAAGCCGATGAGCGTGCGGATGACCAATTTCGGCCCGCTCGGCTGGGTGACGGACGTCCAGGGCGGCTATCGCTACCAAGCGACCCACCCGGAAACGGGCGAGCCGTGGCCCGACATTCCCGCCGCCCTGCTCGACCTGTGGCGCGAGGTCGCCGCCGCCCCGGGCCCGCCGGACGCCTGCCTTGTGAACCTCTACGACGCCGACGCCCGGATGAGCCTGCATCAGGACCGGGACGAGGCGGACTTCGCCTATCCTGTCCTCTCGGTCTCGCTGGGGGATACGGCGGTCTTCCGCATCGGCGGGACCAGCCGGCGCGATCCGACCCGCTCGGTCCGCCTGGCCTCGGGCGATGTCTGCGTCCTGGGCGGCGGGGCGCGGCTCGCCTTCCACGGGATCGACCGAATCCTCTCGGGCTCGTCGCAGCTCCTGCCCGGCGGCGGGCGGATCAATCTGACGCTGCGGCGGGCGGGCGCCTCGATCTGACGGCGAGTCGGCTGGACTCCTGCCGGCCCTGACCGCAGGATCGCTTCCCATAAGAACCCGGAGGACGCCCATGACCACGCTGACCCGTCCCGAAGGGACCCGGCCTTCGGACCTGAACCTGGCGCGCCGCAAGCTGGGCGCCGCCGTTCTCGGCGGCGACGCCGTCTGCGCGCTGTCGGCCCAGGCCGAGCCGATCACCACCCCGGTAACCGGCCTCGTCACCGAGACCGTGCAGCTCTCGCCGCCCGACACCCAGATCCCGGCCTATCTGGCCCGGCCGGAAGGGACCGGCCCGTTCCCGGCGGTCGTGGTCGTGTCGGAGATCTTCGGCGTCCACGAATACATCCGCGACGTCTGCCGCCGGCTCGCCCAGCTCGGCTATGTCGCCATCGCGCCGGACTTCTTCGCCCGGGCGGGCGACCCGTCGAAGCTGACCGACTATGCCGAGATCCGGAAGATCGTCGCCACCGCCGGCGACGAACAGGTGATGGGCGACCTGGCCGCGGCCATGGCCCTCCTGCAGGCGCAGGACTATGCCGACGCCGAGACGGCCGCCGTCACCGGCTTCTGCTGGGGCGGCAACATCGTCTGGCAGGCGGTCCAGAAGACGGACTTCTTCGACGCCGGCGTCGCCTGGTACGGCCGTCTCGCCCCGCCGGCCGACGCCGAACCCAGCGAGCGCCAGTGGCCGGTCGACCTCGCCGCCCGGACGTCGGCGCCGGTGCTCGGCCTCTATGCGGGCCAGGACCAGGGCATCCCGCTTTCCGACGTGGAGAAGATGCGTGCGGCGCTGAAGGCCGCCGGCAAGACCGAGAGCGACATCGTCGTCTATCCGGACGCCCAACACGGTTTCCACGCCGACTACCGCTCGGCCTATGACGCGCAGGCCGCCAAGGATGGCTGGGCGCGGATGCTGGCCCACTTCGCCCAGCATGGGGTCGCGCCGGCCAAGCCCTAGCGTCGCCATGGTTCCGTCGCGGGCGTCGGGCGTTTAGGAACTCCGCATCCCGAGAGACCGGAGCCCTTTCGTCATGGACCCCGCCGTCCGGCAATTCCTGATCCGCTGGCCGCAGACCCTCGCGGTCGGCGCCGTCACCCTGGCGCCGCTGGCGCTCACCGTCTGGGCGCTCTGGCTGCTGGCCAAGCTCGCCTCGCTGCTGGGGGCGCTGGTCATCCGGCCGCTGGCGGCCTGGGCCGGCGCCGGCCCGCCCGGCGTCTTCACCACCATCCTCGAAATCCTCACCGCCATCGTCATCCTGACCATCGTCGGCCTGCTGGCCCGCGGAGCGGCGGGCAAGGCGGTGGGCCGCGCGGTGGACGACCTGATCGGACGCATCCCCATCGGCCGCACCGTCTACTCCTCGGCCCAGAAGCTGATCGCGAGCTTCCACTCGCCCATGGAGCAGGCCCAGAAGGTCGTGCTGATCGAGTTCCCCTCCGAGGAGATGAAGACGGTCGGCCTGGTCACCCAGCTCTTCAAGGCCGCCGATACGGGGGAGGATCTGGCCGCCGTCTATGTGCCGACCACCCCCAATCCGACCTCGGGCTATGTGGAGATCGTGCCCGTGAACCGGCTGGTCTGGCTCGACTGGACGCTGAACGAGGCGGTGCAGTTCGTGGTCTCGGCCGGGGTGACGGCGCCGGACTCCATCACGTACCGGCGGACCGGTCCGCCGCCGACCGACCTCCCGGCGACCTCGGAGCGCCCTCCGGCGTCCGATGCGCCGGCGCAGCCCTAGAAGGGCGGCAGCTCCGAAGGCGGCGTCAGGCCGTCGACGAGGTCGCCGATCGCATCGCCGCTCGGCTGGGGCGGCGGCGCCTTGGGGGCGGGCGCCTTCTGCGGCGGCGGCCGGGGCGCGGGGGTCTCCACCGGCACCTGCAGGGCCGGGACCTGGGGATCGGCCGGCGGTTCGGGCGCTTCGGCGACCTCGGTCTGCGCCGCCTTGTCCTCGGCCTCGGCCGCAGCCCTCTCGTCCTCTTCCGCCGGGGGCGGGGCGCTCCCTTCCGTCAGGGGCCGGGCGTCGGCGGCGTTCAGGGTGGTGACCGTCGCCCCCTCGGTCGAGGCCGCCTCGCCGGGCAGGCGCCCGCCGCCCGGCTCGGCGCCCAGCATGCCGAGCGCGAAGGCGCCGGCGGCGCAGCCGAGCAGGATCAGCGCGACGAGGCGCAGGACGGATTTCGGAACGGTCCACATGACGGCGCAAACCTAGTGCGGAGAGGCCTTGAGCGGAAGCGCGTTCGTGGCGCCGGACAGCGGCTTCGCGCGGCGATTTCGCACATCGCGCCGCCTCACGGCGTAAACGCCTCTTAACCCTCCTGCCGATAGACCAGGGCCTCAAGCGGATGGAGGGCGTTGATGGCGCGGGCGGCGCGGAAAACGGGTCTGGAGCTGGCGCTGCACATCGCGCGGCTGGCCTGGGCGCATCCCAACACGGCCCGGCTGCGGGGCGGGCTGCTGGCCGCCTCCGGCGTCGCCGTGGCGCTGGCGCTGGCCACCTACGACGCCGCCGATCCGAGCCTGAACGCCGCCTCGGCCCAGGCGCCGCAGAACGTGCTCGGCGCCCCCGGCGCGGTGATCGCCGACATCGGCATGCAATCCCTGGGGCTGGTCGCCGGCCTCGGGGCGCTGCTGATGGTCATGCTCGGCCTCTCGCGCGCGCTCAGCGCCGAACCCGACGCCACGCGCCGCGCCCTGCGCCTGCGGGGCCTGGCCGCCTGGGCCGGCCTGCTGGCGCTCGCCGCCCTTCTGGCCTGGCCCGCGCCGCCGGCCATCTGGCCGCTCGCCAAGGGCCTGGGCGGCTTCTGGGGCCACGGCCTGCTGGCCGGCGCCGCGGGCCTCCTGGAATTCGCCCGCATTCCCGCCGCCAGGCCTGTGGCGGCCCTCCTGCTGGGCGTTCTCGGCCTCGTGGGCCTGGGGTTCGCCATCGGCCTGAGGAAGGTCGACGCCGCGTCGATGGCCGAAGGCCTCGCCCAGCGCCTCGCCAGCCGGCCGAAGGTGGAGATCGAGCCGCCGGCCCCGCCCGCGCCGGCCCGCGCCGCACGCGCGCGGCGGGCCCAGCGCGAAGCGGGCATCCCCGACGCCGCCCTCGATCCTGCGCCCGCTCCGGCAAGCGTGGGCGCTCCGGCGCCGCTCCGCCACGACCTGGAGGACGCGGCGGACGACTTCGACGAGGCGCCGACGCCCTCGGCCGCCCGCCTCAGCATCCGCAAGCCGAAGACGCCGCCCAAGGAGTCGCCGCGGGAGAGCCGCGAAAACCAGGGCGTGTTCGACTTCGTCCGCCCGGACGGCTTCACCCTCCCCGAGCTCTCGATGCTGGCCAAGCCCAAGCCGCGGGCGGCGGCCTTCGACGAGGGCGCCCTGCGCCAGAACGCCCAGCTGCTCGAGGGCGTGCTGGCCGAGTTCGGCGTGCGCGGCCAGATCGACCAGATCCGGCCCGGCCCTGTCGTCACCCTCTACGAACTGGTGCCCGCGCCGGGCGTGAAGTCGGCCCGGGTCGTGGCCCTGTCCGACGACATCGCCCGTTCGATGAGCGTGGCCGCCTGCCGCGTCGCCGTGGTGCCCGGCCGCAACGCCATCGGCATCGAGCTGCCGAACCAGAAGCGCGAGACCGTCTATCTGCGCGACCTCCTGGCCAGCGCCGAGTACGAGCGCTCAACGCTCGCCCTGCCCATGGCGCTGGGCGAGAACATCGGCGGCGAGCCCTACATCGCCGACCTGTCGAAGATGCCCCACCTGCTGATCGCCGGCACCACCGGCTCGGGCAAGTCGGTGGGCGTCAACGCCATGATCCTGTCGATCCTCTACCGGCTGGCGCCCGAGCAGTGCCGCTTCATCATGATCGACCCGAAGATGCTGGAGCTGTCGGTCTATGACGGCATCCCGCACCTGCTGGCGCCCGTCGTCACCGATCCGAAGAAGGCCATCGTCGCGCTGAAGTGGACCGTGCGCGAGATGGAGGACCGCTACCGGCTGATGTCGAAGATCGGCGTGCGCAACGTCGCCTCGTACAACGAGCGGGCCAAGGAGGCCGCCGCCAAGGGCGAGCACTTCGAACGCACCGTCCAGACCGGCTTCGACGACAACGGTCGTCCCGTCTACGAGAGCGAGCGCATCGATCCCAAGCCCATGCCCTATCTCGTGGTGGTCATCGACGAGGTGGCCGACCTGATGCTGGTGGCGGGCAAGGACGTGGAAGGCGCCGTCCAGCGCCTGGCCCAGATGGCCCGGGCCGCCGGCATCCACCTGATCATGGCCACCCAGCGCCCGTCGGTGGACGTGATCACCGGCACCATCAAGGCCAACTTCCCGACCCGGATATCCTTCCAGGTCACCTCCAAGATCGACTCCCGCACCATTTTGGGCGAGCAGGGCGGCGAGCAGCTGCTGGGCCAGGGCGACATGCTCTACATGGCCGGCGGCGGACGCATCACACGCCTGCACGGCCCCTTCGTCTCCGACGAGGAGGTCGAGGCCGTGGCCAAGTTCCTGCGCGCCCAGGGCGAGCCTCAGTATGTGGAGGACGTCACCGCCGGCGGCGACGAGGACGAGGGCGGCGGCGACTTCGGTGGGGCCGGGGGCGGTTCGGGCGACGACCTCTACGACCGCGCCGTGGCCGTGGTCACCCGCGACGGCAAGGCGTCCACCAGCTACGTCCAGCGCCGGCTGCAGATCGGCTACAACCGGGCGGCCTCGCTCATCGAGCGGATGGAGCAGGAGGGCGTGGTCAGCCCCGCCAATCACGCGGGCAAGCGCGAAATCCTGGTCGGCGCGCCGCCATAGGATTGGGGGCGGGCGCGCCCGGTCCGGCCGGGGCGGGGCTGGGGGGAGAGAAGCGTCCCGGCCGCGCGACCGAACGCGCCCTGTGCGGGCCGACGCGCGGCCTCCGTGCGGAGGCGTCGCGTGGGGAGAGGGCCCGCACCGCGCTGATGTGAGGTCAGGCGCTGCGCGATCAAGCCGGTGCGACGATTTGGCGGGTCGATCAGGCCGACGGCCGGGTGAGCACGTAGGCGGCGCAGCCGATCAGCACGATCCCCACGCCCGCCGACAGCCAGGGCCGATGGGTCGTCAGGGCGAGGATCACCCAGCTGATCGTCATGCCGAGCAGGGCGGCGACCTTGGCGCGCGGGGGAATGGCGCCGCGCTCGTCCCAGGCCCTCAGGGTGGGGCCGAAGCGCTTGTGGGCGTACAGGCGCGCCCTGAGCTTGGGCGCGCTCTTCCCGAAGGCCCAGGCCGCGACGATCAGGAAGACGGTGGTCGGCAGCAGCGGCACGAAGGCGCCCGCGATCCCGAGCCCCAGCGCCGCCATGCCGATGGCGCGATAGACCAGCACCGCCAGGGGGCTCATCGGCCGCAGGGGCTGTGGGGTCTCGTCCGGATCGGAACGGGCGGGATCGCTCGGCGCGCTCATCGCGCCACCATGCCACAGCCGTTGCGAAGGAGTCGCAAGGATAATCGCGGCCGGCGGGCGGCGTTCAGCCCCGGCGGCCGGTGGCGCGCATCAGGGCCGGTTCGAAGCGGACCAGCGCCTCGGCGAATGCGTCGTCTGGGGCGAGGTTGCGGATGATGGTGGCCAGGCCGCGGCTGAGCTCCCGCTGGCGCGCCTCGCGCAGGCCGTCGAGGGCGCGGCGATTGAAGCTCAGCAGCTGATCGACCGCGCGTTCGTAGACCGCCTCGCCGTCCGGGGTCAGGCTCAACCGCACCTGGCGGCGATCGCTCTCGGGCGTCTGGCGGGCGATCAGGCCCCGGCGCACCAGCTGGTCGACCGAGCGGGTCAGGGTGGTGCGATCGACGGCGGTGAAGGCCGACAGCTCCGACATCCCGCACGCCCCGAATCGACGGACCGTGGACATGGCCCGCCACTGGAAAAGGGTCAGCTGGAGCGGGGCGAGGGCGCGTTCGAACGCCGCGTCACGGCGACGCACCGCCTGGAACAGCAGGTAGAAGAAGTATTCGGGCACATCGAGGCCGAACTCGCCCTCGGGGTCCACGGACCGAAGCCCGCCAGCGCTTTGCGTCATGTGTCCCTCCCTCGCCCCTGTAGAACATCGGTTTGCGCATCTGCACAAGTCGCGCGTGCACAATGTGCGTTTGCACCCACTTGTTGACAGCTTGACCGTCGTTATCTAAGTCGGCGGCGATCCCATTTGGTCGGCAGGTGACGGGTGGCGCGGGGCGGAACGCGCACGCCAGGTCTGGCGCGACCGTTCACGCGTTCCGAGGTTCATGATGAACGAATCCTCCGAGGCCGCCCTCGACGACATTCGTCGGCGGCTCGATCAGTTGCACAGCGACGTCCAGGTGATGACGGCCTATGGCCGCGTGGCCGTGGCCGCGCTGGCCGACCTTTCGGCCGACTCCCGCCGCGCGGTCGCCGGCGCGCTCGCCGAGGAGGCTGCGGCGCTTGGCCTCTCCGGCGACGCCGGGGCCCAGGCGGACCTCTTCGCCGCCTCGGCCGGGGTCGACGGGGCGGGCGCTCCGGAGGCCCGTCTCGCCCGCCGGCTGGAACGGGCCCTGGTGGAGCAGGCCGCGGCCCTCGGCGAGGACGGAGAGCCGCCGCTTCGACGTTTCGGCTGAGCCGCCGTCAGGCCAGGGCGTCCAGCGCCCACAGGGCTTCCACCAGTTCGGCCGGTTCGAAGGGCTTGACGATCCAGCCGTCGACGCCCGCCGCCAGGCCGCGCGCCCGCTTGGCGGGGCTTTCCTCGCTGGTGACCACCAGGATCGGCAGGTCGGTGAAGGCGGGATCGCGCCGCAGCGCCTCGATCAGGCTGAACCCGTCCAGGCGGGGCATGTTGAGATCGGTCAGCACCGCGTCGGGCCGCGCTTCGCCGATCCGCCGCAGGGCTTCGACCCCGTCTTCGGCCAGCACCACCGCATAGCCGGCTGCGCTCAGCATGTCGGCGAGGAGGAGCCGGATGACCGGGGAATCGTCCACCACCAGTATGGTCCTCGTCCGGTCCGCCCTTGGGCGCGCCATCGGCGCAGGCCTTCGTCCGGAGACGCGGGTTTCGACCGGGGCGGCGATCATGGGCGAGGGGGTCTCCAGACGAGGTCAGCGCGACAGCTCCCGCGCATCTTCTCAGATGCGACATGCCATACGGTTAAACGGAGAATAATTCTCTAATATGAGAATGAGACGGCGGACGCAAGCGCCTGGGCCCTGCGCGCCGCCGTTCCGCGCGAGCTGTGTCCGCCCGCCCGCCGCGGACCTGGACGGGGCCGGACCTGGAGCACGATCCGATGAAGGGCGCCGGCTATCGGACGAAGTCTGCGTCGGTCAGGAATCGAGAGCGGCGATCGGATCCATCGGATCGCGTCGCGCTGCAGGCGTCCAGCAGGCGGTCGCCCTGGTGGATCAGCAGGACCTCGGCGGCCGGGCCGTCCGGCGCGGTCAGGGCGAAGCCCATCTCCCCGTCGAAGAAGACGGCGTCGCCCGGCTGCAGGGTCAGGGGCGCATAGACCTCGGAGTGCATGACGACCTCGCCGGACAGGACGCGCAGATAGGCGTCGCCCCGGGCGCGCATCAGGCCGCCGTTTCGCCGCCCCTCGCAGACCTCGAGCACCACGGGGGTGAAGTCGCGCCGCAGAAGGTCGGCCGCGCCGATTCGGGCCGGGTGCCCGCCGACCGCCTGCCGCTCGCCCTCGCCGGCGCGCACCACCGAGCGCCGGCCGGCGCGGGATTTCGGCGGGACGGGGAGGGGCTCGGGCCGGACAAGGTGTTCGACGTCGACGTCCAGCGCCCGGCAGAGCCGGAGCAGCACGTCATAGGGCAGGGAGGTCTGGCCGAGCTCGACCTTGGACAGGCTCGACAGCGGCACGCCCGACCGGGCGCTGAGTTCGGCCAGGGTCCAGCCCTTGCCGTGGCGCAGACGCCGGATGGCCGCGCCGGCCGCCGCGGAGAGGCGCGAACTCATGCGAAGGCTTCCTTGTCGTCGGCGGGCAAGCGGCTTTCTCTCTTTCGGGAACGGCCATGCTTAAGCCTGATGGGCCCCGATGGCCAAGGCCAGTTGCTCAGCCATCATGTCTTTCAACCGCTGGGGGGCGACAATCCGTACCTTGTCGCCCCAGGAGAACAGGTGCCAGGCGAGTTCGCGCATGCCGCTCGCCCGGAAGGCGACCAGCACCGAGCCGTCCGGCTGCGGTTCGGTGGTCTGGGTGGAATGGAAGCGCCAGCCCAGGGCCTCCTCGGCTCCATGCGGCAGGATGTGGAGCCGGACGTCCTCGACCGCATCCTGGTAGATGCCGAAGCTCCGGTCGACGAAGGCCGCCAGGGAGAAGCCGGGCGGCGGGGCCCCGGGCGCATCGAGAACCGACACCTCGCTCAGGCGGTCCAGCCGCCAGGTCCGCGGCTCCCGGCTCTCGCCTTCGCTGGCGACCAGATAGTTGCTGCGCCCGAAGAGGAGGCCGAGCGGCGTCACCTCGCGGACCCGGCCGGGCGTGCTGCCGCCCTGATAGGCGAATCGCAGGCGGCGCAACCCCGTGATCGCCTCGCGCACCCGGCGCAGGACGGCCTCGTCCTCGAAGGGCCGCGGTCCGGGGGCGACGGCGATGGCCTCGGCCTGCAGCACCGCCTCCAGGTCGGGCGCCAGGCGCCGCCGCGCGGGCGCGCGCATGGCCGAGAGCACCTTGGCCTCCAGCCGGCCGAGGGCGGCGGCGCGGGCCGCGGCGCCGCTCTGCCGGAACTGCTCGGCCGCGGCGTGGAGGGCGGCGAGCTCCTCGGCGTCGGGTGTCTGGAAGAGGGCGGCGAGCCCGGCGGGAATGCGGAAGCGCCGGGTGGGCGGATCCTCCACCTCCTCCATGTGCGGGAAAAGATCGCGCAGGGCGTCGCGCATCCGCTCGGCGGGGCGGCGGCCGACCCCCAGTCGCTGGGCCATCTCGTCCAGGGTCAGGCCCTCGGCCGAACTGGCCAGGGCGCGCGCCAGCTCCAGCAGCAGGGCGGCCTTCTCGTGTCGCATTCGATGCGTCCGTTTCTGACGTATCCCGGTCCTAGCGTGGATCTCAGCGAAAGGAAACGGAGAGTCCCATGCGCGCCGCCGCCCGCAAAACCGCCCCCCGCGCCGCCCGCCGCCCCCCCCCCGCCGCCCCGCCGGTAGACCAGGCGCCGCCCGCCCCGCCGGCCGGCCCCGGCCAGCTAGCCGCGGGGCAGACCCCCGCCGACCGCGAAACCCGGATCGGACCGCGCCGCGTCCGGCGCTCGCACAGCCCTGTCCGGGCCGCCGAACTGGCCGAGGCCGGACGCCTGAACGCCGACGAGGCGCTTCGCAGCCTCGACCTCGCCGTGGTCTGGGACGAGGCCGAGGCCGAGGTGGTCCGCGTCATCGACGACGCGCCCCTGCGCCGGAAGGCGGAGGCGGGCCGCACCTGGTGGGAGGACGCCTGGGAGGAGGAATTGTGGGCGGAGGAGCGCCGGCCCGAGCCCGCCGCCCGTCCGGCCCTGCGCGCGGTGCGCGGAGGGCGGGGAGGATGGCGAGCCCGGCCCGTTTCCGCTGCGACCGCTTCGCGCCCAGCCTGCTCGGCGCGCGGTTGCCCGGCGTGGCGGCCGCGGCGCGGCCGGGCCGTCTTGACCGGGGCGCGGCTTCGGTCCAGTCGAGCCCGCGTCATGTCCAAGGCCACTCCCGCCACCCAGGCGCTTGACCGCGCCGGCGTGCCCTACGTGCTGCACGTCTACGACTACGATCCGTCCGCCGAGCGGATCGGCCTGCAGGCCGCCGAGAGCCTCGGCGTGTCGCCGGCCGTGGTGTTCAAGACGCTGATGACCCTGGTGGACGGCCGGCCCGTCTGCGCCGTCCTGCCCTCCGATCGGGAGGCGGCGCTGAAGCGCCTGGCCCGGGCGGCCGGGGGCAAGGTCGCCCAGATGATGCCGCCCGAGCAGGCCGAGCGGTCCACTGGCTACAAGGTCGGCGGCATCAGCCCGCTTGGCCGGCGGCGGCCCACGCCGACCCTGCTGGAGACCTGCGCCCTCGCCCTGCCGCGCATCTTCGTGAACGGCGGGCGGCGGGGCCTGCAGATCGAAATCGCCCCCGAGGACCTGGCGAAGGCGGCCGGGGCGGTCGTCGCCGACTTCACCTGAAAGCCCTCCGCATGGCGCCGGCGCCGCGCAATTGCCTGGGCGCCGTTGCGTAAATGGGCGTAGGTTACCGCTGTTCACCGTCTCATCCGAGAGGCCGATGGGGGGACAGAGATGACTTCAGCGGTCCTGGCGCGGCGGCGCAGCTACCATGTGGGCAACGTCCGCTCGCAGCTCTCGTCGGCGGCCCGCGGCCTGCTGGAGAGCGAGGGGGCCTCGGCGCGCAGCCTGCGCGCCATCGCCCGGCGGACCGGCGGCGCCCTGGGCACGGGCTACTACCACTACGCCGACAAGAACGCCCTCCTCTCCGGCCTCGCGGTGGAGGGGTTCCAGGACCTCGCCGCCACCATGCGGGCGGCCACCGACGCGCGCGAGGAGGTCAGCGGCCTGCGCGCCGCCGGCCTGGCCTATCTGGACTTCGTGCGGCGGCGGCCCGCCGTCTACGGTCTGATGTACGAGATCCGCGACACGAGCCGCCGGCCGGAGGTTGCGGAGGCCGAGACCGCCGCCTTCGAGGAGATGGTTCGGGCCGTGGCCTTCGACTTCAGCCGCGGCGGGAGCCGGGCGCCGCGGCAGGTGGCCCAGGCCATCTGGGCCAGCGCCCGCGGGCTCGCCGCCCTGGCGATCGCCCGGGGCCAGCCGGGGGGTCTCGACGCCCAGACGGTCGACGAAGCCGTCCGTGGTCTGGAGATCCTGGTCGCCAACAGGTGAATTCGCTTGATGCGTGCGTCCCTTACGCGCCAATGAATTTTGGCCTATTCGAACAGTGTCCGACTAGTCCAGCTTGGACATGATGAAATTCGCACGACGGGCCATACCATGAGCCTGCGGCGGCTGGGTGTAAAACTATGCAAAACACCCTGCGCTTGCGCTGCCTGTTCGTCTTGGGCGTTCCGACGGCGGCTATCGCCGCCGCCACGCCCGCGCTCGCACAACAGACGACCGTCCTCGAAGAGCTGGTGGTCACCGCCGAACGGCGTGACCAGTCGCTGCAGGACGTGCCGGTGGCCGTCACGGCCTTCACCAGCGAGCGGCGCGACATTCTGGGCGTCAACACGGTGGAAGACCTGGCCCGGGTGACCCCGAGCCTGAGCTACACCAACAACGACCGTCTCTCGATCCGCGGCTTCGGCCGCCTGACCAACGCCATCGGCACCGACCCGTCCGTGGCGCTCTATTCCGCCGGCATCTTCTCCAACTCGATGGCCGACGCCTCGCCGCCGCCGCTCTTCATCGCGCGGACGGAAGTCCTGCGCGGCCCGCAGGGGACCCTGTACGGCCGGAACTCCATCGGCGGGGCGATGAACGTCATCTCCAAGCGCCCGACGGACGACTTCCGCGGCGAGTTCCGCGGCACGGTCGGCAACTACGACTACTATCGCGCCGACCTGCTGATGCGCGGTCCGGTGGCCGAGAACCTCCGCTTCCTGCTGGGCGGCTCGGTCGAGAAGCGCAATTCCGGCTTCATCGAGAACAGCGGCCCGGCCGACGACGTCGGCACGGTCGACCGCTGGATGATCGAGGCCCAGCTGGAGGCCGACCTGGGCGAGAACATCACCGCCCGGATGCGCTATTCGAAGTTCAACTGGGACGACTCCTACGGCGTCGGCAACACCTACGAGAACGTCATCTCGCCCTACGACACCACGTCGCTGGCGGGTTCGGGCACCTCGGCCCTCTACTACAACACGACCTTCGGCTATGCGGGGACCAATCCCGGCACGACCGACTACCTGTCGCAGAACACCAACTTCACCTCGATCGGCAAGCTCAGCGACCACCATCGCCTGCACTTCGACCTGACCTGGGACATGGACTGGGCGACGCTGAAATATTACGGCGGCTACCAGCAGTACACCTACGACACGGGCTCGGACTCCGACCTGACGCCGCGCGCCGGGCCGCAGAGCATCCCGATCCCCGATCTGGACGGCCCGGGCCCGCTGACGCCCTTCACGGCCACCAACGTGTCCACCGACGCGCGCACCTTCTACCAGGAACGCCAGAAGTGGTACTCGAACGAGATCAACCTGTCGTCCAACAGCGACGGGCCGCTGCAGTGGATCCTGGGCGTCTACCAGTACCATCAGCGCTATGATCAGCCGCAGGGCATCCGGGTCGTCGGCGACCCGTCGATGTTCCAGCCGCTGACGCTGGCCGGCACGCCGGCGGCGCCCAACCCGCGCGGCGCCTTCCTCTATGTGGACGGCCACATCGAGGTCGACTCCTACGCCGCCTTCGGCCAGATCGACTACGAGCTGTCGCCGGAATGGACCCTGACCGCCGGCATCCGCTACACGATCGACGAGAAGGAAGGCTACGACATCGCCCGCTACGTGGCGCGTCTGCCGACCCTCGCGGCCAGCTTCGCCGCGGCGGGCATTCCGCTGGCGGTGAGCCAGGGCTTCGCGGTGGACATCACCACCCTGCAGGTCTGCGGCGCCACCTCGCTCGCCGGCTGCGCGGCCAACCCGGCCACGGCCGACCTCTACGCCAATCCGGGCGGCGGCCTGCGCCGTGACCTGCAGGGCGACTGGGACGCCTGGACCGGCACCCTGGGCGTGCAGTGGGAGCCCGACAGCGCCACCAACGCCTATCTGCGCTATTCCCGCGGCTACAAGTCGGGCGGCTGGGTCGGCTCCAACGGCCTGACGCCCAACCCCTACGCCGACCCGGAATATGTCGACTCCTACGAGCTGGGTCTGAAGCGCGACTTCGCGGGCAATCTGCGGGTCAACGCCGCCCTGTTCTACTCCGACTACCAGGGCTTCCAGACGCCGCTGACCGTGCCGCTCGGCGCGATTACGGCCACCCAGTTCCTGAACCTCGACGCCAAGGTCTGGGGTCTGGAGACGGAGATGCAGTGGTCGCCCATCGACAACATGCAGCTCTTCCTGAACTACGCCTATCTGAACACCGAGCTTCAGAACGGCTGCTGCTTCGTCGACACCGCCGACCCGCAGGCCACCCAGCCCGGCGCCAACCCCTCGGGGCCGCCGCTGTCGAACGGCATGCAGCCGCAGTCGCTGGTGGGCAACAACCTGCCCCTGGCGCCGGAGAACAAGGTCAGCCTGGGCGGCACCTACGCCTGGGACTTCACCTCCGGCACCCTGACCTTCAGCACGACCTACACCTATACGGGTGAGAAGCAGACCACGATCTTCGCCCAGCCGGGCTATACGGCCGGCGACACCAGCGTGGCCGACTTCCGTCTGCTGTGGCGCGACCTCGAAGACCGCTACACCCTGATCGGCTTCGTGAAGAACGCCTTCGACGAAGAGGGGCTCGACTCCTCGTCCGTCTCGACGCCCTCGGCCGCCGGCCCGCGTCAGACCGTCAAGCCGATCTTCCCGCGCACCTTCGGCGTGGAGCTCCAGTACCGCTTCTGATCCCGGCGCAAGCCGTGACAGGAAGGGCGGCGCGTTCCGACGCGCCGCCCTTTTTCTTCGCCCCGTCCGCCGCCGGGGCGTCCGCATAGTCCGGATGGATCATGCGGCGCCGCGCCGGCCGTGGTGGAGGAGACGCGATCCATCGCAGTCTTTTCCAGGGGTTCTTCATCATGCGTCTGTTCGCCGCCGGCTTTGCGGCCGTCACCCTCGCGCTCGCGCCGGCCGGCGCCGCGCTCGCCCAGTCGGCCAACACCACCGTCACCCTGCCCGACGGCACGACCATCGTGACGACGATCAAGGGGCTGAACGACATCACCATCCAGATCTCGGGCGGACCGGACTTCGGCGCCGACCCGGCGACGGTGAACTTCACCAGCGTCACCCCCAGCGGGACGACCATCGACTATGTCGGCACGATCAGCCGCGGCGGGACGACCACGCCGTTCCCCTGCACGCTCGACACCGTGACCGAAGCCGTCACGGGCTCGGGCGCCTGCGCGGTGGCCTACGGTCAGCCGGGCTCGCCCCCCCCCCCCCCCCCAAACCCCCCCCCCCCCCCCCCCCCCACCCCCCCCC
>CAYQPL010000046.1:4813-6914 GCA_964419395.1 uncultured Phenylobacterium sp. | reverse complement strand
GACGACGCCGACGACGCCGACGACGCCCACGCCGCCGGTCGATGACGGCTCGATCACCGTGACCAATCCGGACGGCTCCACCGTCACCCTCAGCGTGCCCGAGCAGCAGCTGATCTCCGTGGCCCAGGCCGACCAGCTCGTGGCCGCCCTGATCGGCGACCGCATGCAGATCGGCAGCCTGGAGGGCTTCGTCAACGGCCGCCTGCGGGCCATGGGCGTGGCGGCCCTGCAGAGCCAGGCGCCCCTGCTCCGCACGCAGCGGTCCGGCTATCGCGGGGCTTCGGCCGGTTCGGCCGCGGCCCAGGCCGGCGCCTGGATCAATGCGACGGGCTCCTATGTGGAGGACGACCGCCCGGGCACGTCGCAGGACGGCTATGGCGGCGCTGTCGCCGTGGGCCTCGATCTCGCCGCCGGACCCTTCGTCCTCGGCGGCTATGTGGGCCGCAGCCAGACCGACCTCGACGGCGCCAATGTCTCCTACGAGGCCGACGGCTGGAACGGCGGTCTTTATGCGAGCTGGTCGGAGACCCCGGCCCTGCGCCTCACCGCCACGATCGGCTATGGCGCCTATGACGTGGAATACGGCCGCACCGCCGGGGCGCTGCGCACCTTCGGGGAGACCGAGCGGACCCAGACCTTCGGCTCGCTCTCCGCCGAGACGCAGCTGAACCTGGGCGACAGCTGGCTGCTGGTCCCCGGCGTCTCGGTGGCGGCCTCCCGTTCGGAGACCGACGCCTATCAGGACAACGCCAACCGTCCCATCGGCGGCAGCGAAGTGGACATGACCCTGTTCGCGGGCGGCGCCTCGCTCTTCTATGTCGGCGGCGCCTGGCTGCCCTATGTCTCGGCCAGCTTCAACCACCAGTCCGACGACACGCCGGGCGTCGATGGCGACTACGGGGTCATCGGGGCCGGCGTGGCCATTCCGGTCAGCGACCGCTTCAGCTTCGCCGTGACGGGGCAGACCCTGATCGGCAAGACGAACGAACGCCAGTCGGTGCTCGGCGTCACCCTGCGCCGGGCCTTCTGAGCCACCCGATGTGGCGGCGCCTGTCACCCCTGGCTCTGGCGTCGCTGCTGATCGCATCCCCGGTCGCCGCCCGACACGTCCACCCCCTGGGCGATGCGGGGATGCGGTTCGAAGTGACGGCGGCGGGGCGGCCCCTCGCCGCCGTCATGCCGCCGGGCCTGGCGGGGCGGGAGGTCCTGACCATCGTCATCGAGGGCGATGGCCGCGCCCACGACCGGCGAGGCCGGCCGACCGCCGACCCGACGCCGGACGATCCGGTCGGGCTCAGCATCGCCCAGGCCTGGCCGGGCGGGGCGGCGTGGCTTGGCCGTCCCTGTCAGTTCGTCGCCGATCCCGCCTGCGACCCGGCGCAATGGACCCGCGACCGCTTCGCCGCGGCCGCCGTGGCGCAGGTCGACGCCGGGGTCGAGGCGCTCAAGGTCCGGGCCGGCGCGCAGCGCCTGGTCCGCGGCGGCTGGTCGGGCGGGGGCGTGCTGGCGACGCGTGTCCCCGCACGACGGGACGATGTGGCCGGGCTCGTCACCGTGGCCGCGCCGCTGGACCTCGGCGCCTGGACGGAGAGCCGTGGCCTGACGCCGCTGCCCGGGCTCGATCCTGCGGACCTGCCGTCACGGCCGGGCCTTCCCCAGGTCCACCTTCACGGCGCCTTCGATCCGGTCGTCCGGCCGGCGACCGCACGCGAAACGGCCCGGCGATTGGCCGGGCCGCGGGGCCAGGTGGAGACCTGGCGCGAAGCGCATCAGTGCTGCTGGGCCCGGCGGGCCGGGGAGATCGCCGCGCGCCTTGCGGCGGTCAGCCCCCGCCGCGCGCGGGTCGCCGGGGCAGGCTCACTTGCCGCCGAGCGTGGCCCGTAGCATCCAGGCGTGCTTCTCGTGGGCCTCCAGCCGATCGGAGACGATGCTGGCGCTGGCCTCGTCGTCGGCCTCCTGAGCGGCGGCGAGCGCCGCGCGGGCCGTGGCGATGACCGTCTCGTGGTCGCCCACCAGGGTCTTCAGCATGGCCTCGGCGTCGTTCTCCGGATCGCCGTCGGAGATGGAGGAGAGGTTGGCGAAGGTGCGGTAGCCCTGCGGC
>CAYQPL010000046.1:0-4803 GCA_964419395.1 uncultured Phenylobacterium sp. | reverse complement strand
ATCGTGTCGATCGCGCCCCACATCTCGGTGTACTCCTCCATGAAGAGGGCGTGCAGGGACGAGAAGTTGGGACCGCGGACGTTCCAGTGGAACCCATGCGTCTTCAGATAGATGGCATAGGTGTCGGCCAGCAGCTTGGACAGCGACTGGGCGACGGCCGCGCGGTCCTCGGGCTTCAGTCCGGTCTTGATCTTCTCGGCCATGAACTAGGCTCCTTCCATTACGGTTCAGCTTGTCGCCGAACGGACGGCGACAGCGAGGGTTCCGGCATCCGGTGCGCGCCGGTCGGCGCGGGCTTCGGCCTGGGCCCAGACGCGCTCGTGGATCGCGAAGGCGATGGTCTGGAATATGGGCTCCACCATGCCGATGGCCAGGGCCGCGCGCCAATCCCGGGTCAATACGTAGGCCACGGCGAAGGCGACGGTCAGGTGCATCACCGAATAGGTGAGGGTCTTCAGGGCGGTCTTCTTCATGGGCTTCGACCTTATTGCGATTGATTCGCATATAGGGCGGGAAACGCGGGTGGGAAGAGGCTGTTGCGACGGGCTCGCAAAAATTTCACGATTTCGAGCATGAAAAAGGGGCCGTCCGAAAGGACGGCCCCCTCATAGGCGCGGGAAAGGTGCGGCCTAGAAGATCTCGAAGAGACCCGCCGCGCCCATGCCGCCGCCGACGCACATGGTGACGACGCCGTACTTGGCCTTCCGCCGCTTGCCCTCATAGAGGATGTGGGCCGCGCAGCGGGCGCCGGTCATGCCGTAGGGGTGGCCGATGGAGATGGCCCCGCCCGAGACGTTCAGCTTGTCGTTGGGGATGCCGAGCGTGTCGCGGCAGTAGAGCAGCTGGGAGGCGAAGGCCTCGTTCAGCTCCCACAGGTCGATGTCGTCCATCTTCAGGCCGTTGCGGGCCAGAAGCTTCGGGATGGCGAAGACCGGGCCGATGCCCATCTCCTCCGGGCCGCAGCCGGCCACGGCCATGCCGCGATAGGCGCCCAGCGGCTCCAGACCGCGCTTCTCGGCCTCCTTGGCTTCCATCAGCACGAGCGCCGCTGCGCCGTCCGACAGCTGGCTGGCGTTGCCGGCGGTGACGAACTTGCCTTCCTGGACGTAGCGGCCGCCCTTGAAGACGGGCTGCAGCTTCTGCAGGTCGGCCAGCGTCGTCTGCGGACGGTTGCCCTCGTCCTGGGCGATGGTGATCTCCTTTTCGGAGGCCTGTCCCGTCGCCTTGTCGACCACCATCATGGTGGTGGTCATGGGCACGATCTCCTGGGCGAAGCGGCCCTCGGCCTGGGCCTGGGCGGTGCGCTGCTGGGATTGCAGGGCGTATTCGTCCTGGGCCTCGCGGCTGATCTTGTAGCGGTCGGCGACGATCTCGGCGGTCTCGATCATCGAGACCTGCAGTTCCGGCACATGCTCGGCCAGCCATTCGTCGCGGGCGCGGAACAGGTTCATCTTGTCGTTCTGGACGAGCGAGATGGATTCCAGGCCGGCGCCGACGGCCACCGGCGCGCCGTCGTTGATGATGTACTTGGCCGCCGTGGCCACGGCCATCAGGCCCGACGAGCACTGGCGGTCCATGGACATGCCCGAGACGCTGACCGGCAGGCCGGCGCGCAGGGCCGCCTGGCGGCCGATGTTCTGAGCGGTCGTGCCCTGTTGCAGGGCCGCGCCCATCACCACGTCGTCGATCTCGGCCGGGTCGACCTTGGCGCGGGCGACGGCCGCGGCGATGGCATGGCCGCCCAGGGTCGGGGCGGTCGTGTTGTTGAAGGCCCCACGATAGGCCTTGCCGATGGGCGTCCGCGCGGCGGACACGATGACGGCTTCACGCATGGAATGATCCTGCTTCTGCTTGGGGAGGAGAAACTAGAGGTCCTTGAAGGACTTGCCTTCGGCGACCAGCTTTTCGAGGAGCGGCGAGGGCTTGAACTGGTCGCCCATCTTGGCCTGGAACTCCTTCATCTTGGCCAGCACCTTGGGCAGGCCGACCTGATCGCCGTACCACATGGGGCCGCCGCGATAGACGGGCCAGCCGTAGCCGTTCTGCCAGACCACGTCGATGTCGGAGGGCCGGATGGCCTTGCCCTCCTCGAGGATCTTCGCGCCCTCATTGATCATCGGATAGAGGCAGCGCTCCAGGATCTCCTCGTCGGAGACGTCGCGCGGATTGGCGCCGGTCTTGACGATGAAGTCCTTGATGACCTTCTCGGTCACCGGCGACGGCTTGGCGGTGCGGTTCTCGTCATAGTCGTAATAGCCGGCGCCGGTCTTCTGGCCGCGGCGGTCCATTTCGCACAGGACGTCGCGGATCGACTCACCCTTGGACTTCTCCTTCACCCAGCCGATGTCGAGGCCGGCCAGGTCGCTCATGGCGAAGGGGCCCATGGGGAAGCCGAAGTCGTAGAGGACGCGGTCGATGTCCCAGGGCATGGCCCCTTCCATGACCAGCTTCTGCGCCTCGCGCTGACGCTGGCCGAGGATGCGGTTGCCGACGAAGCCGGGGCAGACGCCGACCAGCACGGCGACCTTGCCGATCTTCTTGGCCAGCTTCATGGAGGTGGCGATCACCTCCTTGCTGGTGTGGTCGGCGCGGACGATCTCGAGCAGCCGCATGACGTTGGCCGGCGAGAAGAAGTGCAGGCCGATGACGCTTTCCGGACGCTTGGTGACCGCGGCGATCTCGTCGATGTTCAGGCCCGAGGTGTTGGTGGCCAGGATCGCGCCGGGTTTGCAGATGGCGTCGAGCCTGGTGAAGATGTCCTTCTTGATGTCCATGCGCTCGAACACCGCCTCGATGACGAGGTCGACGTCGGCCAGAGATTCCATCTCCAGCGAACCGGTGATCAGGGCGCAGCGCTCCTCGACCTGCTCGGCGGTGATGCCGCCGCGCGAGGCGGTGCGCTCGTAGTTCTTGCGGATGGTGGCGAGGCCCCGGTCCAGGGCCTCCTGCTTCACCTCGATCAGCACCACCGGGATGCCGACATTGGCGAAGTTCATGGCGATGCCGCCGCCCATGGTGCCGGCGCCGATGATGCCGACCTTGTTCACCGGGATGGTCGGGGTGTCGTCCGGCACGGCGGGGATCTTCTGGGCCTGGCGTTCGGCGAAGAAGGCGTAGCGCTGGGCCGCCGACTGCGGGCCGCTCATCAGCTCCAGGAACAGCTTGCGCTCGGTGGCCAGGCCTTCCTCGAAGGGCTGGTTCACGGCCGCCTCGACGCAGCGGATGTTGTACTCCGGGGCCAGGAAGCCGCGGAACTTCCGCGCATTGGCCTTGCGGAAGTTCTCGAAGATCTCGGGCTTGCCCTTGGCGGCTTCCAGCTTCTCGTTCTGGTCGCGGATCTTGCGCAGGGGCCGGCCCTCGGCGACCACCTTCCTGGCGAAGGCGATGGCCTCCTCGCGCAGCTTGCCCTCGTCGACCAGTTCGTCGACCAGGCCCAGTTGCTTGGCTTCCTTGGCCGGGACGTGGCGGCCCGAGGTCATCATGGAAAGGGCGGTTTCGACCCCCACCACGCGCGGCAGGCGCTGGGTGCCGCCGGCGCCCGGCAGCAGGCCGAGGTTCACCTCCGGCAGGCCGAGGCGGGCGGAGGGGACGGCGACGCGGTAGTGGGCGCACAGGGCCACTTCCAGGCCCCCGCCCAGGGCGGTGCCATGGATCGCCGCGACCACCGGCTTCGAGGCGCCTTCGATGGCGTCCTGCACTTCGGGCAGGGAGGCGCCGGTCATGGCGGTACTGTTGGAATAGGTACCGAGAGCTGTTATTATAGTGATACAAAATTGGCTGTCGCCAATAGTTCTGGGGACGCTTACATTACGATTGGTAGTTCGGCTACCGGTATCGGAGGTATATATTTCTCAGATGCAACATCAGGTGCAGGTTCTTATTTTACACAGATAACGTATGATCACGATGATGAGACAATGAAACTTACGGCTGGTGGTGCGGTCCGCCTATCTATCCTTTGTGCTGGAAACGTAGGTATAAATACTTCTTGTGCAGATGCTGGTATGTTGCATGTGTATCAAGGATCAGCGGGAACAGTAGCGTCTTATACTGATTCATGCGGAATTGTCATAGAATCAGACGATAATACTGGGTTAAATATACATACTGCTGACGGAAAATCTGCCCGCATTTCTTTTACTTCTCCTTCTTCAACTGGTTCTCTCTATGCTGGGATTCAAGGTGGATATGATAGCGGTATTATGAACATATTTACAAACAAAGCAGGTGGTCAAATAGCTTTTAAAACCGCCGCTTGTGTGGAGGCTGTTCGCATAGATGCATCAGGATATGTGGGCATAGGCACCACTGTTCCTGATGAACAGCTTCATTTATTATCTAGCGGATCTTGTGAGCCAGTTATAAAGCTGGAAGGCACAAACACCAACACGGGGTATGGAGGAATTTTAGAGATTTATAAAAATACTTCTGCTGGGAACATAGCAGATTCAGATGGCCTTGGTGGTATTTATTTCTATGGAAATAATGATGCGGGAACACCGGAAAAAATAGGTTATTCTTGTATAGTTAGTTGGATATCCGATTATACTGATGGAACTGAAGATGGTACGATGGATTTTGTTACAATGACGGGAGGAACAGCTCGAAGCAGAATGCGAATTGAACCAGGTGAAGTAGTGTTTAATGAAGCTGGTGTAGATGTAGATTTCCGTATTGAAAGCAATGCTAACGGCGAATCTTTATTCGTGCAGGGTTCTGATGGATTCGTCGGCATCGGCACGGCAGCGCCTAGTAAAATGTTTACCGTCCATGCCGCTGATGGTGTAGCCGACAATTCAGTCA
>CAYQPL010000045.1:3745-22495 GCA_964419395.1 uncultured Phenylobacterium sp. | reverse complement strand
GACCCCCGATCCCGATCCGTCCCACATCTGCGGCGGCTCGACCTGCCAGGTGCAGACCGGCGAGGGAAAGGTGAGGGGGCTGGAGTTCGAGGCCCGGGCGACCCTGCCCATGGGCCTGGCCGTGATCGCCACCGCGACCAGGACCGAGAGCGAGGTCAGCGCCACCAACACGGCGAGCCAGCTGGGCAACGATCTGCCCAACGTCCCCGACGCCATGGCCTCCTTCTTCGTCGACTATCGCTTCGAGGGCCCGCTCGACGGCTTCGGCGTGGGCGGCGGCGTCCGCTACGTCGGCGAAAGCTATGGCGACGCCAACAATACGCTGGCGATCCCCGACTACACCCTGTTCGACCTCTTCCTGCGTTACGACGTCGAGAACACCGGCGGTCCGCTGGACGGCGTCGCCCTGTCGCTCAACGCCCGCAACCTGACCAACGAGACCTATGTGGCCACCTGCACCAGCATGGCCTCGTGCTTCTACGGTTCGGGCCGAACGGTGAACCTGCGCCTGCAGTATCGCTGGTAGGACGATGCGTCTGGCGTTCATCCTGTCGCTGATCCTGGCCTGCGCCTCCGTCGGAACGGCGCAGGCCGAAGGTTTCGTGGTCCCGAACTCGGAGGTCTGGTCGCTGACCTCCGGGGGCGGCGCGACCTACCAGATCATGGTCTCCCGCCCGGCGGAGCCGCCGCCGCCCGGCGGCTATCCCGTGCTTTACGTCCTGGACGGGGAGGACAATTTCCCGATCGCAGCAGCGACCGCCCAGCGTCTGGCGCGCTATGCGCCTCGCAGCGAGGTCTGGCCCGGCCTGGTCGTGGCGGTCGGGAACGGCGGCCAGGCCCGGCGGGCCCATGACTACACGCCGGCCGCCGAAGGGGCGGTGGGCCGCGGCGGCCAGGCCCACGCCACCGGCGGGGCCGACGCCTTCCTCGTCTTCCTGGCGGAGGAACTGAAGCCGGCCGTCGCCGCGCGCTATCCGGCGGACCCGAAACGACAGACCCTCTTTGGCCACTCCTATGGGGGGCTCTTCGTGCTGCACGCGCTCTTCAGCCGGCCCGAGCTCTTCCAGACCTATGTGGCGGCCAGCCCGTCCATCTGGTTCGGCGACGGCGCCGTGATCGCCGGCGAACGGGTCCTGGCCGACCGGCTTCGCGGGGGAGGGCTCTCGCCGGTCCTCCTGCTCACGGTGGGCGACCGGGAAGGCGGCGGCCCGGCCTCGGCGCCCGGCTTCACGATCGCAGCCATGGCGGAGCGGCTGGAGGCGCTGGAGCTCGCGGGCCTGACCGTCCGCCACCGCGTGCTGACGGGCGAGGACCATGGAACCTCGTCCCTGCCGGCTCTCGCCGCCGCCATCGGTCTCGCCTTCGGAGCGCCTGCGCCATGACCTGGCTCCTCGGCCTGCTGGCCGCCGTCACCGGACTGGCCGCCGCGACCGCGGCCTATCTCGCCTCGCCGAACCAGAAGCTGCTGGCGCGACGGCCCCAGGCGCGGGGCATGCTGGTCAGCGGCGCGGTCCTGGCCTTCGCCTCTCTGCTCCTCATGTTCGGGGTGCTCGGACCGGCGGCCGCGATCTTTGCCTGGCTCACCCTGCTGATGGCCGCCTGGACCGCCCTGCCGTTCCTCGGCCTGACGGCCCGCCGCACCCGGGAAAAACGCTGAGATGGCCCGGGTCAAAGCCGCCAAGGGGCCGCCCCTGCACAGCCGCAACTGGTTCGGCAAGGCGAGCGCCGGCCTGATCCTCGGCTATGGGCTGGCGCTCGGCCTCTCGGGCCTCTTCGCCTGGTTCGGGCCACAGGGGATCGAAGGCGGCGGGGGCAAGGCGCAGATCAACATGTGGCTGATGTCGCCTGTCTGGGCGCTGGTGCTGAGCTTCTGTTTCCTGTTCCGCGACGGACCGCGCGCCTGGCTGTGGCTGGGGCTCGCCAACCTCCTCGTCTTCGGCCTGCTGTTCGGCGGCCGCGCCCTCGTCGCCTGAAGGAGACGCCCATGCGCATCGACGTCGTCCGGATGTACAAGGACATCCACACCTGGGTCGGCATCGTCAGCGGCCTGGCCCTGTTCATCGCCTTCTACGCCGGCGCCATCACCATGTTCGAGCGCCCGCTGCAGCGCTGGGCCTCGCCGCCCTCGGCGCTGCCGCCGGCGGTGGCGCTCGAGGATGCGCCGCGCCTCATCGAGGCCACCCTGGCCGCCCACCCGGAAGCAGCCCGCGACTACCAGATCAACATCTCGCCCACGCCGGAAGCCCCGGCGCGCATGGCTTGGCATGTGCCGGGCCCCTCAGGTGAGCGCGGAGACGAGATCGGCTTCGCCTCGGCCCTGACGCCGCAGGGCGAACTGGTGGTCGTGGAGGACACGCCGGCGCCTGTCGCCCAGCTCGTCGACCTGCTGCACCAGCAGGTGGGCCTGCCCTTCGACCACGAGATCGCCATGCCGATCATGGGGGCGGTCTGCCTGCTCTATGCGGTCGCGCTCGTCTCGGGCGTCATCGTCCTCCTGCCCAGCCTGTCGAAGGACCTCTTCGCCCTGCGCGCGGGCAAGAACCTCAAGCGCATGTGGCTCGACGTGCACAATGCGCTGGGCGTCTTCAGCCTGCCGTTCCACATCGTGATGGCCCTGACGGCGGTGGTCTTCGCCTTCCACGACCAGTTCTACGACACCCAGGACGTGGCGGTTTACCAGCGCGGGCTGGAGGATATCTGGGCCGCCGACGTGCCGGCGAAGCCGCAGCTGGCGCCGGGCGCGCGCCTGCTGCCGCCGGCCGAGGTGGTGGCGCGGCTCGCCGACCAGGCGCCGGGCTTTGCGCCGCGCCACATCTCCTATCGCACCGGGCCGGACGGGATCGCCGTCGCCCGCGTCGAGGGCGAGGACCTCCGCTACGGCCACCGGGGCCCCGACTTCGGCTTCGCCGTCCTCGATCCCTACACCGGCGAGCTCGTCGACACCGAGTACATGCCGGGCCGCCAGACGGGCTGGATGGCGGTGGTCACCGGCTTCTTCGCCCTGCATTTCGGCAATTTTGGCGGGGCGCCGGTGCGCTGGGGCTATTTCGCCCTCGGCCTGGCCGGCGCCTTCCTCTTCTATTCCGGCAACCTGCTGTGGGTGGAGACCCGCCGCAAGCGCCTGCGCCGCGACGGCGCCGAGGTGACCCAGAGCCGTTCGACGCGGATCTTGGGGGCGCTCACCGTCGGCGGCAGCCTGGGCTGCGTCGCGGGGAGCTCGGCCACCATCGCCGCGGCCAAGTGGCTGCCGGGCCAGGTCCAGGACCTGCCGGCCTGGCATATGGGGATCTATTACGCCGTCTTCCTGGCCGCCGTCGGCTGGGCCCTGGCGCGGGGCGCGGCGCGCGCGGGGGTGGAACTGCTCTGTGTCTGCGCCGGCGCCACCGCCCTGATCCCGCTGACCAGCCTGGCCGGCGCGCTCCGCCTGGCGCCCGGGGTCTGGAACCATGCCGGGCCCGGCGTGCTGAGCGACGTGACGGCGGCCGTCGCGGCCGGGGTCTTCCTCCTCCTGGCGCGCCTTGCCGCCCGGCGGGGGCGGTTTGGGGCGCCCGACAGCGTCGGGTCCTTCGCCGCGGCGCCTCCCCCGGCCGGAGTCGCCGCCGAGCGCGCCTGAGCCGGGCGCGCCTCAGCTCAGCGGGGAAGAGGAGGACGCGGCGCCGCGATGGCGGGATCGTCGCGGCAGGGGCTTCAGGAACGGGACCATGGCGGCCAGCACGTCGTCGCGGTCGATGAAGTGGTGCTTCAGCGCCGCGCCCACATGGGCGGCGAGCGTGACGAGCAGCGTCCAGACCAGGACGAGGTGGACCATCTCCGCCCCCTCCATGATCCGCCATCGCGTGCGGCTGGCCAGGTCGCCGAGTGGAAGCTGGGGCCAGGGCAGCACGCCGGCCACCGACAGCGGCTGGTCGGCCGGCATGGCCGACCACATGGCCCAGCCGCTGCACGGCAGGGCGATCATCAGGAAGTAGAGGACGTAGTGGGTGATGTGGGCCGCTGTGCTCTGCCAGCCCGGCTTGTCCGCATCGTTCACCGGCCCGGGGATCATCAGCCGCCACAGGGCGCGCAGCAGGATGAGGACGAGCAGCAGGACGCCGCTCTGCGAATGGAGCTGGTAGCCTTCCAGCTTCTCCGGCCCGACCGGCAGGCGGCCGATCCGCCAGCCCCACCAGATCTGGAAGACGACCAGGAAGGCCATCAGCCAGTGGAAGGTCTGGCCGACCGGCGAGTAGACGTCCCGGCGCGTATGGCCATGGGCCCAGCGGCGAAGGCGCTCGACGAGGATCATGCAGGTTGCGCCTTCGCATCCGGCCCGAGCCAGCGGCCGAGCAGGGCGAGCGCAGCGGCGAGATAGAGGGCGCTGGCCGGCGCCCACATGATCAGGCCGCCGAGCTGCTGGTCGCGGAGCGGCGTGAAGCCCCAGGCCTGGGTGGTGGCGAAATGCGGCGCGTAGACCGCCTCGCCGGCGAAGGTCAGCAGGGCGCCCAGCAGGCCCATCTGCATCATGGCCAGCAGCAGGGCGCCCACGCCGGCCGGCCCCGGGGCCCGGCGGACCGCGCTCCAGAACCCTACCGCGCTCGCAAGCAGGCTCGCCTGCATGGCCCAGTAGAGGGCGTCGTTCGACAGGGCCGCGGCATAGGCGCCGGGGGCGTGCCAGATCCAGAGGACCAGGCCGTGGGCGAAGGTCCAGGCGAGCGGCCCGCCGAGACGGGCGCGGGCGCCGCTCGGAAGCGCCCAGGCGAACAGGGGCGCGGCCGCCGCGATCAACAGCATGTGGTGGACGACGCGCGCCGAGAAGAGGGCCGAACTGAGGGCGCAAAGGGGGGAGACGAAGGAGACGGCGAGCGCCGCCAGCCCGGCGAGCCACAGGCCGCGGCGCTCGGCCAGGACCGGGCGCAGCCAGGGAGCCGCCGCAGCCAGCAGGAGGGCCGCGAGCAGCCAGGGATCGAGGTTCCAGCGGCTCAGCAGCTCGCCGGGGACGGGGCCGGCGCCGCAATAGGGGCTCCAGAGGGGTTGCGGTGGCATCGGCTCCGGCGGGATGAGAACGGCGTTCCTCGCAAACCCCCTGCGCCCGGCGGAGGTTCCCGCCGGCGCGGCCTGCTAGGATGGGCGCATGAAGACCCTTCTGATCGTCTATCACAGCCGCACCGGCGGCTCCCGCCAGATGGCGCAGGCGGCCTTCGAGGCCGCGCAGGGCGAGGCGGGGACAAGGACGCGCCTGCTCGAGGCGCCGGCGGCGCAGGCCGACGACCTCCTGGCCGCCGACGGCTATCTCTTCGCCTTTCCCGAGAACCTGGCGGCGATCTCCGGCGAGATGAAGGCCTTCTTCGACCGCACCTACTATCCCGTCCTCGGCCGGCTGAACGGCCGCCCCTACGCCCTAATGGTCTGCGCCGGCAGCGACGGGGAGAACGCCGTCCGACAGGCGTCCCGCATCGCCACGGGCTGGCGTCTCAAGGCGATCGCCGAGCCGATCATCGTCTGCACCCACGCCCAGACGCCGGAGGCCATCCTCGCGCCGAAACATCTCGGCGAGGCCGACCTCGCCCCCTGCGCCGACCTCGGCGCGGCGCTGGCCGCCGGCCTGGCCATGGGCGTCTATTGATCGGTTCAACGGTTTCGGCGAAAGGCCTTGTCGGTCATGAGGCTCGCGGCGTTCATCCTGGTGGGGGGCGGCTCCCGGCGCATGGGGCGCGACAAGGCGCTGCTCGACTGGGGCGGCCGCCGGGCGGTCGACCGCCTGGCCGATCTGGCGCGCCACGTCGGGGCGGGCGCCGTGCTGACCGTGGGCGGCGACTACGGCCTGCCGAGCCTGGGCGATCCCACCCCGGGCGCCGGGCCCGCGGGCGGGGTGGGCGCGGCCTGCCGCTGGGCGAGGGACAACGGCCACGGACGCTGCCTCGTCCTGGCGGTCGATGCGCCGCTCCTCGGTCCGGCCGACCTGGCGCCGCTGCTGGCGGCCGTGGCGCCCGGCGCCTGCTATGCGGGCCTGCCCCTGCCCATGGTGATCGACGCCGATGCCCTGCCGGCCGCCCTGGAGGACGGCTGGCCGCTGCGGCGGCTGGTCGAGCAGGCAGGGCTGGCCGAGGCGCCCGTCACGGCGGAGGCGGCCCGCCGGCTGCGCGGCGCCAATACGCCGGAGGAGCGGGCGAGCCTGCTCGCCGCCTGGAACGGGCGTCCAGGCGCCTAGATGTTGGGCTCCCGGCGCCTCCTGAACCGGCATCACCCCCGAGCGAGCTGGCCCCCGGCGGCGGGGGAGTCCGCAAGCGCCTCGCGGCGGCCTTAGTCCACAGCCCATCCGAGTCCTGATCATCGATCCCGACACTGCGCGGGCCGCGCTCGTCGCCGAGGGACTCGCTGGCGTCGACCCCCTGGAGGTCCGCCAGGCGGCCCAGTTCGTCGAGGCCGAGGCGGCCGACTTCCGACCCGACGTCATCGTCGTCGCCTCCGAAAGCCCGGACCGGGATACGCTGGAAAGCCTGCGCGAGGCCTCGGCCGCCAATCCGCGCCCCGTGGTGATGTTCGTCGACCGCTCCGAACCGGGGCTGGCCGACGAGGCGGTGCGGGCGGGCGTGGCCGCCTACGTCGTCGACGGACTGTCCACCGGCCGGGTGCGGCCGATCCTGGAGGTGGCGATGAGCCGCTTCCACCTGATGCATCAGCTGCGCGCCGACCTGGCCAAGGCCAAGGCCGACCTCGCCTCGCGCAAGACGGTGGAGCGCGCCAAGGCGCTGCTGATGAAGGAGCGCGGCCTCGACGAGGAGGCGGCCTACCGGCTGCTGCGCAAGCTTTCGATGGATTCCGGCCGGCCGCTGGGCGCCGTGGCGGCCGATCTCCTGGCCTTCGCCGGCGTGCTGAAGGGCGGGGAGGGGAGTTGAGCGTGACGGGCGAACTGCAGCTGGGCTTCATCCCCCTGGTCGACGCCGCGCCGCTGATCGTGGCGCAGGCCCGGGGCCTGTTCGCGGCCGAGGGGCTGTCGGTGGCGCTCAGCCGGGAAGGCTCCTGGGCGACGATCCGCGACAAGGTGGCCGCCGGCGCCCTGGACGGTGCCCACATGCTGTCGCCCATGGTGTTCGCCGCCAGCCTGGGAATCGGCAGCGAGACCCGGGCGATGATCGCGCCCATCGCCCTCAACCGGGGCGGCGCGGCGGTGACCCTGTCCACGCGCCTCGCCGGGGACGAGCCGCCGGGGGCCCAGCTCGCCCGGCTGGCGCGCCGCCGCCAGGAGGAAGGCGCGAGTCCGCTGACGCTCGCCGTCGTCTATCCCTTCTCGATCCACAACTACCTGCTCCGGACCTGGCTGGTCAGGCTGGGCGTCGATCCCGACCGCGACGTGCGCCTCACCGTCGCGCCGCCCTCGCGGACCGCCGACCTGCTGGCGGAAGGGGTGATCGAGGGCTTCTGCGCCGGGGCGCCCTGGAACGCCGTGGCCGAAGCCGCGGGCGTGGGCCGCACCGTGGTCCATGTCGAGGAGGTGCTGCCGGACGCCCCCGACAAGGTGCTGGGGGTCACCGAATACTGGGCCGCGGCCAATCCGCAGATCCTGGCCGGCCTCGTCAGGGCGCTGGAGGCGGCCGGCCGGTGGTGCGCGGGCCTTGAGAACCGTCAGGCCCTGACCGATCTTCTGGCGCGGCCGGAGCATGTCGGCGCGCCGCCGCAGGCGATCGCCGACAGCCTGGACCAGATCGTCTTCGCCGGCGCGGGTCTCGCACGGCCGCGTCCCGACCACGCCCTGTGGATCCTGGATCAGCTGGCGCGCTGGGGTCAGGGCGAGGCGGCGGACGCCGCCAAGGCGGCCGGGCGCATCTATCGTCCGGACCTGTACGATCAGGCGCTCTCGGCCGGCTGATCGCCCAATTCTCCGCCACCGCCTTGGCGCAGGCGCCGCAATTTCCAGCGACCGAAGCTTCGCCGCGCCGGGCGCCGCCGCCGGAGGGTGACAGGCCGCCCGCGTCGCGACTCTCCTGAGGTCAGGCCCAGGACAACGGCGTTCGCGGCTCATCGGACCGCTCGACGAAGAGCATCTCCGCACGGCGACGCCGCCGCCCACGTCTCACGCACGGGCCTTCGTCATGATCGACAGATCCTTCTTCAAGGCCGGGCACGCCCCGACCCTGTTCTCCGCCTTCCTCTACTTCGACCTCTCCTTCATGGTCTGGGTGCTGCTCGGCCCCCTGGGCGTGGCCATCGCCGACACCTTCGGCCTCGACCCGGCGCAGAAGGGGCTGATGGTGGCGGTGCCGGTCCTGGCCGGCGCCCTGCTGCGCGTCGTCGCCGGCCTCCTGGTCGACCATATCGGCCCCAAGAAGACCGGCATCATCGGCCAGCTGATCGTGCTGGCGGGCCTCGGCCTGGCCTGGTTCCTCGGCGTCCATTCCTACAGTCAGGTGCTGCTGCTGGGCGTGGTGCTCGGCGGCGCCGGCGCCTCCTTCGCGGGCGCCCTGCCGCTGGCCTCGCGCTGGTACCCGCCGGAGCATCACGGTCTGGCCCTCGGCATCGCCGGCGCCGGCAATTCCGGCACGGCTCTGGCCGCGCTCTTCGCCCCCTTCCTGGCCAAGGAATTCGGCTGGATCAACGTCCTGGGCCTGGCGACCCTGCCGCTGGCGATCGCCTTCGTCGTCTATGTCCTGTTCGCCAAGGACGCCCCCGACCGGCCTGCGCCGAAGTCGCTGGGCGAATACCTGGCCGTCCTGAAGACTCCGGACGCCTGGTGGCTGATGCTGCTCTACAGCGTCACCTTCGGCGGCTTCGTCGGTCTGTCCTCCTCGCTCACCATCTACTTCAACGCCGAGTACGGCCTCGACCCGGTCGTCGCCGGCTTCTTCACCGCCGCCTGTGTTTTCGCCGGATCCTTCATCCGCCCGGTCGGCGGCGGGCTGGCCGACCGCTACGGCGGCGTGCGCACCCTGAGCGTCGTCTATGTCCTGGCGGCCGTCGGACTGGCCGCCGCCAGCTTCCATATGCCAAGCCCCTGGATCGCGCTCGGCGTCATCATGTTCGCCATGCTCGCCCTGGGCGCTGGCAACGGGGCGGTCTTCCAACTCGCGCCGCAGCGCTTCCGCAAGGAGATCGGCGTGGTCACCGGCCTGGTCGGCGCCACCGGCGGGATCGGCGGCTTCTACCTGGCCGCCAGCCTCGGCTGGGCCAAGCAGGCGACCGGCAGCTATCAGGCCGGGCTGATCGGCTTCGCGGCCATGGCCCTCCTGGCCTTCCTGGCGCTCTCCAGCGTCAAGCACCAGTGGCGGCGCACCTGGGCCGAACTGGCCGGCGCCTCGCCCGCCACCCTGCGCCTCTGAGCCCCTGCAGTTCGGGAGTATCGCCATGACCAAGGAACGCCTGGTCGTCATCGGCAACGGCATGGCCGGCTGCCGGGCGGTGGAGGAGGTGCTCAAGCGCGCCCCCGACCGCTACGAGATCACCATCTTCGGGGCCGAGCCCCGCGTGAACTACGACCGCATCATGCTCTCGCCGGTCCTGGCCGGGGAGAAGGCCTTCGCCGACATCGTCATCAACGACGAGGCCTGGTACCGCGAAAACGCCATCACCCTGCACGCCGGGGTGAAGGTGACGGCGATCGACCGCGACGCCCGCATCGTCACGGGGGAGGGCGGCGTGACGGCGGCCTACGACCGGCTGATCCTGGCCGCCGGAGCGGATCCGGTGCGCCTGCCCCTGCCGGGCGCCGATCTCGCGGGCGTCGTCACCTTCCGCGACCTGGACGATGTCGAGGCCATGGTGGCGGCCGCCGACGCCGGCGGCCAGGCCGTGGTCATCGGCGGCGGACTGCTGGGGCTGGAGGCGGCCTATGGCCTGGCGCGGCGGGGCATGCGCGCCACCGTCGTGCACTTGATGGACGTGCTGATGGAGCGCCAGCTGGACGAAGCCGCCGGCTTCCTCCTGCGCGGGGCCCTGACCGAGCGCGGGGTCGAGACCGTCCTGGGCGCCCAGTCGGAGGAGATCGTGGGCGAGGGCGGCCGCGTCTGCGGCCTGAAGCTGAAGGACGGCCGCGTCCTGCCCTGCGACCTGCTGGTGATGGCCGTCGGCATCCGCCCCAACATCGCCCTGGCGGCAGAGGCTGGCCTGGCGGTGGGCCGCGGCGTGGTCGTCGACGACCAGATGCGCACCTCCGATCCGGCCGTCTTCGCGGTGGGCGAATGCGCCGAGCACCGGGGGATCGCCTATGGCCTGGTCGCGCCGATCTGGGAGATGTGCCGCACCCTGGCCGAGGTTCTGACCGGCGCCGGCGAAAGCGCCTATCAGGGCTCGGTGCTGCAGACCCGGCTGAAGGTCTCCGGCGTCGACGTCTTCTCGGCCGGTCGGTTCTCCGGCGGGGACGGGTGCGAGGACGTGGTCTTCCGCGACGCCGGCCGCGGCGTCTACAAGCGCGTCGTCCTGGAAGGCGGCAAGGTGGCCGGGGCCGTGATGTTCGGCGATGTCGCGGACGGGGCCTGGTACTTCGACCTGATGAAGGCCGGGACCGACGTCGCCGACCTGCGCGAGACCCTCATTTTCGGACAGGCGGTGACGGAGGCGCTGCGCGGCGTGGACCCTAGGGCCGCCGTTGCGGCCATGGCGGACTCCCAGGAGATCTGCGGCTGCAACGGCGTCTGCAAGGGCCAGATCACCGAGGCGATCCTGGCCAAGGGGCTGACGCGGATCGAGGATGTCCGCGCCCACACCAAGGCCTCGGCCTCCTGCGGCTCGTGCACGCCGCTGGTCGAAAAGCTGCTGTCGCTCACCCTGGGCGACGCCTTCGAGGTCCAGACCGGGCCCAGGCCCGTCTGCGGCTGCACCCGGCACGGCCACGCCGAGGTGCGCAAGCGCATCGTCTCCGAGGGGCTGAAGTCGATTCCGGCGGTGATGCAGGCCCTGGAGTGGACCACGCCCGAGGGCTGCGCCAGCTGCCGTCCGGCCCTCAACTACTATCTGATCTGCGCCTGGCCCGGGGACTATCAGGACGACAAGCAGTCGCGCTTCGTCAACGAGCGGGTCCACGCCAACATCCAGAAGGACGGCACCTATTCGGTTGTCCCGCGGATGTGGGGCGGTCTGACCAGCCCGGCCGAGCTTCGCGCCATCGCCGACGTGGCCGAGAAGTTCGCCATCCCCACGGTGAAGGTGACCGGCGGTCAGCGGATCGACCTGCTGGGGGTGAAGAAGGAGGATCTGCCCGCCGTCTGGGCCGACCTGAACGCGGCCGGCATGGTCTCGGGCCACGCCTACGCCAAGGGCCTGCGGACGGTGAAGACCTGTGTCGGCACGGACTGGTGCCGGTTCGGCACCCAGGATTCCACCGGCCTGGGGGTGCGTCTGGAGAAGCTGATGTGGGGCTCCTGGTCGCCAGCCAAGGTGAAGCTGGCGGTGTCGGGCTGTCCACGCAACTGCGCCGAGGCGACCTGCAAGGACATCGGCGTGGTCTGCGTCGACAGCGGCTACGAGATCCACATCGGCGGCGCGGCCGGGCTGCACATCCAGGGGACCGAGCTGCTGACCAAGGTGGCCGGCGAGGACGAGGCCGTCTGGGCCATCTGCGCGGTCATGCAGCTCTATCGCGAGGAGGGCTGGTACCTAGAGCGGATCTACAAGTGGATGGCCCGGGTGGGCCTGGACGCCATCCGCGCGCGCATCGAGGACCCGGACAGCCGGCGGGCCCTCTACGACCGCTTCGCCTATTCGCAGCGGTTCTCCCGCACCGACCCGTGGGCCGAACGCGTCGCCGGCCGCCACGCTGACGAGTTCCATCCGCTCAGCCGCCGCCTGGAGTTCCAACCCGCATGAACGCCATCGTCGCGCCCCCCGCCATCGCCTGGATCGACGTCGGCGCCGTCACCGACATTCCCCGCCGCGGGGCCCGCCGCCTGAAGGGCCCGCAAGGGCCGATCGCCATCTTCCGCACCGGCGACGGCCAGGTCTTCGCCCTGCTCGACCGTTGTCCGCACAAGGGCGGTCCCCTCAGCCAGGGGATCGTCCACGGGGCCTCGGTGACCTGCCCGCTGCACAACCGCGTCATCGACCTGGCCACGGGCGAGTCCCTGGGCGCGGACGCCGGCCAGGGTTGCGCGCCGGTGGTCCCGCTGAAGGTGGCGGAGGGCCGGCTTCTGATCGGACTGAGCGGGGGATAGGCATGGCGGCGCGTTCCACCACCTGTCCCTATTGCGGCGTCGGCTGCGGCGTCTCGGCCCGCGTTGAGACGGGGCGCGAGCTGACGGTGGCCGGCGACGCCGCCCATCCCGCCAATCTCGGCCGCCTCTGTTCCAAGGGCGCGGCCCTGGGCGACACGGTCGGGCTGGAGGAACGGTTGCTGCATCCGCAGATCGGCGGACGGCGGGCAAGCTGGGGCGAGGCCACCCAGCTGGTGGCGCGACGCTTTTCCGAGGCGATCGCCCGGCACGGGCCGGACTCGGTCGCCTTCTACGTCTCCGGACAGCTGCTGACCGAGGACTACTACGTCGCCAACAAGCTCATGAAGGGCTTCATCGGCTCGGCCAATATCGACACCAATTCAAGACTCTGCATGGCCTCGGCGGTGGCGGCGCACAAGCAGGCCTTCGGCGCCGACCTGGTCCCCGGCTGCTACGAGGACCTGGAGCTGGCCGACCTCGTGGTCTTCTCCGGCCACAACGCGGCCTGGACCCATCCCGTCCTCTTCCGCCGCATGGAGGCGGCGCGGGCGCGGGGCCAGCGGCACGTGGTCATCGACCCCCGCCGCACCGACACGGCCCAGGAGGCGCACCTTCACCTGCCGCTCGCGCCCCAGACCGACGTGCGCCTGTGGAACGGCCTGCTCGCCTGGCTGATCGAGGCGGGCGCCGTCGATCTCGCCTATGTGGCCGCCCATGTCAGCGGGTTCGAGGCGGTGCGCGCACAGCTCGCCCGTGACGACCAGAGCCTGTCCGCCGTGGCGAGCGACTGCGGTCTCGACGCGGCCGATCTTCAGGCCTTCTACCATCTCTTCGCCACACCCCCGCGGACGGTCAGCCTTTTCTCCATGGGCGCCAACCAGTCGCGCCAGGGCGTCGCCAAGGGATCGGCCATCATCAACGTCCACCTGGCCACGGGTCGCATCGGCAAGCCCGGCGCCTGTCCCTTCTCCATCACCGGCCAGCCCAACGCGATGGGCGGGCGCGAGACCGGGGGGCTGGCGAACACGCTGGCCGCCCACATGGACTTCACGCCCGAGGCCTGCGATCGCGTGGCCCGCTTCTGGGGCGCGCCGAACATCGCGCGCCGGCCGGGGCTGAAGGCGGTCGAGATGTTCGAGGCGGTGGCCGACGGCCGCATCAAGGCGCTGTGGGTCATGGCCACCAATCCCGCCGTCAGCCTGCCCAACGCCGGCGCCGTGCGCGACGCCCTGGCGCGCTGTCCTTTCGTCGTCGTCTCCGACGGCATGGACGAGACCGACACGATGGCCTTCGCCCACGTGAAGCAGCCGGCCCTGGCCTGGGGCGAGAAGGGCGGGACGGTCACCAATTAGGAGCGGCGCGTCTCGCGCCAGCGGGCGGTGTTCGATGCGCCGGGCGAGGCGCGTCCGGACTGGAGGATCATGGCCGACGTCGCCGCCGCCATGGGGCATGAGGAGGCGTTCGCCTGGCGCTCCAGCGCCCAGGTCTTCCGCGAATGGGCGCGGCTGACGGCCTACGAGAACGACGGCCGGATGCTCGATCTCGGCCCCTTGGTCGCCACCACGCCGGACTCGTACGACGCGCTTGAGCCCGTCCAGTGGCCGGTGACGGCGCAGGGCGGGACGGCCCGCCTCTTCGCCGACGGCCGGTTCCAGACCCCCGATGGCCGGGCGCGCATGATCCCCACGGCGCCCAAGGGCCCGGCGCGGCCGGTGGACGGCGCCTTCCCCTTGTCGCTGAACACCGGCCGCGTGCGGGATCACTGGCACACCCTGACGCGGACCGGCCTGTCGCCCGCGCTCTGCCGGCATGCGCCGGAGCCCTATGTGGAGATCCACCCCGATGACGCTGCGCCGCTGGGCGTGGGCGAGGGGGCGCTGGTCCGGGTGCGCACCGCCTTTGGCGAGGCGGTGGCGGTCGCGAAGCTCTCCGAGGCGCAGCGGCCGGGCGCCCTCTTCATGCCCATGCACTGGACCGCGGCCTTCGCCCCACGCGGGCGGGCCAATCCGCTGGTCGCCCCCGACGTCGACCCGGTCTCCGGCCAGCCGGAATTCAAGCATACGCCGGCGCGTGTCCACCTCTACCGGGAGACCTGGCGGGGCTTCTTCCTGGCGCGGCAGGCCTGGGCCCCGCCGAAGGGGCTCGACCTCGTCTGGCGGCGCATTCCCCAGGCCGCCTGCCAGCTGCACGAATTCGCCGGCCGGGGCGATGCAGGCGAACGGGAGGCGGTGCGCAAAGCCCTGACGCGGGGCGCGGCCGGCGATCTGCTGGTCCTCGAGGATGTGCGCGGCGGCCGCCGGCGCGAGGCCTTCGTCGAGGCCGGCCGGCTGGAGCGCGTGCTCTTCACCGCCACGGCCGAAGGCCGGCTGCCGCCCCGCGACTGGCTGGCCGAACTGTTTGCGCGAGAGACCCTGAGCGACGCCGATCGCGCCGCCCTGCTGGTCGGCTTCGCGCCCGGGGCGCCGGTGGAGACCGGGCCCGTGGTTTGCGCCTGCCGGGGCGTCCGCGCCGCCCGGATCCAGGCGGCGATCGGCGCCGGAGCGGCCAGCGTCGACGCCGTCGCCGAAGCCACCGGGGCGGGGACCAGCTGTGGCTCCTGCCGGCCGGAGATCGCCCGCTTCCTTCCCGCCAAGCTGGAGCCCCGCCATGCGGCCTGAAGCCATGCCCCCCGTCCGTCTGGTCGGCGCCGGTCCGGGGCCTGCCGACCTGCTGACCCTTCGGGCCGTCAGGGCCATCGAAAGCGCCGAGGCGCTGCTGTACGACGCCCTGGTCAGCGAGGAGGTGCTGGCGCTGGCCCCCCAGGCCTGCCTGAAGGTCCAGACCGGCAAGCGCGCCGGCCGCACCTCGATGAAGCAGGAGACGATCAACCGGCTCATGGTCCGACTGGCCCGCCGGGGCCTGCGCGTGGTGCGGCTGAAGGGGGGCGACCCCTCCGTCTTCGGCCGGGTGGGGGAGGAGCAGGCCGCCCTGCGCGCGCAGGGAATCGACAGCGAGGTCGTGCCGGGCGTCACCGCCGCCTGCGCGGCCGCCGCCCAGTTCCACGTGCCGCTGACGCACAGGGGCCTGGCCCGGCGCGTGGTCTTCACCACCGCCACCTTGCAGGACGGCCAGGTGACGATGGACTGGGCCGCAGCCGCCGATCCGGAAGCGACGCTCGCCATCTATATGGGCTCGCGCGCCGCGCCGCAGGTCGCGCGGCGGCTGATCGCCTCGGGCCGGGCGCCCGCCACGCCGCTGGCGATCGTCAGCAACGCCGGCGGGGCGCAGGCCCGCATGATGCGGAGCACCCTGGCCGAGACGGCGGCGGGGTCTGCGCCCGACACGGACGGCGGTCCGGCCCTGATCCTGGTCGGCGAGGTGCTCGCCCTGGCGGCGGCGGGCCGCGCGGCGGCCCCTCTGGCCGGGGCGGCCTAGACGGCGGGCGCTTCCGCTTTCGGTCCGGGCTTCCTAGTTATCTTCGAATGAGCGTCGCATTCACCCGTGAAGAAGACCACGAGGCGCGGGCCGCCGATCTGCCCGACCGGCCGGTCTCGTCCCATCCCAACCTGGTGACGGCCTCGGGCCTCGCCGCCATCGAGGCCGAGCTGGACGCCGCCAAGGCCGCCTACGCCGCCGCCCAGGCCGCGGGCGAGGTGAGCGTCGACCGCACGGCCATGGCCCGCGCCACCCGCGACCTGCGCTACTGGTCCTCGCGCCGGGCCAGCGCCCAGCTCACCGAGCCGGCGCCGGAGCCCGGCAAGGTCCAGTTCGGCCGCACCGTCGAGATCGAGCGGGAGGACGGCCGGGCCCAGACCTTCCGCATCGTCGGCGAGGACGAGGCCGACCCCGCGGCCGGCAGCATCTCCTACGTCTCGCCCCTGGCCCGCGCCGTGCTGGGCAAGGCGGTGGGCGATTCGGCGACGGTGAACGGCGCGGAGGTGGAGATCGTGGCGGTCCGCTGATCGGCGGAGGTTGGAGGCCTGGCCCGGAATCGAACCGGGGTGCACGGATTTGCAGTCCGCTGCGTAACCACTCCGCCACCAGGCCATCCGGCAGCCGGCGTGCGCTTTCGCGGCGCGCCGTTGCATGCGGAGGCGGATCGCTAACAGAACCGCCCGCCCGCGGCAATCTCTCTCGCAGGCGGTGATTGCGCTCCTGTTAAGGCCGGACCTATAAGCGCCCCACATTCGCACGCTTGCCGAGGTCCCATGGTCGACTTCTCCGCCGCCCGCCTGAACATGGTCGAGAGCCAGGTCCGGACCAACGACGTGACCGACGTGCGCGTCCAGGACGCCATGCGCGCCGTGCCGCGCGAGACCCTGGTGGCGCCCGGCAAGGCCTATCTCGCCTATGCCGACGCCGATCCCGAATACGCCCCGGGCCGCCGCCTGCTGTCGCCGCGCGATGTCGCCAAGCTGCTGCAGGCGCTCGCCCCGCAGCCGGGGCAGAGGGCGCTCGCCATCGCCGCACCCTATGCGGCGGCCGTGCTGGAGCACATCGGCCTGTCGGTGGAGCGCCTGGAGGAGGGCGACCTCAAGACCCCGCCGGGCCGGGACTACGACGTGATCGTCTGCGAAGGCGCCGTCGCGCGCGCGCCCGAGGCCTGGACGGCGGCCCTCGCCGAGGACGGCCGCCTGGGCGTCGTCGAGCGGGATGGTCCGGTGGGCAAGGCGGTGATCTATCTGAAGAGCGAGACGGGCCTGGCGCGCCGGCAGGTCTTCGACGCCACGCCGCACATCCTGGCCGGATTTGAGCCTGAGCAAGGTTTCGCCTTCTGAAGCGTGGTGAAACACCTCGGCAAACAGGATGTGAGAAGATCATAGGGTCGCGCGCCGCGTCCGGACGGATCGGTTCGGTCATCGCGTGAAAAAAGCTTAAGGTTGCGCCCTCTGGCCGAGACGGAGACGTCCGGTCATATAGGGCGCAGTCTCTCTCGCCTCAGTCGGGGATTACGAATGTTCAAAAGCCGTCGCGGGGGCTTGCTGGCCGCCGTCTGCAGCGCGGGCCTGGTTCTCGGCCTCGCCGTTCCGGCCGCCGCCGAAACCCTGGCCTACGCGATCGCGCTCGCCTACCAGACCAACCCGACCCTGCAGGCCCAGCGCGCCAGCCAGCGCGCGCTGGACGAGAGCATCGTCCAGGCCCGCTCGGGCTGGCGCCCGACGCTCAGCGCCTCGACCTCGGCCTCCTACTCGGAGACCCGCACCCCGCGGACCACCTCGCCCACCGGCGTGGACCTGAACGGCGACGGGGTGCCCGATACGACTTCGACCGGCGGAACGGTCGAGCGCAATTCCGGCGCCGCGAGCCTCTCGCTGAGCCAGCCGATCTGGACCGGCGGCCGCGTGGCCTCGGCGGTGTCGGCCGCGGAGGCCGACGTTCTGGCGGGGCTGGAGAACCTGCGCCGCATCGAACAGGAGATCCTGGGCAGCGTCATCACCGCCTATGTGGACGTGCGCGCCAACCAGGAGGCCGTGCGCGTCCGCCAGGACAATGTCGCCGTCCTGCGCCGCCAGCTCGACGAGTCCGATGCGCGCTTCGAAGTGGGCGAGATCACCCGCACCGACGTCGCCCAATCCCAGGCGCGCCTCGCCTCCGCCGAGGCCCTGCTGCGTTCGGCCGAGGCCCAGCTGGCCATCAGCCGCGCCACCTATGCCGCCGTCGTGGGCCAGAACCCCGGCACGCTGGAGGCCGAGCCGCCGCTCGCCGAGATCCTGCCGGTGACGGTCGACGCCGCCTACGAGGCCGCCGAGATCGAGAACCCGCAGGTGCGTCAGGCCCTCTACAACGCCCAGGCGGCCGAGGCCCGGGTGTCGGCCGCCCGCGCCGACCGCATGCCGAACCTGTCCCTCAGCGGCAGCCTGGGCTGGAGCGGCCTGGCCGATCCGTTCGAGCCGTCGGACTATTCGCGCAACATCACCGGCCGGGCCACCCTGACCGTGCCGCTGTTCACCGGCGGCCTGACCAGCTCCCGCATCCGCGTGGCGCGCGAGCGTGAGACGGCTGCGGAGCTCGGCGTCGAGCAGGCGCGCCGTAACGCGCTGCAGAACGTCACCCAGGCCTGGAGCCAGCTGCTGGCCGCCCGCGC
The DNA here is from genome assembly GCA_964419395.1 of uncultured Phenylobacterium sp. GTDB lineage: Bacteria > Pseudomonadota > Alphaproteobacteria > Caulobacterales > Caulobacteraceae > Phenylobacterium. The sequence goes on along the minus strand of CAYQPL010000045.1, from coordinate 4,312 downwards.
CAACATCGGCTCCACCGACGAGCAGGTCCGCGCCGCCCGCATCGCCGCCGAGGGCGTGCGCCAGGAGCAGCAGGTCGGCCTGCGCACGACGATCGACGTCCTGAACGCCGAGCAGGAGCTGCGCTCGGCGGAGCTGGCCCAGATCTCGGCCCGCCGCGACGAGTATGTGGCCGCCGCCTCGGTGCTGGCCGCCGTCGGCCGCCTGCAGGCGGAGAACCTGGTTCCCGGCATCGACGTCTACGACGCCCAGGCCAATTCCCAGGGCAAGCGGATCACCTGGGGCTGGGTGCCGTGGGAGGAGCCGATCGCCATCATCGACTCCGCCTTCGTGCCGCAGACCGAGGAACTGCCGCACGACGCGCCGATCTCGACCGCCAACTAGGAGGTCGCCGGCTTCGCCCGACGCGATTGCGCCCTTGCGGCGTCGGGCGGAAATTGCAGGATCGCCGCAACGCGCCTAGGCTGGCGCGGAAGGATTCTCCAAGCACTCAGCACGGCGCGCCACATGTCCGATCAGACGTCCCAAGAACCGACGATGGAGGAAATTCTCGCCTCCATTCGCCGCAT
>CAYQPL010000045.1:0-3735 GCA_964419395.1 uncultured Phenylobacterium sp. | reverse complement strand
GCGGCCTCGGCGGCATCCTGTGCGGCACCCGCGGCGGCGCGATACTTGGCGGTCTCCTCCTGCGCCGCCTCCAGCCGCCACTCGACCTGCTCGACCTCCTGCAGCATCGCGGCGATCTTCTCCTCGCAGCGCTCGCGGACGTGCTCGGTCTCGGCCATGGCGCGGCGCGTCGCCTCCTCAGCCGCCTCGGCGACCTCTGTCAGCCGCGCTGTCTCCATGTCGCACTCGTAAATGGCCGCCTCCATTCGCCGCATCATCTCTGAGGACGACGCCCCGGCCGAAGAGGCCAAGGCCGCAGCGCCCGAAGCCGAGCCGGCGCCGGCCGCCGAGGCTCCCGCGCCCGAACCGGAGCCGGAGCCGGAATCCGCTCCGGAGCCTGAGCCGACCTTCACGGCCGAGGCTGAGGCCGAGGACGATGAGGTGCTGGAACTGACCGACCGGGTCGACCAGGTCGGCGACCTCGACGTCTACAGCCCGACGACGGCCCCGGCGGCGGCCGAGCCGGAATCGGCGGCCTATGCGCCCGAGCCGCCCGCCGCCGACTATGACGAGCCCGAAAGCGACGAGGGCCTGCTGAGCCAGACCGCCGCCACCGCCGCGGCCTCGGCCTTCGGCCAGCTCTCGGCGGCCATCGGCATGCCCCACAGCGACCGCACGCTGGAGGACGTCGTACGCGAACTGCTGCGTCCGCTGCTCAAGCAGTGGCTGGACGACAACCTGCCGCGCATCGTCGAGGCCTCGGTCCGCGAGGAAGTCGAGCGCATCGCCCGCGGGCGCGTACGCTAACCGACCTGTTCGCCGATGCGCGCCGCCGGCGCGCTGGCCATGCGAACCCGCCCCGACCACGGGCGGGTTCGTTCGTTTGAAGCGCCCGCCCGGCTTCCGCCGCACGGCGCGGACCTGTAATGGACGCCAGATCCGCCATGCTTGATAAGACCTTCGACCCCAAGACCGCCGAGCCGCGCCTCTATGAGGCGTGGGAGCAGTCGGGCGCCTTCGCCCCCACCGACGATCCGGCCGCCGAGCCCTTCTCCATCGTCATCCCGCCGCCCAACGTCACGGGCTCCCTGCACATCGGCCATGCGCTGAACAACACGCTGCAGGACGTGATCATCCGCTTCGAGCGGATGCGCGGGAAGGCGGCGCTCTGGCTGCCCGGCACGGACCATGCGGGCATCGCCACCCAGATGGTCGTCGAGCGCCAGCTGGCCGAGGCCGGCAATATGAGCCGCCGCGACATGGGCCGCGAGGCCTTCATCGACAAGGTCTGGGAGTGGAAGGCCAAGTCGGGCGGGACGATCGTCAACCAGCTGCGCCGCCTGGGCGCCTCCTGCGACTGGAGCCGCGAGCGCTTCACCCTGGACGAGGGCCTGTCGGCCGCCGTCCGCAAGGTCTTCGTCCAGCTCCACAAGGAAGGCCTGATCTATCGCGACAAGCGGCTGGTGAACTGGGACCCGCACTTCCAGACCGCCATCTCAGACCTGGAGGTCGAGCAGCGCGAGGTCGACGGGAACTACTGGCACTTCGCCTATCCGCTGGAGGACGGCTCCGGCGAGATCGTCGTCGCCACCACGCGGCCGGAGACCATGCTGGGCGACACCGCCGTCGCCGTTCATCCCGAGGACGAGCGCTACAAGCACCTGATCGGCAAGTGCGTGCGCCTGCCCATCGTCGGGCGGCCCATCCCGATCATCGCCGACGACTATGCCGATCCGGAAAAGGGCTCCGGCGCGGTGAAGATCACGCCGGCCCACGACTTCAACGACTTCATGGTCGGCAAGCGCAACAACCTGCCGGCCATCAACGTCATGGACGAGTTCGCGCGCATCAACGACGAGGCGCCCGAAGCCTATCGCGGGCTGGATCGCTTCGCCGCCCGCAAGAAGATCGTCGAGGCGTTCGAGGCGCGCGGCCTGCTGCGCGGCGTCGAACCGACCCGTCACGTCGTCCCCCACGGCGACCGCTCCGGCGTGCCGGTCGAGCCCTTCCTCACCGACCAGTGGTACGTCAACGCCGAGGTTCTCGCGAAGCCCGCCATCAAGGCCGTGGAAGAGGGCCGCACGGTCTTCGAACCGCGCAACTGGGAGAAGACCTATTTCGAGTGGATGCGTAACATCCAGCCCTGGTGCATCTCGCGCCAGCTGTGGTGGGGCCACCGCATCCCGGCCTGGTACGGCCCCGACGGCCGGCCTTTCGTCGCCGAGACGGAAGAGGAGGCCAAGGCCGCCGCGCGCGAGCACTACGGCCGCGACGAGCCGCTGAAACAGGACGAGGACGTCCTCGCCACCTGGTTCTCGTCCGGCCTCTGGCCGTTCTCGACCATGGGCTGGCCGGAGAGGACCAGGGACCTGGAGCGGTTCTATCCCACCCACACCCTGATCACCGGCTTCGACATCATCTTCTTCTGGGTCGCCCGGATGATGATGCAGGGCCTGCACTTCACCGGCGAAGTCCCGTTCCGCCGCGTCTTCATCAACGCCCTGGTCCGCGACGCCGAGGGCAAGAAGATGTCCAAGTCCAAGGGGAACGTCATGGACCCCCTGGAGCTGGTGGACGAGTTCGGGGCCGACGCCCTGCGCTTCACCCTCACGGCCATGTCCGGCCAGGCGCGGGACATCAAGCTGTCGCGCCAGCGGATCGAGGGTTATCGCAACTTCGGCACCAAGCTGTGGAACGCCACCCGCTTCTGCCAGATGAACGGCTGCGCCCGGGCCGAGGGCTACGACCCCGCGAACCTGAAGGTGACGCTGAACCGCTGGATCGTCGGCGAGGCGGCCAAGGCCGCGCGGGAGGTCACCCAGGCGCTCGACGGCTGCGGCTTCGACGAAGCGGCCAATGCCCTCTACCGCTTCATCTGGAACGTCTACTGCGACTGGTATGTCGAGCTCGCCAAACCGATCCTCAATGGCGAGGACGCGGCGGCCCGGGCCGAGACCCAGGCGACCGCCGCCTGGGTGCTCGACGTCATCCTGCGCCTGCTGCACCCGATCATGCCCTTCGTGACCGAGGAGCTGTGGGCCCAGACGGCCGGGGAGGGGGCTGCGCGGGAACATCAGGGCTTCCTGATGACCGCCCCCTGGCCGGATCTCCCTCAGACCCTCGTCGACGCCGCCGCCCAGGCCGAGATCGGGCTGGTCATCGCCGCCGTCAGCGAAGGCCGCTCCGTGCGGGCCGAGCTGAACGTGCCGCCGTCGGCGCGGCCGGAACTGCTGGTCATCGAGGCGAGCGCCGACCAGCGCCGGGTGCTGGAAGAGGCTGCGGCCGTCATCGGCCAGACCCTGCGCGTCGTCGCAGTCCGCTCGGCCGACCGCGCGCCCGAAGGGGCCATCCCCTTCGTGGTGGAGGGCGCCACCCTGGCCCTGCCGGTGGCGGAGTTCATCGACCTTGCGGCCGCGCGTGCGCGTCTGACGAAGGAGATCGCCGCCCACGCCTCGGCCATGGAGCGGCCGGCCAAGCAGCTGAACACTCCCGCCATCGTCGCCCGCGCCCCGGAGGAGGTGGTCGAGGAGAACCGCGAACGCCTGGCCGAGGCCCAGGCCGCCAAGGCCAAGCTGGAGGCCGCCCTGGAACGCCTGTCGGGCGTCGGCTAGGCGGCGCCGGCGAGGTCCCGCGGAGACATCGCCTGGGCGGCCAGGGCGATCAGATCGTGCGGCTGGATCGGCTTGGCGAGCACGGCGTCCATGCCGGCGTCGAAGCATTTCTGCTCGATTTCCGGGCCCGTCTGGGCGGTCAGGG
>CAYQPL010000044.1:8913-22533 GCA_964419395.1 uncultured Phenylobacterium sp. | reverse complement strand
GCAGGGCGAAGCACTTCTTGCCCAGCAGGGCGTTACCGCCGTAGCCGGAGCCGTAGGACCAGATCTCGCGGGTCTCGGGGAAGTGGACGATGTACTTCTCGTCATTGCACGGCCAGGCGACGTCGGCCTCGCCGTCCGCCAGGGGCGCGCCCAGGCTGTGCACGGCGGGCACGAAAAAGCCGTCCTCGCCGAGCTGGTCGAGAGCGGCTTTGCCCATCCGGGTCATGACGCGCATCGAGATCGCCACATAGGCGCTGTCGGTGATCTCCACGCCGATGGCGCTGATCTTCGAGCCGATGGGGCCCATGCAGAAGGGTACGACATACATGGTCCGACCACGCATGCAGCCGTCGAACAGCCCCTCGAGCTTGGCGCGCATCTGCGCCGGATCGGCCCAGTTGTTTGTCGGCCCAGCGTCGATCTCCTGTTCGGAGCAGATGAAGGTGCGGCTTTCCACCCGCGCCACGTCGCGCGGGTCGGAGGCGGCGTAGAAGGAGTTCGGGCGCTTCTCAGGGTTGAGACGCTTCAGCGTGCCGGCGGCGACCAGCTCGTCGGTCAGGCGGTTCCATTCGGCCTCGGACCCGTCGCACCAGTAGACGCGGTCGGGCTTGGCGAGGGCGGCGATCTCCGCAACCCAGGATTTGAGCGCCTCATGCCGCGTGGGCGCGTCATCCAACCCCGGCGTCTTGGTCGCTTCCGTCATGAGGGTCTCCATCACCAGCCCGCACGCGGCCTACCGCCGCAGATGTCCGAATATGAACAAGTCCATAATGCGTGACGGGCCAAGTGCAAACCGTGCGCCGCCGTCAAAGTTCATTTCTCCGCCACGCCACCGGTCACCTTCCCTCACGGCGCCCGACCGTCCGCTGCCGGCCCGGCGAAGGGCGGCGATCGCGTGGCCCCCAGGGCGCGGCCGTCCTTTATCCCGTGACCGCGACCACGGGGGCGGGGCAATCGCCTGGGCGCCCAAATCGACCAGAATGGCCAGATCGACCCGAAAAGGCCGGGCGATCCGTCGCGCCGCGCAGCAGGCAGGCGCGCCTCTGGGGGCCTCCTCGGCGCTCAGGGGCGGACGCTCCGGTGATCGGCGGGGCCGGCGCGTTCCTCAGACGGGCCGGCCTTGGGATCAGAAGAACCGCTCGGTGATACGGATCGTGTCGCCCGGCGCCACCGGCGTTTGCGGGCTGAGCGGGTATTCGCGCTCGGTGCTGGAGTCCGCGCGCTTGATGAACACCCGGCGGGTGTTGGCGCGGTAGGTGAAGCCCCCCGCCGTGGCCACGGCGTTCAGCACCGAAAGGCCGTTGGTGTAGGGATACTCCCCCGGCGTCTCCACCTCGCCCAGGATGTAGAAGGGGCGGTAGTTGAGGACTTCGACGCTGACCCGCGGGTCTTTCAGGTAGCCGTCCTTCAGCGTGGTCTCGACCGCGCTCTGGAATTGCGGAACGGTCAGCCCTTCGGCCTTCACTTCGCCGATGAGCGGCAGGGACACATTGCCCGAGCCGCCGACGAAGAACTCGCCGGTCAGGGCGTCTTCGCCAAAGGTGATCACCCGGATCTTGTCGCCCGACCCCAGCCGGTAGTCCGGCACGACGCGAACCGCGGCCGCCTCGGCCTCCTGCGCCGCCACCCCTGCAGGTGCGGCCACGGCCCCGCACATCAGGGCGACCAGGGCCAGCAGGGACAAAAATCTCCGCATCTACTCAAGCTCCGAAATCTATCCGTGTCCCTCAACCCAGCTTTCTACCGCAGCGCACCCAAACTGGAAACTCCCTGCGCGCCGGGCGTGGATAACAAAAAGGAAATACAACACTTCCAAATAGTAAATCCATGATTTACGGATTGTAAGGATTAAGTTCCGCGAAAGCACGTTCAGTCGTAGAATTTATACCAAGAAACTACAGCAACACTTAATCGGCTTCATCGTAAACAGACATCACAATAACTCCAGAAAGGGGTGGTGTGGTGTCGTCTAGAAAGACTCTATTTACCAGCGGCGTTACGGTTATTGCTGCGTTTACTTTGTCCGCCTGCGCGACGATGCCCGAGCCGAGCGCGCCGATGCGCCTGGGCGAGGCGGCCGCGCCGCCCACCGCCTTCCTGGAGTTCTGCGAACGCCTGCCGACGGAGTGCGGCGGGGCGCCCGCCGAGGTGGTGCGCACGGTCGCCAGGGCCGAACTCAACCAGAGGAGCACCGCCGAGGCCCGCTTCGCCGTCGGCCGCGGGCGCAACAACCTGGTCGCCACCGCCGCCGTGCAGACTCATGGGGTGTCCTGGTCGCAGGCCTTCGCCGAGGCCCGTCGTCGGCGGGAGGCGCTGGCGGCGCCGGTCACGACGATCCGCTACGACTGGTCGGGCGTGTTCGACGCGCCGCGCGCCGGGCGCGCAACCGAATCCCCGGTCGCCGTCGAGACGGCCGAAGAGGATAAGACCGAGCACGGCGTGCGCCTGGCCTGGAGCGGCAAGGCCGAGCCGGCCCCGAAGCTGGAAAAGGCGGTCCTGCAGCTCGGCGCCGCAACCGAGATCGCGCCCCCGCCGGAGATGACCCCGGCCCTGTGGTCGACGCTCAACCGGGTGAACGACAAGATCAACCGCGCGATCGCCCGCAAGACCGATCTGGCCAACTATGGCCAGATCGACTTCTGGACCACCCCCCTGGCCGAGGGCGGCGCCGCCGGCGACTGCGAAGACTATGTGCTGGAGAAGAAGAGGTCGCTGATCGAGGCCGGTCTTCCGCCGAGCGCGCTGTCCATCGCTGTGGTGACCACCAGCTGGGGCGAAGCGCACGCGGTCCTGCTGGTCGCCACCGACCAGGGCGAGTATGTGCTCGACAACACCACGCCGTGGATTCTGCCCTGGCGAAAGGCCAATCTCCGCTGGCACGAACGGCAGGTCGCCGGCAGCGCCTTCCGCTGGGCCAATGTCCGCGGCGACCTGTCCTTCACCCTGGCCAGCCAAGGCTTGCCCGCGGGCGGGCGCTAGGTCTTATTGCCGCCTCGAACAGGCGACGGAGACGCGATGTTGCGGGCGGCGAGCGCGGGGCGCGAGGCGGAGGCCGACTCCGGGGAGGATCGGTTCCGCCTCTGGCCGCCGCCCAAGGGGATTGGCCTCGCCTTGGCGGCGCTGGGCCTGATCTTCGCCGGCCACCTGGCCTATGGCGCGCTCCTGGCGGCGCCGGCCCTGCTCGGCGCCGCGGCCTCGGCCGCCCTTCTTCTGGTCTGCCTTGTCCTTCCGGCCCTGCGCCAGGACCTGCTGCGCATCCGCGGGCTCGTCGCGCCGGGCGGTCTCTTCCTTCTGGTCCTGTTGCTCGGGGCCCTGTCCCTCACCCCCTACGCGCCCGGGGGGCCGCATCCGGTCTGGGCGTTCGTGGGCGTAGCGCCGGGCGCTGCGACGATCGATCGCTCGGCCACAGTGCTCGAACTCGCCAAGCTGATGGGCCTAGCCTGCCTGTTCCTGGTCGGCGTCGCCACCGGGGCTTCGGACGAGCGCGCCCGCACGGCGGTGAAGCTGTTCGTCGTCGCCGCGGCCGCCTACGGCGCCTTCGCCTTCATCAGCTACGTATCCAGCGGGGCCCACGACAACCGGACGGGGCGGCTGGAGGCCACCCTGATGAGCCCGAACACCGCAGGGACCTTCTTCGCCGTCGCCACGGTGGTGCTGCTGGGCCCCCTGCTGCGGAAGATCCGCGGACGCTCGGCGTCCCGCGCCCTGCAGGCGGCCCCGGCCTACTGGGCGGCGCTGCTCGTCCTGATGGCCTGCCTCCTGATGACGGCGTCCCGCGGCGCGGCCCTGGCCGCCGCCTGCGGGGTCTCGGCTCTGCTCGTGCTCCTGGCGCTGGCGGGGCGGGTCAAGTGGACACGCGCCAGCCTCGCCCTTTTGGGGGGTACGATCGCCCTGATCTTCGCCGTGGCGGTGTTCGGCGAAACCCTGGCGCTGCGTTTCGTCCGCGTCGAGGAGGACGCGCTCTCCAGGGCCGACCTCTTCCGGCTGCACTGGAACGCCTTCCTCGCCTCGCCCTGGTCGGGCTACGGCCTGGGGACCTTCGACATCGTCCATCGCACCCTGCTCGACTCCACCTCGGTCGAGTCGCTGTGGCGCATCCGGGCCACGCACAATGTCTATCTGCAGTGGCTCGAGGAGGGCGGCGTCCTCATGGCCGCCGCCATGTTCGGCGCCCTGGGGGTGATCCTGCTCACGACCGTGCGGCGAGGCCTGAGGCGGAGCCGGATGACTCAGATCCTCTTCGCCCTGATCGCCTCGAACCTCGTCTTCATGGTGCACGGACTGTCCGACTTCGCCCTTCAGACCCCGTCCATGGCGATGATGTGGAGCTATCTTCTGGGCCTGCAGTTCGCCCTGTCCCAGGGGTCGCGCCGATGACCCCGATCCGCCGGACGCAGCTCGCATGCGCCGCGCTTCTGGCCCTGGCGACGGCGCCGCTGGCCGGCGCCATGCTCGCCTCGCTCGCCCCTGGCCAGGACCGTGCGCCGCCGATTCGCCTCGCCGTGGGCGAGAACGCCGCCGCGAGCCGCGCGCGCGCCGCTGCGCCCGCGGATTTCGCAGCCGCGCGGGCCGCCACGCAGCGGGCCCTGGCGGAGGCGCCCTACGATCCCTCGGCCTGGCTGCGGCTCGCCTATATCGCCGAGACGGAAGATGGCCGCCTGGACGAGGCGGGGCTGGCCGCCCTGCGCCGCTCCTACGAACTGCTGCCGTTCGACCAGTACGTCGCCATCTGGCGCGTGCGTTTCGCGCTTGAGAATTGGCAGAGCCTGACGCCCGATCTGCGGGCGCGGGCCAAAGCCGAAGCTCTAGCATTCGCGCCGACTTCGCGGTACGGAGAGATGCGCACTACTCTTCAGCAGGTCGCAAACCCAGTTGGTCGGCTGCCTGCGACGCTCTGGGCCCGCCGAATGCGCGAAGATCGGGCGGCCTGGCTCAATCGTGACGCGAAATGAGCGTGCAAGAAGGTCACGTTACTAAACCTTCTATAGAATCCCCTTGAGAAATGCCCTTGGCTGTGACTTTAAGTCACAAGGGCAATAACGCCCGAATGTCATTTGAGGAGAGGCGCCATGAGCCTCAAGATGATCGGCATCAGCGCCGTTGCGCGCGCTCTCGCATCGACCGCCGCCATCGGCGCTGTCGCCTTCACCGCCACCACCGCAGCCGCTCAGCTGACCGCCACCCAGGAGGCGCAGGCCGCCGCGCTGGCCGAAACGATCGCCGCGGCCGTCCAGCAGGCCCTGGCCGACACCGCCGGCCTGTCCGAGGAAGAGCAGGAAGCCGCGGGCGAAGCCGCCATGGAGGCGGCCATCGAGAACAGCGGCGTGTCGCCGGAAGTGGCCGCCGTGGCCCTGACGCGGGCTCAGATGAGCCTGGCCCAAGCCGGCATCTCTTCGCCGGCGGTCTCGCGGGCGTTCGCTGCTACGCAGCAGGCCGTGCAGCTGGCCATGAACAGCCCCGGTGGCGCGCCTGGCGCGACCGGCGGCCCGGCCGGCGGCACGGCGACGGGCGCGCCTCCTGTGGCCGGCGGCGGCGGCGGCGGCGGCGGCGTCGTCTATCCTTAAGGCTTGATGCCCGGCGGGGCCCTGGGCCTCGCCGGCTCCCTATCCCTATCTTTCTCGCGCGCCGCACCGGCGCGCCTTCTGACCGAGGTGTCGACGTGACGGCGGACAAGCGAGTTCTTGTGGCCAGCGCAGCAATGATTGCCGTGGCCGGCTTCACCCACGCGGCCGAAGCTCAGACCGCGCGAGGCGCACTGAACCAGGGCCAGGGCGCCGAAACCAACTTCTCCCGCGACCGGAACATCAGTGTCCGGCAGCGCCCGCGTGAGGGATTCGAAGCCATCGGGGTGCCGCTCGGTGCCTTCATGGCCTATCCCAAGATCGCCCTGACGGCCGAGCACAACGACAACATCTACGCGACCAGCACCGGCGAGATCGACGACATGATCTTCCGCGTGCAGCCGGAGGTGAACATCACCTCCAACTGGTCGCGTCACGCCCTGACGGCCTATGGGCGCGCCACGATCAACCGCTACCAGGACTACGACTCGGAAGACACCGAGGACTACGCGGTCGGCGCTTCGGGCCGCCTGGACGTCCTGCGCGCGGCCAGCATCTCGGCCGCCGCGGACTGGGCCCAGCTCACCGAGCCGCGGTCATCGTCCAGCTCGCCCCAGGCCTCGGTCGAGCCGATCCAGTACGACCTGACCTCGGCCAGCCTGTCGGGCGTGCGCGAGTTCAACCGCCTGAAGGTGTCGGGCCGGTACGACTATCGCAACTACGACTACGAGGACGGCGTGACGGCGGGCGGCGCGCCCATCGAACAGGATGATCGCGACCGCGACATCCAGACGATCACCCTGCGCGCCGACTATGCCGTCAGCCCCGCCACCGCCCTCTTCGTCGAACTGAGCAAGAACTGGCGCGAATACGACCTGGCGCCGCCCGCCGTCACCCTGACGCGCGATTCCGAGGGCGCCCAGGCCCTGGTGGGGGCCAATTTCGAGCTCGGCGCACTGACCCGCGGCGAGATCGGCGTCGGCTACATCACGCAGGAGTTCGACGATCCGGCGTTCAACGACATCGACGGTTTCGGCGCCCGCGCCCAGGTGGAGTGGTTCCCCACCCAGCTGACCACCGTCACCCTGACCGGTTCGCGGACCGTGGAGGACAGCGGCATCGTCGGCTCCTCGGGCTACCTGTCGACCAATGTCGGCGCCCAGGTGGATCACGAGCTGATGCGCAATGTCATCCTCACCGGCCAGGTGGCCTACGGCAACGACGACTACGAAGGCATCGACCGCGAGGACGATCGCATCACGGCGGGGCTGAGCGGCACCTATCTGCTCAACCGGCACGTCGGCGTCACGGTCGGCTACAGCTATTTCGATCAGGACTCCGGCGGCGTCGGCGGTGGAAATGACTTCAAGGTCAACAAGGTCGGCGCGCCCCTGACCCTGCAGTTCTGATCCGGCGGCGGCCCGCACGTCTGACGTGCGGCCGCCGGTTTCCCGGCGTGCTTCGGCCTCTTAATGGCCTCGGCCTTGCACCAGGGTGGGGCAAAGCCAGTTTCGGGACATCAGTTCGATGAACGCACATAATCCACCGGCCGCCGATCCGATCTCGGACGACGAAGGCGGCCTGGGGGCGCACCGTCGCTCGGGCGGCGGTCTGGCCGAGCAGCTCGACCTCCGCAGGCTGGCGAACATGTTCCGCCGCCGCATGCGCCTGTTCGGCGCCGTGGCCCTCGTCACCTTCGTGGCCGTGGTCCTGGTCACCCTGACCGCCACGCCGATGTACACCGCCACGGCCAATGTCATGCTCGACACCCGCCAGGAGCAGGTGGTCAATGTCGAGGCGGTGCTGTCCGGCCTGCCCGCCGATTCCAGCGTGGTGGACACCGAGGTCGAGATCCTCAAGTCCCGCCGCCTGGCCGAGCGGGTCGTGAACGCGCTGCAGCTGGATCGGGACCCCGAGTTCAATCCGGCCCTTCGTTCCGCCGGCCCGCTGGACTCCGTCCGGGCCGCCATCCGCGGCGCCCTGTCCGGCCTGACGCCCGAAGAGGCCCAGCCCAGCGCGGTGGCCCAGCAGAAGGCGCAGGAACGCATCGTCGACCGGGTGCTGTCGCACCTGTCGGTTCGCCGCTCGGGCCTGACCTACGTCATCAACGTCTCCTTCGAGTCCGAGAGCCCGACCAAGGCCGCGACCATCGCCAACAAGTTCGCCGAGCTCTATCTGCTCGAACAGCTGGAAGCGAAGTTCGACGCGACCCAGCAGGCGACCGAGTGGCTCAATTCGCGCCTCGACGACCTGCGCCAGCAGGTCCTGGCCGACGAGGCGGCGGTCCAGCAGTACAAGATCGCCAACAACCTGCTCAGCGCCGAGGGCGCGACCCTCACCGAGCAGGAGATCTCCAGCTACAACCAGAGCCTGGCCGACGCCCGGGCCCAGGTGGCCGAGGACGAAGCCCGGCTGGCCACGGCGCGGCGGCAGCTCGCCGGCGGGTCGACCGGCGAAGATGTCGGCGAAGCCCTGAGCTCGCCCGTCATCCAGCAGCTGCGCCAGCAGCGCGCCGCCGTCAGCTCCAAGGTCGCCGACCTGCAGGGCCGCTACGGCGAACGCCACCCCGAAATGCTGACGGCGCGGCGGCAGCTCACCGACATCGACGCCCAGATCCAGGCCGAGATCCAGCGCATCATCTCGAACCTCGAGGCGCAGGTTCAGGTCTCCCGGCAACGGGCCGGCGCCATTTCGGGCAGCCTCTCGAGCGCCCGCGGCACCCTGGCGGGAAACAACCAGGCCATGGTGCGCCTGAACGAGCTCGAGCGGACCGCCGAAGCCTCGCGCACCCTCTATGAGAGCTATCTCAACCGCTACAAGGAGACGAGCACCCAGCAGGGCATCGAACAGTCCGACGCCCGCGTGGTCTCCAACGCCACCATCCCCACCAAGCAGAGCTCGCCCAAGGTCAAGCTGAACATGCTGCTCGGCCTGCTCCTGGCGCTCGGCTGCGGCGCAGGCGCCATCGTGCTGGCCGAAATGTTGGATGCGGGCCTGGCCACCGCCGAGGATGTCGAACAGCGGCTCGACGTCTCCTATCTGGGCGCCATTCCCCTGCTCTCCTCAGTCGCCGAGGGCCGCGCGAGCTCGCCGGTCGACTATGTGGTCGACAAACCGCTGTCGAGCTTCGCCGAAGCCTTCCGGAACCTGCGCGCCTCGGTCATCTATTCGCGCCTGGGCGAGCCGGTGAACGTGGTGGCGGTGACCTCCGCCCTGCCGGGCGAGGGCAAGACGACGACCTCGGTCTGTCTGGCGCGCTCGGCGGCCCTGCAGGGACATCGCGTGATCGTCGTCGACTGCGACCTGCGCCGGCGCTCAGTCAACCGTCTGCTCGGCAAGGAGCCCACCACCGGCCTCATCGAGGTGCTGGCGGGCGAAGCCTCCCTGGACCAGGTCGTGACCACCGATCCAGCCACCGGCATGCGGCTGCTGCCGCTCGCCAATTCCAGCGTCACGCCGCGCGACGTGTTCGGTTCGGCGGCCATGGACCGTCTGCTCGACGAGCTGCGGCGCAGCTATGATCTGGTGATCCTGGACACCGCGCCGGTTCTGCCGGTGGCCGACACCCGGGTTCTCGCTCCCAAGGCCGATGCGGTGGTCTTCCTCGCCCGTTGGCGCAAGACGCCGCAGCACGCCATCGAGGCGGCCTTCCGCCAACTGCTCGGAACGGGCGCCCACCTGGGCGGCGTCGCCCTCACCCAGGTCGACATGAAACAGCAGTCGAAGTACGGCTACGGCGATCCGGGCTACTATTACGCGGAGTACAAGAAGTACTACGTCAGCTAGAGCGCGTTCCGAGAAGTGGAAACCGGTTGTTGGGCGGAACGCGCGTCGGTCAGGAACCTAGAGCGGCGATCTGATCCCATTCAGATCGCGTCACGCTCCAGATCCGCGCGGCCGGCGCCCACAACCGAGGGCGCGGGCCGCCAGACGGGCCAGAAGCGCCGCGGCGATACAGAAGGAGCCGCAGGTGACGACGACGAAGGCCGCCGCGCGGCGGCGCGACCACCGGTCGGTCTCTCCGGCCTCGTCGGCCAGGGACCATTCCAGCTGCTCCTGCAGGCGCCGGGCTGGACTTTCGCTGGCGGCGTCGGCCTCCGAGGCCAGTCGCGCCGCAGCCCTCGGAGGGGCTTGAGGTGAGAAAAGACGATCCGCTTCTGCGGCTTCAGGTTTCGGCTTCGCGCCCATGTCCGGATCCTCCCGACAGTCCGGTGGGTGATATCAGGCGCCGCCTAACAAACCGTCTCCGCAAGAGGCGTTGGGAATATTCAGCCTACGCAGCGCGCTGACTCGATTTTATCTTAACTGGTTCTTGAGCCACCCAGGATCGGTTCACGAGTCCGCAATAGAGTCCACAGGAATTCCATAGGATCTCTCGCCGATGCAGAAGGTCTTGGTCGCCGGCGGAGCCGGATACGTCGGATCGCACACCTGCCTGCGCCTGGCCGAGGCGGGGTTCGAGCCCGTCGTCTACGACAACCTCAGCAACGGCCACGAGGAATTCGTCCTGTGGGGCCCGTTCGAACAGGGCGACATCCGCGACGGCGCGCGGCTGGACGAGGTGTTCGCGCGCCACCGGCCGGCGGCCGTGCTTCACTTCGCGGCCCTCATCGAGGTGGGCGAGTCGGTGAAGCGTCCCGACCGCTTCTACGACAACAACGTGGCCGGGGCCCTGAAGCTGATCGAGGCCGCCCGGCGCGCCGGGGTGGACAAGCTCGTCTTCTCCTCGACCTGCGCCACCTATGGCGAGCCGCGCCAGGTGCCGATGGACGAGACGCACCCGCAGGCGCCGCTCAATCCCTATGGCCGCAGCAAGCTGATGGTCGAGCACATGCTCGAGGACTTCGACCGCCGCCTGGATTTCCGGTCTGTCGTCCTGCGCTACTTCAATGCGGCGGGGGCCGACTTCGAAGGGCGGATCGGCGAGTGGCACGAACCCGAGACCCACGCCATACCCCTGGCCATCCGGGCGGCCATGGGCGAGGGCGGGTTCAAGCTGTTCGGCGACGACTATGCGACCCGCGACGGCACGGCGGTGCGCGACTATGTCCATGTGCTCGACCTCGCCGACGCCCACGTCCTGGCCCTGCGGCGCCTGCTGGAGGGCGGCGGCTCCGACGTCTTCAATCTCGGCACCGGGACGGGGGCTACTGTCGAGGAGCTCGTCGCGGCGGTCGCGCGGGTCTCCGGCCGGCCCTTCGAGGTGGAACGGGTGGGCCGGCGCGAAGGCGACGCCCCGATTCTTGTCGCCGACAACAGCAAAGCTTTGCAGGTGCTTGGATGGCGTCCGCAATACGACCTGTCCAAGATTCTCGAAAGCGCCTGGACATGGCACAGCTCGGGCCGGCTCGCGAAAAAACTGGTCCCGGCGGCTCCGAGCTGCTGAATTCTTGTTGCAGTGCACAGAATGGGCGCCCACCCACATGGCGCCCGGACGCGCTGACGCAATAACTTCTCTCAACCATGCGATGAAACTGCTGGATGGCAGTAAATTCGCAGGGTAAAGACCGCGACAACCGTAAGGGGCTGCAGCGTGTATCTTTCCGGGACGAAGGACATCACCCTCGACAGCACGGTCCTTGGAGGCCTTGCTGGCGACGTGCGCTACTTCCACCGTGCGCGGATCAACCACGGCAAGAAGCTGAGCCTCGACCTGTGCCGGCTGTTCGACGTGGCCATCGCGCTGGCGGTGCTCGTCTTCGTCGCGCCGCTGATGCTGGTCATCGCCGGCCTGATCAAGTTCCAGGACGGCGGCCCCGCCCTGTTCGGCCAGTCGCGTATCGGCAAGGGCGGTCGAAGCTTCAAGTGTCTGAAGTTCCGCAGCATGGTGGTCGACGCCGCGGCGCGCCTGAACGCCCTGCTCGCCCGCGATCCCGAGGCGCGCCGCGAATGGGAGGCCGACCACAAGCTGCGCAAGGATCCGCGGATCACGGCCCTGGGGGCCTTCCTGCGCAAGTCCAGCCTCGATGAGCTGCCCCAGCTCTTCAACGTCCTGAAGGGCGAGATGAGCCTGGTCGGACCGCGCCCGATCGTGACGGCCGAAGTCGTCCGCTACGGCCGCTGGTTCCCCTACTACTGCGCGGTCAAGCCCGGCGTGACCGGCCTCTGGCAGGTGAACGGCCGCAACGATGTCTCCTATCGCCGCCGCGTGGCGCTGGACGTGCTCTTCGCACGGACCAATGGCGTGCGGCGCTATCTCAAGATCATGGCCGCCACCGTGCCGGCCGTCCTCCTGCGCAGCGGGTCCTACTGACCCGCAAGGTGCGGATCTCTTCTGTCTCAAGGGCCGGGGGCCCGAATTCCACAGCGCCAGGGCGGGGGCCTGGTTTTCCGATGTCTGCAGCGTACGATCTAGCCGATGACGCCCGGCTGGCCAGCCAACTGGCGGCCCAGGCGGGCAAACTGCTCCTCACCGCCCGTGAACTGACCGAGATCACCGGCAAGCCGCTCGGCGCGCTCGGCGATGCGGTCGGGCAGCAGTTTCTGAGCAGCTCCCTGAGCACCCTTCGCCCCTACGACGCCGTCCTGTCCGAGGAGGCGGCCGACGACGTGTCGCGCCTGGAGCGCTCGCGCGTCTGGATCATCGATCCCCTGGACGGCACCCGGGAATATTCCGAGGGCCGCGCCGACTGGGCGATCCATGTGGCGCTGGCGGTCGACGGCGTGGCCGTCGTCGGCGCCGTCGCCCTGCCCGCCCTGGGTCTCGTTCTGGACACCGCCGACGCTCCGCGGCTGCCGGCGACGCCGGCGGGCCTGAAGATCCTCGTCAGCCGCAGCCGCCCCCCGGAGGTCGCCACGCGGGCGGCCGAGGCCCTTGGCGCCGAACTGGTCCCCATGGGGTCGGCCGGCGCCAAGACGATGGCGGTCGTGCGCGGCGAAGCCCACGCCTATGTGCATGCGGGCGGACAGTATGAATGGGATTCCGCGGCTCCGGTCGCCGTGGCGCAGGCCGCGGGCCTGCATGTCTCACGGCTGGACGGGTCGCCCATGCTCTACAATCAGCGCGACACCTACATGCCCGACCTCGTGGTCTGCCGGCCGGAGATGAAGGACCAGCTGATGGCCGTTCTGAACTGAGGCGCCGGATGGGCTTCGCTCAACTATTTGGCAGGCCGAAGACTTCGCCAAGCTTGAGTACGGCTCATGTGGCGCACCGATCAGCTTAATGTCATGGTCTCTGTGCAGAGTGGGCGCGCAGTAGACATGGCCCCGTCCGCCGAACCTCGGCTGGCGTCGGCATAGGGCTTGCAGACCTGAGGGTCCGGCCAGCAAGGGAAAGTGCGATGTTCGTCGAACGAAAGATCAGCCCGTTCATCGTCTACTCGGAAGATTCGATCGAGATCGCGCTCAACAAGATCAACAAGAACAAGAAGCGCATCGTCTACTGTCTGTCCGCCAGCGGCGTGCTCGAGGGGGTCGTCACCGACGGCGACTTCCGCCGCTGGGTAGTGGCGGTCGAGAACATCGACCTGCAGATCCCGGTGCGGGAGCTGGCGAACAAGTCCTTCGTCTCGGCGCGGATCGAGGCGCCGCTCGACAGCCTGCATGCGCTCTTCTCGCCCCGGATCGCCTCCGTGCCGCTCCTGGACGCCGCCGGCCGCATGGTGGCGGTGGCCTGGCACGACGCGCCGGTCGTGCGCATCGGCGAGCGCACCATCGACGCCGCCTCGCCCGCCTTCCTGATCGCCGAGATCGGCAACAACCATAATGGCGACGTGGCTCTGGCCCGCCGCCTGGTTGACGAGGCCGTCGCGGCCGGCGCCGACTGCGCCAAGTTCCAGATGCGCGACATGAACGCCATCTACGGCGCGGGCGGCAAGAGCGAGGATCTGGGCACCGAGTACACCCTGGACCTGCTCGCCCGCTTCCAGCTGTCGGACGAGGACCTGCTGGCGACCATGGGCTACTGCCAGGAGCGTGGCCTCATCCCCATGTGCACGCCCTTCGACCTGCGTTCGCTGGAGAAGCTCGACCGCTGGGGCGCGCCGGCCTTCAAGATCGCCTCGGCCGACCTGACCAACCACAGCCTGGTGCGCGCCGCCGCGGCCACGGGCAAGCC
>CAYQPL010000044.1:6873-8903 GCA_964419395.1 uncultured Phenylobacterium sp. | reverse complement strand
ACTCCGACTGCACCGACAACACGTGCCTCGTGACCTGCGGCGCCGACGGCATCGCGCAGCCCCAGGCCTGCGCCTGCGGGAGCTCGGCAAACTGCAAGATTCACGAGATCTGCGCCGCGGCGGGTACGGGCAAGCCGCTGATCATGTCGACCGGCATGTCCACCGAGGCCGAGATCAGCGAGACGGTTCGCCTGCTGCAGAGCGTGGGCGCCTCCTACGTCCTGCTGCACTGCAACTCGACCTATCCGACGCCCATGGGCGACATCCAGCTGGCCTATATGAGCCGCCTGGCCGAGATCGGGAACTGCCCCGTCGGCTATTCGGGCCACGAGCGGGGCTATGAGGTGCCGATCGCCGCGGTGGCGCGCGGCGCCAAGGTCATCGAGAAGCACTTCACCATCGACCGGAACATGGAGGGCAACGACCACCGGGTCAGCCTGCTCCCCGACGAGTTCGCGGCCATGGTGCGCGGCGTCCGCAACGTCGAGGACGCGCTCGGCTCCGGCGGCGAGCGGGCAATCACCCAGGGCGAGCTGCTCAACCGCGAAAACCTGGCCAAGAGCCTGGTGGCCGCTCGCCCGATCCGGAAGGGGGAGGTGATCGCCGAGGGCATGCTGGACGTGCGCAGCCCCGGGCGCGGCCTTCAGCCCAACCGCATGGACGACCTTGTCGGCAAGTCGGCCCTGCGCGACTTCGCCGCCGGCGACATGTTCTTCCCCTCCGACATCTCGGGCCTTGTGGTCGAGCCCCGCGCCTTCGTCTTCGACCGCCCCTGGGGCGTCCCGGTCCGCTATCACGACCTGAAGAGCATGACCGAGCGGGCTCCGGTGGACTTCGTCGAGATCCACTTCAGCTATCGCGACCTGGACCTCGAACCGGGCGACTTCCTCGATGGGCCGGTGGACTTCGGCCTGGCGATCCACAGCCCGGAGCTGTTCGCCGGCGACCACATCATGGACCTCGCCTCGCCCGACCCCGAATACCGCCGCCGCTCGATCGACGAGCTCAAGCGCGTCGTCGAACGCACGCGCCAGCTGAAGGCCTGGTTCCCCAAGACCGAGCGCCCGCCGATCGTGATCAACGCCGGCGGGTTCACCGCCGACCGCTTCATGGCGCCCGAGGAGCGGCCCGCCCTCTATGACCGCATCGCCGAGGCGCTGGCGGAGGTGGACGCCGAGGGCGTCGAGATCATCCCGCAGACCATGCCGCCCTTCCCCTGGCATTTCGGCGGCCAGCGGCACCACAACCTCTTCCTCGACGCCGACGAGATCGCGCAATTCTGCCGCACGCACGGCGCGCGGATCTGCTTCGACGCCTCGCACACCAAGCTGGCCTGCAACTATTTCGGCTGGTCCATGCGCCGCTTCGTCGAGGTGGTGGGGCCCTACATCGCCCATCTCCACATCGTCGACGCCAAGGGCCATGCCGACGAGGGCCTGCAGATCGGCGACGGCGAACTCGATTTCGTGGCCCTGGGCGAGGACCTGCGCCGGTGGGCGCCGGACGCCACCTTCATCCCCGAGATCTGGCAGGGGCACAAGAATGGCGGCGAGGGTTTCTGGCGGGCCCTGGACCAGCTCGAGGGCCTGTTCGCCCGCGCCGCCGCGGCGGCGGCCTGACCGGCCATGAGCGAAGCCCTGGACCTCGAACGCGAGGCCGCCGGGCGCGTCCCGACGGCCGGCCGGCGCATGCTGTGCCAGATCGACGTGATCGCCCGCGAGATTGAGTACGTCACCCAGCTGCGCGCCATGTTCCGGGCGGCCGGCGAGGATCGATTCGACCTCGTGTTCGGCGCGCCGACCTGGAAGGACGGCCGCTCCACCTTCTTCGAGACGATCCGCCAGAAGGCGGACCTGCTGGTGGTCAACACCCATCACGCCCGGCGCACGGCCTACAACCTGCCCTGGAAGCGCCAGGCCGGCGCGCGCACGCGATTCTTCAAAAACCAGTTTTGCCAGTCGAGCAGGTCGTCGAACACGACCTCGAACGGCCAGGACTCGCCGAACTTAATGCACAGCTCGAGCATGACC
>CAYQPL010000044.1:5958-6863 GCA_964419395.1 uncultured Phenylobacterium sp. | reverse complement strand
GGCCGGCGCGCGCATGGTCATCTGGCACACCGAGCAGCTCATGAACGAGCTGAGCTTCCCCGACCGGATGAACCTCGGCTACCAGGACGAGCTGAACCGCGACGTCGAGCGCCACATCGTCTGGGGCCCGCGCTTCGCGCGCACCCTGATCGAGCACGCCAAGGTCGATCCGCAGCGGATCTACATGGCCGGCTGCCCCAAGTTCGACCTCATCCAGCCGCCCTTCTTCGAGCGGCGGCCGCGCACGGGCGGACGGAAGCAGGCCGTCTTCGTCGGCGGCTTCCTCTGGGCCCACTATTCCGACAGCGAATATGCCGACGCCCTGAAGCGCTACCGCTTCGATCCCACCTCGGGCTATCGCGAATTCTTCCAGCCGGCCTTCGCCCGCTTCATGGAGACGGTGCGGAACATCGCGCCGCGCTATCCCGAGATCGACATCGTCGTGCGTCCGCATCCGCGTGAGCCGAAGGATGCCTATGCCGAACTGGCGCGCTTCCCCAATGTGCGCATCGAGGCCGACACGCCGTTCCGCACCGTGCTGGTGGAGGCCGACGCCATCTTCCAGTGGCATTCGACCTCCTTCTTCGAGAGCGCGGTGACGGGGGCCCCGATCTACAATCTGAACCTCAATCCCGACTTCAAGCGGCACTGGCGGGACTATTTCGACATCTATCGCTGGATCGACCCGGCGATCGTCGAGGAGCGGTTCGCCGAGATGGTCAACGCGCCCGAACCCATGCCGCCCGCCGTCCGCGAGGGCATGGAGGACATGTTCTCCCTGTCCCACGGGCCCGCCCTGCCCCGGACCATGGCCGCCCTCACCCGCATCCTGGACGAGGACGCCAAGCCCGCCTGGAGCGCCGCCGACCTGAGGCGGGCGGACAAGGCCCTGCGCGCCCATCGCA
>CAYQPL010000044.1:0-5948 GCA_964419395.1 uncultured Phenylobacterium sp. | reverse complement strand
CATCGCATGAAGGACATGATCGGCGCGGCCTCGGCCGCGGCCGAGCGGCTGGGCGTCTCCAACAAGTACACGCGGCGCGTCTTCGAGGCCCAGCGCAAGTACGAGGACGGCCCCGACTACCTCGACCAGGACGATGTGGAGCGGCGCACCCGGCAGTGGATCGAGGCCTATCCCGACTATGTCCGGGCCGCCGCCGCGGCCGAGCCCAGGTTCGAGTTGACCGATTGCGGCTGGATGGTCACCTGTCACCCAACAGCTTGAGTATCGGGGGAACTGGGGCGTGAAGGACGACATCGTCTGCGTCGTGCCGGCGCGGGGCGGCTCTAAGGGCATCCCGCGCAAGAACCTGTCGGACCTGGGCGGCAAGCCGCTCCTGGCCTGGACCGTCGCGGCGGCGCTTTCCTCCGGCGCCGTCGACCGGGTCATCGTCAGCCCCGCCCCGCCCTAAATCGCGGCGGCGGCGCGCGCCGCCGGCGCCGAGGCGCCCTTCCTGAGGCCGGCCGAACTGGCCCAGGACCAGGTTCATTCGGTCCACGCCATCCTGCACGCGGCCGACTGGGTGGAGGCCGATTGCGGCCACGCCCCGGCCCACATGATGATGCTGCTGCCCACCGGCCCCTTCCGGCGGCCCGACCAGGTGCGGGCGGCCGTGGAGCTCTATCGCGAGAGCCGGAGCACGGCCCTGGTCAGCGTGGCCGACATCGGCAAGTACATGACCAACCTCCGCTATATCCGCGAGGGACGGCTCGTCCCCCTCGACCCGGAGGAGGACCCCAACGCCCAGCGGCAGGGGCTGGAGCGGATCTTCGCCGTCAACGGCTCCATCTACATCGCGCGCACGCCCGAGCTGCGCGCCGCCGGCACCTTCCACCTGCCCGGCGCGGCGGCCTTCGTCATGTCCCAGGCCAGCTCCCTCGACATCAACGACCCGGCCGACCTCGCCTTCGCGCGGCGCCTGCCCGCCGCCATGCACCCCTGGACTCTTGACGGCGTCGACGCCGAGGAGACGCGCTGATGCCCATGACCCGCCTGGACGCCTACGGGCCGGCCGCCAAGGATCCCCTGGCCTATGGCGAGGACGCGCCGGACTGGAACGGCAAGCGCCTGGTCCATTTCGGCCTGCACAACTCCGCCAACCGCAACGCCGGCGACACCCTGCTCTTCCCGGTCGTGCGCCGCACCTTCGACGTCGCCTTCGGCCCCTTCGCCTGGGACCTGCGCCAGCTGTGGCAGGAACTGACGCCCGCCGAGGCCGCGGCCCTGGGCCAGCAGTATGACGGCGCGGTCCTGGGCGGCGGCGGCCTTCTGCTGCGCGACCAGGCCGGCTCCGACGTCTCCAATTCCGGCTGGCAGTGGAACTCGACGGTCGAGGCGGTCGCCGCCCTCTCCTGCCCCCTGATGGTCTTCGCCATCGGCTACAACCGCTTCCGCGGCCAGGAGGAGTTCGATCCGGTCTTCACCCGCCACCTGACCCAGACGGTGGAGACCTCGGCCTTCTTCGGCCTGCGCAACCACGGCTCCATCAAGGCGGTGCGCGAATACCTGCCCGAGGCGCTTCGGGACCGGATCAGCCACCAGTACTGCCCCACCACCGTGCTCTGGCAGCTCTATCCGGAGGCCCGCGCCAAGGTCGAGGCGCGCGGCCGGCCGGCCCGTCCGCGCCTGGCGGTCAACGCCGCCTTCGACCGGGCCGAGCTGCGCTTCGGCGACCGGCAGGACGAGCAGCTGCTGGCCTTCGCGCGCGTGCTGCGCAAGGCGCAGGACCGCGGCTGGGAGATCGTCCAGGCCGCCCACAAGACGATGGACCGCGGCTTCGAACCCGCCCTCGACCAGGCCGGCGTCGACTATGTGACGGTCGATCTCAGCGAAGCCGCGCCGGGCGAGGTGGTCGACTTCTACGCCGGGATCGACCTGGCGGTCGGCATGCGCGGCCATGCCCAGATGATCCCGTTCGGCCTGCGCCGTCCGATCATCTCGCTGATCAGCCACGACAAGATGCGCTACTTCCTCGACGACCTGGACCGCAACGCCTGGGGCGTCGAGGTGGCCGATCCCGACTTCGAGGCCCGGCTCGACGCCATGATCGCCGAGGTGGAGGACGCGCCCGAAGCCCGCGCCGCCAGCCTGGCCGAAGCCCAGGACGGCGTCTGGGCCGCCACCCGCGCCAACCTGAAACGGATCGGCCGCGACGTCCTGAACCTGCCCCTGCGGATCTAGGCGGGTTCGCGCCCCGCGGGGACCGTCTTCCAGGCGCTCAGGTCCCAGCCGAGCTGGGTTTCCAGCGCCTCCACATCGGGCCGGAACTGCTCGGTGAGGCGCGCCCGCGTGTCCGGCGACAGGCGGGGACGCTCCTCGCCCCGGTACTCGCGATAGAGCAGCTTCTGCACGGGCCCCCGCTTGATCCGGCCGACAAGGTTGGCCAGGCCGAGCGCCCGCGCCCCGTGGGCTCCGGCCTTCATCAGCCGCGACAGGGCCGGGCTGCGCGCCGCGGCAGCCCCCCGCACCCGCGCCTCATAGGCCAGGCCCTCCGTCCAGGGCAGGTCGAGGTCGGCCAGGATCTGGCGGGCGAAGGCTTCCGAACTCGCCTCGAGGTCCTCGAAGCGGCGGATCTTCAGCTGTTCGCGCGGGAACAGGTCCAGATAGGCGGCAAGATGCTTGGCATAGCGGCTGTTCTCGAGGATTTCCGGGTGCTGGGCGATGGCCTCCTCGAACGGCGCGGTCGTGAGGCCGGACCGCGCGATGTAGAGATACTGCGAGAAGCTGCGGTCCACCGGATGTCGCAGGAAGCTGAGCAGCCGCACGCCCGGCAGGTCCGCGGCGATCCGACGGGCCGCCTGAGCCGAAAACAGATAGTCGTGGCTGATCTCGCCGACCGCCGTCGCGTCGGCCGGCGCCGGCTCGAAGTAGCGCAGGTACCAGTCCAGGCCGCGACCATACTCCCGGTCGAAGAAGTAGAGATCCTTGGCCGGCGGCAGCCAGGCCGCCGGATGGCTGTCGAGCAGCTCGAACAACCAGGACGAGCCGGCCTTGTCCGGCCCGATGAACAGGAAGTCCGGCGCCCTCATGCCCGCTCGCGCTCCCACGCCCGCCGCACCGCCTCGCCGAGCCGCGCCTCGAACGCCTCCAGGCTGAAGTCGCCCGCATGGGCGCGGAGCGCGGCCGGATCGAAGCTGGCCTCCGCCGCCTCCAGCCGGTCGACCGCCGCATTCAGGGCGTCCACCGTCGGTGCGTCGAAGAAGACGCCGGTCTTGCCCTCCACCACCGTCTCCAGCGCGCCGCCGCGGGCGAAGGCCACCACGGGGCGCCCGGCGGCCATGGCTTCCAGCGCGACGATCCCGAAGTCCTCTTCGTTGGGAAAGATGAGCCCGCGGCATCCGCTCATCAGCGCCTGCAGCTCGGCGCGCGGGACCTGGCCGCGGACATCCACCGTCGGCCCGGCGAGCTTTCGCATCCGGGCCTCCTCCTCCCCATGGCCGACGACCACGAGACGCCGCCCGCTGCGATTGAAGGCCTCGATCGCCAGGTCGGCGCGCTTGTAGGCGGTCAGCTGGCCGACGAACAGGTAGTGGTCGCCGGGCGCCTCGCCAGGCGTGAAGGCCGCCATGTCCACCGGCGGACAGATCACCTCGGCGTCGCGCTTCCAGTAGCGGCGGATGCGGCGCGCGACGTTTTCGGAGTTGGCGATGAAGTGGTCCACCCGCGCGGCCGCCGCATAGTCCCACAGGCGCAGATAGTGCATCAGCGGCGGCATCAGCGCGCGGGTCAGGGTTCCGGCCTCGGCGCGATAGTCCGGATACATGTTCCAGAGATAGCGCATCGGTGAGTGGCAGTAGCAGACGTGCACCGCGGACGGCGGGGCGATCACCCCCTTGGCGGGGCCGGACTCCGTGCTGATGATCAGGTCGTAGCCCCGCAGGTCCAGTTGCTCCAGCGCCAGGGGCATGAGCGGCAGGTAATAGGGGTAGCGGGTCTTGGCGAAGGGCAGGCCCTGGATGAAGGTCGTGGTCACCTTGTGCCGGCGGATGGTCGGCGAGACCGCCTCGGGGTCATAGACATGGGTGAAGAGGTCGGCCTGCGGAAACAGCTCGCAGATCGATTCCAGCACCTTCTCGCCGCCGCGCATGCCCACCAGCCAGTAGTGGACGACGGCCACCTTCAGCCCACGGGCCCAGGGCGCGGCGCGGCTCGGTCCGGCGGCGGGTTCAGCTTCGGCCACGGGCGCGCTCCTGAGCCGTCTCATAGGCGGTCCGATAGGCGGCCATGCTCAGCGCCGGCTTGAACTCGCCGGCCTTTTCCAGGACGGCCCGCCGCATCGGCTCCAGGCGGGCCGGATCGGCGGCGATGGCGCGCACGATCTCGGCCAGCGTCTCAGGCGCATCGGGATCGTAGAGCCAGCCGGTGCGGCCCTCCTCGACGATTTCCGGAATGCCGCCGCGCGCCGCGGCGATCACCGGGACGCCGTGCGCATAGGCCTCGTAGACCGTTCGGGGCAGCGGCTCGGCCCAGCGCGAGGGCACGATGAGCACGTCGATGGTCTCGTAGAATTCCTCGGCCCGGGCCCAGCCGACGAAGTCGGCGGGAAGATCCTTCGCACCGGCCTTGAGAGCCTCCGCATAGGCGGTCATGCCACTGCCGGCGATCTTGAGGTCCCAGGCGGTCTCACGCGCCAGGCGCAGGCCGTCGAGCATCTCCTCGACGCCCTTGGTCGGATGCAGGCGTCCGATGTAGCCCAGCCGCAGCCGTGCGCTGGGCGCCGGGCGGGCCGGGGCGGCGGCGGTTTCATAGGCGCTGAAGATCACGCGGCGCTCGGCCTGGGGGAAGTAGCCGGCGGTCACGTGGCGGTCGAGGATGAAGGCGCTATTCCCCACGACCACGTCGACCGAGGCGCTGGCCGCGCGGCGCGTCAGGGTGAAGGCCCGGCACTCCAGGCACTGCCGCTCGCAGTTTCGGCCGCGCTTGTACATCGTGCCGCGCGGGCACATGGCGTAGTAGCCGCGCAGCGTGTGGACGACGCCGGCGCCCGCCTCGCGGCTGAGCTTCCAGATGTCCATCGCCACCCCGGCCAGGTTGTTGGTGTGCACCACATCGGGCCGTTCGCGGGCCAGGAGTTCGGCCCAGGGCCGCGCCTGTCCCGGCTTCAGGGCGGCGGCGAGATGCCAAGTCACCCGGCCGGCCAGGGTGCGCTTCTCGTTCGACTGGTCGGCCCCGAGGGTGGGCGCCGGAAGGTAGTGGACAGGCACCCCGTTCACCACGCCGCGCGAGGCCTCTCCCCGCGGATCGAGGCTCGCGACCTGGACCTCGGCGCCGGCGCCGGCCAGGGCCTCCACCAGGATCTGAGTCGACTTCTCTGCGCCCCCCAGCACGTGCGGATGATAGTAGTTGTTGACGACGAGTACCTTCACTCAGCCCCCCAGTAAGCTCGGCCATACTTCAATAGTATTTTTGCACCGCAACATCACAAATCGTCATCCGGCGCGGCTCCTGCGTGTGCAAGCGGGCAAGGCGCCCGATCCGAGCGCTTTGTCAGCGCGCTTCACCTGCAGAATGTGCTCCGGCTTTGCTTTTCCGCTTT
The DNA here is from genome assembly GCA_964419395.1 of uncultured Phenylobacterium sp. Lineage (GTDB taxonomy): Bacteria > Pseudomonadota > Alphaproteobacteria > Caulobacterales > Caulobacteraceae > Phenylobacterium. The sequence continues at coordinate 376 of CAYQPL010000044.1, read as the reverse complement.
TCCCGTTCGACCAGGTTGGATAGGGACCTAGCGACTGCGCCAGGGTGTTCACGAGGCAAGCCTACATGCGTCCGGATTTCATTATCGTTGGCGCTATGCGCTCCGGCACGACCACGCTGCAGCATTTCCTCGACCAACACCCGGATGTCTTCCTCGCCCCCGGCGAGCTCCACTACTTTTCCTCCGCTCAGGCAAGAGATCGCGGTTGGGACTGGTACCAGTCGCAGTTCTCCTCGGCGGAGAGCGGCCAGATCGTGGGCGAAAAAAGCGCGACATACCACTACTATCCAGATGTCGCCAACAGAATACACGAGCGCCTACCCGAGGTTAAACTCGTGTGGATTTTTCGAAATCCGGTAGAGAGGTCCTATTCACA
>CAYQPL010000043.1:4300-22783 GCA_964419395.1 uncultured Phenylobacterium sp. | reverse complement strand
CAAATCCTACCCAAACCCCCGCTGGCGCACGCCCGCGGGGGTTTTCGCGTTGGCGTATCGAACAGCTAAGTTTCTGAATCTCCCAATGTTCTCATATTGTTCTTGTGCTGCCGGGAATATTTGAGAGCCTTTCTGCAAGTGTGACGCCTCGCCTTTCCGCGGCGCACACGCCCTCCCGATCAATCCGGCCACCAACCGCGCCGCGCTCGCGCGCGGAACGATGTCGGCCATTCAGAGGTGCAGACATGCCAATCGCGCAAACTGATGTCGCTGAGTTGCAGGGGACCGAACTCGACGCCTGGTACCGCCGTAGAGCCGAACAGGTGGAAGCTGAGCGTGGCGGCGCCTCTCGTGAGACTGCAAGGGATGCGGGCTCCCGCTACGGCTAACTCTCCGCGCCTCCCGCGGCTAACATTGAAGACCTGCGTCGCAAGCAAGAGGCTTTCGCCGCCGAGCGCGAGCGCTTGGCGACGCGTGGTGCGGTCTGGGCGCTCCCGGCTCTCGCGCCTGTAGCGGTCGCATTGGGGCTGGAGGCGGCGGCGGCGCTGACCTTGCCCCGCGTCGCCGGGACGAGAGCACCATTTGTTCTACCGAAGGCCGAGCCATGGCCGAAAATAGGTTCGCCACTTGGCCGGGGAGCAAAGAACAGCCTCCGCAAGGACGCTCGGGCGATCATCGACAGGACGAACGGCACACAAGCTTCACGGGTTGGAGCCGATGTTCACCACAGCGATCCGCTTGAGTGGGCGCACATCAAGCCAAATGCTCCCCCCAACCGCCTGGCCAATCTTACGGTCCTCGACAAATACGCGCACAACATTGCGACCCAGGCCTGGGCCGAGTTCAAACGATCTCTAGGAGGGCGGACGCCAACTCCGGCCGAAGTGATGAGGGCCAAGCTTAGGATCGATAAGATGGTGGGAGCCTACGTTCGGCGGAACGGTGTGTCCCGGCCGGGGCCTCGCCCCACAGGAGGCGGTTCTGAATGATCGTGTCTTTCGAAGAGGCGCTCGAGCAACTCAAGGCCTTTGACGTCGAATTCAAGCCGCACGCCGACCCCGAGGGCGCGTTCGCCCATGTAGGTGAGCTGCTGGGCCGGACGCCACCGCGAGCGTTGCTGGAGTTCTATCGCGCGGGGATCGTTCGGATCGAAGACTTCCGGGCCTTCGTGCCGCGCTGGAACGCCTATCGCGGCTGGCGGCCGGACGATGACTTCATGGCTTCGCTGCTGTGCGCCGATGCGGTCCCGCTCTTCAGCGATGGATGCGGCAGCGTCTACGGGCTCGATGTCACGCCCGGCTTGGAAGAGCCCGCGGTCTACTTCTTCGATCACGCCACGTCGCCCCCGGCGCCAGACTGGGCGGCGGGATCCTCGCTCGCCCGCTTTCTTCCGCTGCTGGCGCAGGCCGACCGGGCATTGGATGAGCGGTGGCTGGCCAGGTGGGAGCTCGCCATCGATCCAGATCTTGAGCGCTGCCCGAGGGCGCCCGCGATCTGGGACGCCGATTGAGCGCCGTCCCCCTCACAATTTTCTCGGCGAGCTTCACCGGCCCCTGGTTTCCGCGGCGTCGGGCGCCCATCTGGGGCGGACGTTTCGAGCGTCCGGGGGAGAAGCGTTGAATTCCATCATTTCCGTGCGGGGTCTGAAGAAGGCCTATGGCGGCGGATTCCAGGCGCTGAAGGGCGTCGATCTGGACATCCGCCCGGGCGAGATCTTCGCCCTGCTCGGCCCCAACGGGGCGGGCAAGACGACGCTGATCTCCATCATCTGCGGCATCGTCAATCCGACCTCGGGCGAGGTCACGGCCGACGGACATGACATCGTCAGGGACTTCCGCGCCGCCCGCTCGGCCATCGGCCTTGTGCCGCAGGAGCTGAACACCGACGCCTTCGAGACCGTCTGGGATACGGTGAAGTTCAGCCGCGGCCTGTTCGGCAAGGGACCCGACCCGGCCTATCTGGAGAAGGTGCTGCGCGACCTGTCCCTGTGGGACAAGAAGGACTCCAAGATCATGGCGCTGTCGGGCGGCATGAAGCGCCGGGTGATGATCGCCAAGGCCCTGTCGCACGAGCCCAAGATCCTCTTCCTCGACGAGCCGACCGCCGGCGTCGACGTCGAGCTGCGCCGCGACATGTGGGAGATGGTGCGCAAGCTGCGCGAGAGCGGCGTCACCATCATCCTGACCACCCACTATATCGAGGAGGCCGAGGAGATGGCCGACCGGGTGGGCGTCATCCGCCAGGGCGAGATCATCCTGGTGGAGGACAAGGCCGTGCTCATGCGCAAGCTGGGCGAACGGCGCCTGACCCTGCAGCTGCAGAGCCCGCTGGCGGCCGTCCCGCCCGAACTGGCGGATGCGCCGCTGGAGCTGGCCGACGAGGGCCATGCGCTCGTCTACACCTTCGACGCCCAGGCCGAGGACACCGGCATCGCCGACCTTCTGCGCCGGCTCGACCGGCTGGGCGTGGACTACAAGGACCTGCAGACGCGACAGAGCTCGCTCGAGGACATCTTCGTCAGCCTGGTGAGCGCCCGATGAACCTGCACGCGATCAAGGCCATCTACGTCTTCGAGATGGCGCGGACATTCCGCACCCTCATGCAGTCGATCGCCTCGCCGGTGATCTCGACCTCGCTCTACTTCGTGGTCTTCGGCTCGGCCATCGGCTCGCGCATGGTGGAGATCGACGGCATCAGCTACGGCGCCTTCATCATCCCCGGCCTGATCATGCTCTCCCTGCTGACGGAAAGCATCTCCAACGCCTCCTTCGGCATCTACATGCCGCGCTTTTCGGGGACCATCTACGAGGTGCTGTCGGCGCCGATCTCGGTCGTCGAGATCGTCGCCGGCTATGTGGGCGCGGCGGCGTCGAAATCGATCATCCTGGGGACCATCATCCTGCTCACGGCGCGGCTCTTCGTGCCCTACGAGATCGAGCATCCGCTGGTCATGGCGGGCTTCCTGGTGCTGACGGCGGTCACCTTCAGCCTGTTCGGCTTCCTCATCGGCATCTGGGCCGACGGCTGGGAGAAGCTGCAGATCGTGCCGATGCTGATCGTGACCCCGCTCACCTTCCTGGGCGGCAGCTTCTATTCGATCAGCATGCTGCCGGAGGTCTGGCAGAAGATCACCCTGTTCAACCCCGTGGTCTATCTGGTCTCCGGCTTCCGCTGGAGCTTCTACGGCGTGTCGGACGTGAACATCGGGGTCAGCCTGGCCATGACCTGCGCCTTCATGGCCGCCTGTCTCGCCGCCATCGTCTGGGTGTTCAAGACGGGCTACCGCCTGAAGGCCTGAGGCTTCCGGCCTGAGGCCTATTCGTCCTCGTCGAAGCGGGCGGCGACCAGGGCGCACAGCGCCTGCGCCGCGGCCTCGGCGTCCGGCCCCTCGGCGGTGATCTCGATCTCGCTGCCGGGGCCGGCGGCCAGCATCATCAGGCCCATGATGGAGCGGGCGTCGACGCTCTGGCCGTCCTTGGCGACCTGCACCTCGGCGTCGAAGGTGGCCGCCAGCTTGACGAACTTGGCCGAGGCGCGCGCATGCAGGCCCCGCTTGTTGACGATTTCGACGACGCGTCGCGCCATGCCTACTTGTCGCCCGCCAGGACGTAGGACGCCACCGATATGTATTTCCGCCCCGCCTCCTGGGCGGCGGCGACGCAGTCCTCGAGACCGCAGCGGGTGCGCACGCTGGCCAGCTTGATCAGCATGGGCAGGTTGAGGCCGGCGATCACCTCGGCGCGGGTCTGCTCCATCACCGAAATGGCCAGGTTGGAGGGCGTGCCGCCGAACATGTCGGTGAGCAGGATCACCCCGCCGCCGGCATCGGCGCGGGCGCAGGCGGCCAGGATGTCCTGCCGCCGCCGTTCCATGTCGTCTTCCGGTCCGATGCAGATGGCCTCGACCGCGCCCTGCGGCCCCACCACATGCTCCATCGCCGACACGAATTCAGCGGCCAAGCGCCCGTGCGTGACGATCACGAGCCCGATCATGCCCACGCTCTCAATGAGAATCCCCTGCTGGCCCCTCAGCAAGATGCGGGCCATAGGCCGGTTGTGATACGCGCCTTCCGGCCGTCATCCAAGATGGTCCAGGGCGTGACTCAGTTTCGCAGGGCCCGAGCTTTCAAGCCCCGCGAGCGTCAGGGCGGGCAACTCTACCCCAAGATGCTTCACACTTGCGCGATCCGGCAGGCGTTCCGCGACGCCCATGCGCACCACCAGGGCGATGGCGGCGAGGGGCAGGGCCGGCAGGGGGCGGACGCCGAGGCCGCGGATCTCGATCAGGCCCACCAGGGCGTCCGGCGCGCGGCCGAAGAGCCGCCCCCCGGAGGTCCAGGCCAGGACCCGGTCATCGGCCACCAGGCGGAAGCCGGCCGTCAGGCAGCGCAGGGCCAGATCGCTCTTGCCGGCGCCCGACGGCCCCTCGATCAGCACGCCCCGCCAGCCCGCCGGCCCGCGGCGGGCGATGAGGCCCGCGTGCAGGATCATCGCCGCGTCTCGGGCAGGGAGACGACGAAGCGGGCGCCGGCCGCCCCCTCGCCGCCGCCGGGGCGGTTCTCGGCGTGAACCTCGCCGTCATGGGCCTGCACGATCTGCCGCACGATGGACAGGCCGAGGCCGGAATTGCCGCCGAAGGCGGTCCCCTTGGGGCGCGAGGTGTAGAAGCGCTGGAAGATGGTCTCCAGGTTCTCGTCCGGTATGCCGGGCCCGTCGTCGTCGACGATCAGCCTCGCCTGACCGCGGGCGCGCTCCAGCGTCACCCGCACCTCGCCGTCCGGGGCGCTGAAGGAGCGGGCGTTGTCGATCAGATTGCGCAGCACCTGGCCGAGGGCGCCCTCCTGTCCGGAGACGAGGAGGGGCTCGCCGATCTCCGGCGCCCTGAAGACGACCCGCGGCTCGCCGGGACGGACCGTCGCCTGGTAGAGCGAGACGACGTCAGAGGCCAGGCGGCGAAGGTCGACCGGCGTCGGCGCCTCGCGCGACAGTTCGGCGTCCAGGCGCGAGGCGTTGGAGATGTCGGTCACCAGCCGGTCCAGGCGCTGAACATCGTTCTGCAGCACGGCCATCAGGCGTTCGCGGGCGGCCGGGTCCTGCACGAAGCCCAGGGTCTCCACCGCCGAACGCAGGGAGGTGAGCGGATTGCGGATCTCGTGCGCCACGTCGGCGGCGAAGCGCTCGATGGCGTCGATCCGCTCCGACAGGGCGTGGGTCATGTCCTCAAGCGAGCGCGAGAGGTCGCCGAGTTCGTCGTCGCGCCGGGAGATGTCGGGCAGGGAGATCGCCCGGGCCCGCGCCAGCCGCACCCGGTCGGCGGCCCGCGCCAGCCGGCGCACCGGATGGGCGATCAGCCGGTTGAGCAGGAAGGACGAGATCAGGGAGACGCTGATGGCGATCAGGATGAAGGGCAGCAGCGCCGCGCGCTCGGCGGCGATGATCTCGTCGACGTCCCGCGCCTCCAGGGTGAGGACACCCAGGACCGCCTTCACGTGCTGGATCGGGATGGAGACGGAGACCACCCGCTCGCCGTCGGCGCCGAGCCGCAGGCCCGCCCAATGGACGCCCCGCAGCGCCGTGGAGACTTCCGCCTGCAGGGCGGTCTGCGCCTTGTCCGCCAGTTCGTCGTCGGCGTCCTCCTCCGGCCCGGCGAGATTGAGGTCCAGCCCCGAACCGTCGTCCCGCGCCCGCGCCGGGGGCAGGGTGCGCCACTCCACGCGGTCGGCGATCCAGTAGGAATCGGCCACCAGCCGTCCCTCGGCGTCGAACAGGCGGGCCCGCTGGGAGCGCGGGTTGGACAGCAGCTGCAGGATTTCGGCCGCATAGGCGGCGTCCATCATCGGCTCCGGCTCGCCGACGGTGGCGGCCTGGTCGATGATGGTGGCGATCAGCTCGCCCTGGGTCGTCAGGCTGTCGATGCGCGCATTGACCAGCCCCCGCCGCAGCTCGTTCAGCACCAGCGCCCCGGCGATCAGGATGGCCAGGCCGAACAGATTGAGGACGATGATGAGCCGGCCGAGCCGCGAGCCCGGCAGCCACCTCAGTCCCCCCGTCGGGCGACGGGCGCGCTCAGGACTCGCGGTAGCGGTATCCGACGCCATAGAGGGTTTCGATCGCGTCGAACTCCGGGTCGACTTCGCGGAATTTCTTGCGCATGCGCTTGATGTGGCTGTCGATCGTGCGGTCGTCCACATAGACCTGATCGTCGTAGGCCGCATCCATCAGATTGTCCCGGCTCTTCACGAAGCCGGGGCGTTGGGCGAGCGACTGCAGGAGCAGGAACTCCGTCACCGTCAGCTTCACCGGCTTGCCGTCCCACAGACAGTCGTGGCGCGCAGGATCCAGGGTCAGCTTGCCCCGCTGCAGCGGGCGGCTGTCGCCCTCGGCCGCCGCGGGCGGCGGCTCGGCCCCGTCGGCGCCGGCCCGCCGGAGCACCGCCTTCACGCGCTCGAGCAGCAGGCGCTGGCTGAACGGCTTGTGGATGTAATCGTCGGCGCCGAGGTTGAAGCCGAGGATCTCGTCGATCTCGTCGTCCTTGGAGGTCAGGATGATGACCGGCAGGTCGCTGGTCCGGCGCAGACGGCGCAGCACCTCCATGCCGTCCATGCGGGGCATCTTGACGTCCAGGATGGCGAGCTCGGGCGGATCGTTCTCCAGGGCGGCCAGGCCGGCGGCCCCGTCGTAATAGGCCTTCACGGCGTGGCCGTGGCTCTCCAGGGCGAGGCTGACCGAGGTGACGATGTTCTCGTCGTCGTCGACCAGGGTGATCTTGGCCATGTGGGGGCGAGACTCCTCAAGTTCTCGGCTAGGTGTTCGCAAGCTAGTGGTTTGGCCTGATGGCCTCAATGTGGCGGGCTTCGCCCGAAGACGGTTAAATCCCCGTCAGAATAACGCGTTCCGCAACGGTCATCGGACCTTAAGTTTCTTGACCCAGATTTCCGAAGGTCCTGGGGGGACGACCGGATGGAACGCGCGCAAGTGCATTACGAGGTTTTCGTCAAGAAGACGCCGGCTGCAGGCTGGACGCTGGAGATGGCGACGGAGAGCCGCGCCCAGGCTCTCGCCGTGGCCGAAGAGCTGATCGCCGAGCGGCGCGTGGTCTCTGCGCGGATCACCAAGGAGACGATGGACCTGGAGACGCGCGAGTTCCAGACCGTCACCATCCAGTCCCTGGGTCTGCCCGACAACATCAAGACCAAGAAGACGCCGGAGCGGAACGATCCGCTCTGCGTCACGCCGCAGGACCTCTACACCGTCCATGCGCGCGAGCGGATCGGCCGCCTGCTGGACGGCTGGCTGGCGCGCAACAAGGCGACGCCCTTCGAACTGCTGCACCGCGCCGACCTGGTGGAGAAGCTGGAGGCCTCCGGCGTCGAGCTGCAGCACGCCATCCAGAAGATCGCCGTGCCCGAGGCCCAGGCCCGCGGCCTCTCCGTCCACGAGATCATGCGCACCTTCCAGGGCCTGGTCGAGCGGGCCATCGAGCGGCTGCTCGGCGACGCCCGCAAGGGCGGCCTGCCGAACGTCGACAAGGAAGGCTTCGCCGCGGCCGCCGAGCGCGTGGCCCATCAACCCGACCGGGCCTATCTGCTGGGCGCCGGCGTGGCGGCCTCCATCGCGCCGGCCCGCGACTGGACCGACAAGGTCTCGCGCCTGCTCGACCTGGCCGACGCCGCGCCGGTGGCGGGACCGCCCCGCGGCCTCGCCCTGCAGACCATCGAACAGCCCCTGGCCGAGATCCTCGGCTCCACGGCGGGTCTGGAAGGCCTGATCGGCCGCGACCTCGACCTCGGGGTGCGGCTGGCGGCCATGACGCGGCTGGCGGCCTCCACGGCCGTGGAGGCGCTGATCCGCGTCGAGCCCTCGGTGGCCAAGATCATGCCGGAGCTGTCGGAGCCCGCCATGCGGCTGGGCCGGTGGCTGGCGACCGAGGACTTCCGGGCCGTGCGCAGCGCCATCGCCCGTCGGGTGATGAAGGAGCTGAACGGCCCTCGCCGCCTCAAGCCCACCGACGGGGAGGGGGAGATCGACCTGCTCCGCGGGCTGGCCATGGCCCTGACCGCCGCGTCGGCCGGCGACCTGGTCTCGGCCGACGATGTCCAGGCGGCCTTCACCGCCCGCTCCAAGATGCTGGTCACCGGCGACTTCGTGGAGGCCTATCTCGGCAAGGAGCGCACCGCCGTCGAGGAGGCCGAGGCGCTGGTCTGGCTGGTGGAGAACGTCATCGGCGGGGCCAACAAGCGGCAGGCCGCCCGCTGGCTCTCGGCGGTGGTGGGGTCCCTGCAGTTCGAGAAGGACGCCCGCAGCGAGAGCGTCTCGGCCGCCCATCGCCTCCTGGCCCTGGCCAAGCTGCACCGTGCGGTGTCGCGCGGCGGGCTGGCGCCCGAGGACTACAAGCCCATCCAGCTCAAGATCGGCGACATCGGCGGCCTGGTGGAGGCCGACGCCAAGGTCGCCCAGGGGCTGGCCCGCGCCAGCGCCTCGCCGGCCCACAAGCTCACCCTGCTGCTGAAGCTGGCCTGCGGCGAGGCGGCGCCTCCCGGCCCGGCCGCCGACCGCGCCCGCATCGAGGCGCTGAAGCTCGTCCGCATGGACGAGACCCGCGCCGAACTCGCCCGCTCCCCCGAACGCATGGCCGAGGTCCGCGACCTGATCCAGGCCGCAGGCCTGGCGGCCTAAAGCCCCAGCGCCTCCCCCAGCGCCGCCACCACCCGGTCGACATCGGCCGCCGTCATCGCCGGATAGAGGGGCAGGCTGAGCGCGCCGGCGTACCACGCCTCCGCCCCCGGGAGATCCAGGGGGCCATAGCGGTCCCGGTAGTAAGGCTGGGTGTGGACCGGGATGTAGTGCACCTGCGAGCCCACGCCGCGCCGGCGCAGGGCCTCGACCACCTCGGCGCGGGATCGCCCCGCGGCCTCGAAGTCGATCAGCACCGTCATCAGATGCAGGACGGCCGAGGAGCCCTCCGGCGTGGCCGCCGGACGCACGGTCGGCGCCAGCGGCCCGAGCCGCTCCAGATAGCGCGCGGCGAGCGACCGGCGTCCGGCGGCGAACCGCGGCAGCTTGCGAAGCTGCGACAGGCCGAGCGCGCAGAGGATGTCGGGCAGGCGATAGTTGAAGCCCGGCTCGGCCATCTCATACCACCACGGATCGGCGCCCTGCGGCCGGACCATGCCGTGGCTGCGCGCCCGGCGCAGCCGCTCGGCCAGCGCCTCGTCGTTGGTCGCGACCCTGCCGCCCACGCCGGTGGCGATGGTCTTCACCGGATGGAAGGAGAAGGCCGCGGCCGAAGCCCAGCGCCCCTCGCCGACGCGATAGTCGCCCGCCGCGAACCGCCGCTCCGAGCCCAGGGCGTGGCAGGCGTCCTCGACCACCACGGCCCCCGCCGCGCGCGCCAGGGCGGCGATCTCCGGCAGGTCGCAGACCTCGCCGCGCAGATGGACCGGCAGGACGGCGCGGACGGGCCGCTCGGCGCGGGCCAGGGCCTTGGCCAGGGTCTGGGGCGTCATCAGGCCGCTGGCCGGATCGACGTCGGCGAAGACCACCTCGGCGCCGACATAGCGGGCGCAGTTGGCCGTCGCCAGGAAGGTGATCGAGGGGACCACGCAGGCCTCGCCCGGTCCGATCCCCAGGGCCAGCATGGCCATGTGCAGGGCCGCCGTGCCGTTGATGCAGGCCACCGCGTGCGGCGCCCCCACAGCTTCGGCGAAGGCCGCCTCGAAGGCCTCGACCCTCGGACCGGTGGTCAGGAAGTCGTCGCCCAGCGCCTGCGCCACCGCAGCGATGTCATCGGCCTCGATGGTCTGGCGGCCATAGGGCAGGAAGGGCGGGGTCATGGTCAGTCGGTGGCGCGGCGGCGGCGCTCGGGCGCGCCGTCCTGGAGGAGGGCGAGCAGCGGCTCTCCGGTCAGCCACTCGTCATTGGTGTCGCTGGCGTAGGAGAAGTCCTCGGCCACGCTGGGATGGGCGGCCGCGAAGGGTTCGCGGCGGTATTCCACGAAGGCCGGTTCGATGGCGTAGCGGTCGCCGAGATCGACCGTCGAGCGGGCGTCGTCGGCCGAGATCATCATCTCGTGCAGCTTCTCGCCCGGGCGGATGCCGACCACCTTGTGCGGCAGGTCGGGCGCCAGGGCCTCGGCCAGATCGGTGATCCTGGCCGAGGGGATCTTGGGCACGAAGATCTCGCCGCCGCGCATCATCTCCAGGGACGACAGCACGAAATCGACGCCCTGGTTCAGGGTGATCAGGAAGCGCGTCATGCGCGGGTCGGTGATCGGCAGTTCGCGGGCCCCGCGGGCGATCAGCCGCTGGAAGAGCGGCGCCACCGAACCGCGCGAGCCGGCCACATTGCCGTAGCGCACGACGGCGAACCGCGTGCCGATGTCGCCCGCCAGATTGTTGGCCGCGACGAAGGTCTTGTCGGAGGCCAGCTTGGTGGCGCCGTAGAGATTGACCGGATTGCACGCCTTGTCGGTCGACAGCGCCACCACCTGCTTCACCCGGTTCGTCAGGCAGGCCCAGACCACGTTCTCGGCGCCCAGGACGTTGGTGTGGATGCACTCCGAGGGATTGTACTCCGCCGCCGGCACCTGCTTCAGCGCCGCGGCGTGGATCACGATGTCGACGCCCCGCAGGGCCAGCGTCAGGCGCTCGCGGTCCCGCACGTCGCCCAGGAAGAAGCGCATCTTCGACAGCACCTCAGGCGCATAGCGCTCGGCCAGGTCGAGCTGCATCTCATGCTGCTTCAGCTCGTCGCGGCTGTAGACGATCAGCTTGCGCGGGCGGGCGCGGCTCAGCACCGCGTCGATGAAGCGCCGGCCGAAGGAGCCGGTGCCGCCGGTGACCAGGATGACCTTGTCGTCGAGATCGAGGTTGCGCGGTGCGAAGCGGGCCAAGGCGGCCTCCGACCAGTTGCGAATCTTGGTCGCAGTCTCCGGCGCGCCGCGTAAAGAGACCGCTAACCATAGTGCGGCAAACCATCGCGTATGGACGCCGCCCTGCGCCTTCGCCGCCGCTTCCTCGCCGGCCTGCTCGCCTTCGCCGTCGCCTCGCCCGCCCTCGCCGCGGGCGCGCCGGAGAAGGACAAGAAGAAGGGCGGCGGCCTCTCCAGCATCCCGTATCCCACTCAGACAGCCACGGTCGCCGCGCCGCGGGGCCGCCGCGCCGTGATGACCATCGAGACCGGGGTCGACGTCAAGGACGAGAAGCTGCGGGATCTGGCGGGCCTGTCGGAGCCGCGCCTGAGGGCGGCCTACACCCAGAGCCTGCAGGTCTACGCCGCCGGCCTCGCGCCGGGCGAGGCGCCCAACGCCGACTACATCTCGCGCCTGCTCCAGCGCGACACCGACCGGGTCCTGGGCAAGGCCGGCGCCAAGCTGCTGCTCGGCACCATCCTCATCAACTGACCCGCCGCCGCCTCACATGGCCGAGATGCCGCCGTCCAGCTTCAGCTCGGCGGCGGTCATGAAGCGGCTCTCGTCGGAGGCCAGGTAGAGCACGGCGTTGGCGATGTCCGCCGGCGTGCCGATGCGGCCCAGCGGCACCTGGCGGGCGAGCTTGGCCTCGGCTTCCGCCTTGCCGAACCGCTGGCGCAGCGGATCGAGGATCGGCGTGTCGATGAAGGTCGGGTGGATGGAGTTCGACCGGATGTCGAGCCCCTGCTTGGCGCAGTGCAGCCCGATGCCCTTGGACAGCAGCCACACCGCAGCCTTGGACGCGTTGTAGGAGGGGCTGTTGTGGGCCGCGATCAGGCCGGCGATCGAGGAGATGTTGACGATCGAACCCGGCTGGTTCTGCCGCATGTACTTCAGCGCGTGCTTGGTCCCCAGGAAGACGGAGTCGACATTGACGTCCATCACCAGCTTCCAGTCCTCGAAGCTGAGGGACTCGATGTCGCCGCCGCGGCTGATCCCGGCGTTGTTGACCAGGACCGAGATGCCGCCCATGGCCGCGTCGGCCTCCTCCAGGGCGTAGGTCCACTGGTCTTCCTTGGTCACGTCGAGGGGGAAGGCGAAGGCCGTCCCCTCGCCGTGGGCGGCGTTGATCTCGTCGGCCACGGCCTGCGCGCCCGCCAGATTGACGTCGGCCAGGGTGACCTTGGCGCCCTCTTCGGCCAGGCGCCGGGCCATGGCGGCGCCCAGGCCCTGGGCTGCGCCGGTGATGAAGGCCTTCTTGCCTGCGACCCGTCCGGTCATCTTCGTCTCCTCCCGATGGGCGTCTGCGCCCGCTTCTTCGTCAGTCGGCGGCGGCCTGCGCGGCCGCGTCCATGCACCGCGCCATCTTCAGGTCGAGCTCGGTCACGCCGTCGGCGTCATGGGTGGTCAGCGTCACCTCCACCCGATTGTAGACGTTGAACCACTCCGGATGGTGGTCGAGCTTTTCGGCCAGCAGGGCGACACGGCTCATGAAGCCGAAGGCGGCGTTGAAGTCGGCGAAGCGGAAGGTGCGGACGATCGCCTCGCGCTCCCCTTCGGCCTTCGACCAGGCGGGCAGCTGCGCCAGCGCCGCCTCGATGCCGATGCGCTGCGGCCGGCTCACCGGGCGGCCTCCACGGCGGGGAAGGCGAGGCCGGTGGCCTCGGCCAGTTCGGCCAGGGTCTGGTCCACATCGACCACCTTGATGGCCCGCATGCCCAGCTGGGCGGCCGGCTTGCAGTTCACCCCCAGGTCGTCGAGATAGACGCAGGCGGCGGCTTCGACGCCGAGCGCCTCGCACATCATCTGGTAGATGCGCGGGTCGGGCTTGCGCACGCCCGCCTTGGAGCTTTCGATCACGTGGTCGAACAGGGGCATGATCTCGCCCATGGCGCCGCGCGGCCGCTGCGGGGCGTCCGAGCCGGGGCTGTGTTGGGTGACCATGTTGTTGGTGATGCAGCCTACCTTGAAGTGCTGCTTGCAGATCTTCAGCGCCTCGACCATGCGCGGCCGCACCATGCCCGAGATCAGCGGCAGCACCTCGGCGCCGCGGATCGGGTGGCCGAGGGCGGCGGACTCCTTCAGGAACAGCTCGTCGAAGCCCGCGGTGTCGATCTCGTTGCGCTCGAACAGCGCCCAGGCGTTGGCGTCGGGATTGGTGGCGTTGACCCTGCGGATGTGGTCCTTCGGCGCCCCGACCTCGATCTCGTAGCGGTTGAACGCCTCGAAGGGCGAGGTGGTGAAGACCCCGCCGAAGTCCCAGATCACCGCTTCGACCGCCATCGCCACCTTCCTTCAAACGCCTGTTTCGCGGCGCGACGCTAGAGAGGCGGGGCGCGACGTGCAAGCTAGGGCCATGGTGTTTCGCAAGCTCCCCTCCGCCCGCCTGTTGCGCGCCGTCTTCGTGCTGCTGCTGGCGGCGATCATCTATCTCTCCATCGCCCCGGGCGAGGCGACGCCGACGGCGGGTCTGTTCTGGGACAAGGCGCAGCACGCACTGGCCTACGCCGTCCTCGGGCTGGCGGGTCTCGCCGCCTTCGGGGGCCGGTGGCCGGTCCTGGCCGCCATTCTCGCGGTCAGCGCGGGGCTGGAGGTCGCCCAGGCGGTGATGCCGTACGGGCGCCAGGGGGATCTGCGCGACCTGGCGGCGAACGCGGCGGGCCTCGGCCTCGCGCTCCTGGTCTGGCGCCTCGGCCGGCGGCTGCGGGCGGCGCGTTGAGCGCCCTGCCGCACAGTCCCTGGGCCGAGGCGGGCGGCGACTTCGCCATCGGCCTGCGGCCCATCCCCCCGGCCGCGTGGCTGGAAGGCGGCGAGGCGGCGCCCGCCCGTCGCAAGGACGCGCTTCTGGCGCGGCATGGCGACCTGGTCTGGGGCGAGCTGGCGTCGTCGCGGCCGGCCCAGGCCGAGGCGCTCGACCTGGTGCGCGCGGCGACGGGCGCGCGCGCCGGCGGCGATCATCCGCCCCTGTGGGCCGCGGCCCGCACCGTGCCGGACGATCTCTGCCTCATGCAGAAGGCGGACGGCGCCTGGCGGCTGACCGCGCTCTCGCTCTGCGCCCCCAGCTTCTTCACCGCCGCCGAGGCCCTGGGCAAGAGCCTGGCCGAACTGCATCGGCCGGTGGACGGCTTCGCCGACCGTTTCCTGCGGCGGGTGGAGCGCATCTTCGAGGGCCTGCGGCCGGGCCTGATCCTGGAGCGGCGGAACTGGACGGTGGTGAACTCCGCCGAGCTGTTCACCCCCCATGCCGCCCCGATCCGGGCGAGGATCGCCGACATCGCCGCGGAGGACGCCGGCCGCGCCCTCTATCTGCGGGTCGAACGCCAGACCTTGCGCCGCCTGCCGCAGACCGGCGGGGCCCTGTTCACCATCCGCGTCTGGCGCGCTCCGCTGGAAAGCCTGAGGGGCGATCCTGAGCGGCTCGCCGCCTTCGCCCGGGCATGGCGGACGGCGGAGCCGGACTTCCGCAATTACAAGGGGTTCGCCTCCTACGACGCCCTGGTGGCGGCGTTTCTTCGCGCCAGTGGAGAATCCTACAGCGTTAACGGGGTGTGAACGCGCAGCGTGGGCGCCGAAGGAGTGCCCCCATGCGTCTGCCGTCCATCCTGCCCGTCCTCGCGGTGCTGAGCCTCGGCCTCGCGGCCTGCGACCAGACCCCGAAGCCGAAGTTCGCGGAGACCCCGGCCGAACCGTCGGCCCAGGCCTCGTCCGCTCAAGCCTCGTCCGCCCAGGCCCGGTCAGGCCAGACCGATGCGCCGCAGGTGATGGCCCAGGCGAACTGCTGCTGCTGTCAGTGCCCGCCGGCCCAGGCCGCCTGCCCGTCGGCCGCTGAAGCGGCCCAGCCCGCGGTCAAGACGGCGACCCACAAGCCCGCGGTCCACAAGCCCGCGGTTCGGCCGGCGCGCAAGACCGCGGCCCGTCGCGAGGCGCCCCGCCGCTACGCCGAACGGGCGACCGAGACCCAGGCGGAGCGGCGCTACCGCCGCTATCAGGGCCCCGACATTCCGACCCAGGGCTCCGGCGCCTATGGCCATGGCGATCAGCAGCGCTACGCTCAGGGCGGCTACAGCCAGCAGGGTTACGGGCAGCAGGGCTACAGCCAGCATGGCCATGCCGGCGGCTATGTCCAGGCGCCCCCGCCTCCGCCGCCCCAGGTCTACGCCTATGGCGGCGGCCAGGTTCAGGGCGGCTACAGCGAGCACAGCCGCTATTCGGAGAGCGCCAGCGGCTACGCCTATGGCTATGGCCAAGGCGCCGGCTGCTGCGGCCCGCGGCCGCAGCGGGTGGAGGCGGCTGGCCGCGACGCCGGCGGCTATCTCACCTGGCCGGGCAAGAATGCGCCGGCGCCCTATTACTGAGGCGCAGGCGTCACCCTTTTCTGTCAACGTCTCAGCATCCCGGGGGGGAGATCATGAGAATGCGTTCGCCGAGCGGGCCTCGGTTCACCTGGTATGAAGTCGCCGCCGTCGTGGTGTTCGCCGGCGCGGCGCTGCTGATGGCCAAGCTCGGCGTCGTCTATTAGGGCGTGAGGCGATCCGACGGCATCGGATCGCCGCCCTTCCGGAGCCTCCCGAGCGCCCCCTAGTTCCAGATCGGCGGCCTGCGGTCCTTCCAGGGCAGCTCCTTCTCGAGCTGGCCGGCGAGGCGGTAGAGGGTGGCCTCGTCGGCGAAGCGGCCGGTGAACATCATGCCGATGGGCAGGCCGTCCTCCGACATCCATAGCGGCAGCGAGACCGAGGGCTGGCCCGTGAAGTTGGCCGGCGGCGTCGTGCCGTAGGTGGCCGCCTGGCGCTTGTCGAACTCGCGCGTGTCGGCCATCAGCGGGTCGAGCCAGTCGG
Organism: uncultured Phenylobacterium sp.; assembly: GCA_964419395.1. GTDB lineage: Bacteria > Pseudomonadota > Alphaproteobacteria > Caulobacterales > Caulobacteraceae > Phenylobacterium. Next base: position 7,040 of record CAYQPL010000043.1, on the reverse strand, counting down.
CCCGCGGCGCCGGCGTGTTCATCACCGGCGAGAGGAAGATGTCGAAGTCCTCGAAGGCGGTGAGGATCTGCCGGTTGAGCAGGCGCAGCTCCTGGAAGCCCCAGAAGGCTTGGTTGCCGTTGATCCGCTTGCCGGCCTCATAGGCGCGACGCGCCAGCGGGCCGAGCTCGCCCTCGGCGGGCTCACGGCCGAGCGCCTCGACCCAGCGTGAGACATTGGCCGAGGCGTTGGCGGCGCTGGCCAGGCCCTGGGCGCGATAGAGCAGGCGGTAGTCGACGCCCAGGCCGCGTTCGAAGACCTCGTGGCCCAGATGACGCAGCGCATCGGCCGTCCGCTCGACCGCCGCCTGCATCTCCTCGGGGATGGGCCGGCCGCTCGGGGTCTCGGTGGACCAGGCGATGCGCAGGCGTCCCGGGCTGCGGTCCACCTCGGCGAGATAAGGGCCATCCTTGGCCGGCGCCTGGAAGGGGTCGCCAATCTGGGGATAGCCGGTGGCGTCCAGCATGGCGGCCGAGTCGCGCACCGTGCGGCTGACCACGTGGTGGACCGAGAAGCCCAGGGCGCCGTCGGAGACTTCGCAGATGGGCGTGCGGTCGCGGGTGATCTTCATGCCCACCAGCCCGCAGCAGGCGGCGGGAATGCGGATGGAGCCCAGGCCGTCGCTGGCGTGGGCCAGGGGAACCATGCCCGCCGCCACGGCGGCGGCGGCCCCGCCCGACGAGCCGCCGGAGATGTGGTCCGGGTTCCAGGGATTGCGACAGACGCCGAGCCGCTCGGAGATGGTCACGCCCGGGATGCCGAACTCCGGCGTGTTGGTCTTGCCCGCCAGGACGACGCCGGCGGCGCGGTAGCGGCGGACGAGTTCGCTGTCGTCGGGGTCGGCGGCGACCTGGGCGAACCGGCTGCCGGAGGTGCGCGGCCAGCCTTCCACCCGCGCGCCCAGGTCCTTGATCAGGAAGGGCACGCCGCGGAAGGGCCCGTCCGGCAGGTCGCCGGACGCCGTCCTTCGCGCCTCGTCATAGGCCTTGTAGACCACGGCGTTGAGCTGGCCGTCGTGACGCTCGATCCGTTCGATCGCCGCATCCAGCACCTCGACCGGGGTGACTTCGCCGCGGGCCATCAGCTCCGCCAGGCCCAGCCCGTCGTAGTCCGCATATTCCGCGAACGCCATCCTGTCCTCCTGCCCGTTTCCCGGTGCGCTTCCTCGGAGCGCAGGGTCAGGCAGGCGGCGGCGGGAGTCCAGCCGTTCGGCGGGCCTAGACGTCCACCTCGGCGTCCAGGGCATTGTCCTGAATGAACTCGCGGCGCGGCTCGACCAGGTCGCCCATCAGGCGGGTGAACATGTCGTCGGCGTCGTCGCCATGGCTGACCTTCACCTGCAGCAGGGTGCGCGCCTCGGTGTCCAGCGTGGTCTCCCACAGCTGGTCCGGGTTCATCTCGCCCAGGCCCTTGTAGCGCTGGATCGACAAACCGCGGCGGCCGGCCTCCATCACCGCATTGAAGAGGTCGAGCGGCCCGCGGACCACGGTGGTCTTGTCGCGGCGCAGGAAGCTGGCCGGTCCGGCGAAGGTCTCGCTCATGGCCTTGGCGCGCTCGGCCAGGCGCAGGGCGTCGGCGGCGTGCAGCAGCAGGTCGTCCAGCACCACGCGCTCGGAGACGCCGCGGCGCCCGCGGCTGAAGACGAAGCCGCCATTGGCGCCGGCCTCGCCGGTCCAGGGCCCGTCGCCTTCCTCGGCATAGAGATTCAGCCGCTCGGCCGCCTTGGCCAGATCGCCGGCCTCGCCCATCAGCCCGGCCAGGGCGGCCTGCTCGATGGCGAAGGCGGGCGCGCGAGCCGCCAGGCGGTCGATATTGGCCTTGGCGCCGCGAGCGGTCTGGACCAGGGCCAGCAGGTCGGCGCCGGCCAGTTGCTCGCCCGAATCCAGCGTCAGGGTCGCCCCGTCCACGCCCTCGTCGATCAGGAAGGTCTCGAGCTCGGCGTCGTCCTTCAGATAGCGGACCGACTTGCCCTTGGTCGCCTTATAGAGCGGCGGCTGGGCGATATAGAGATAGCCGCGCTCGATCACCTCCGGCATCTGCCGGTAGAAGAAGGTCAGCAGCAGGGTCCGGATGTGGGCGCCGTCGACGTCGGCGTCCGTCATGATGACGATCTTGTGGTAGCGGATCTTCTCGATGTCGAAGTCCTCGCGCCCGATGCCGGCGCCGAGCGCCGTGATCAGGGTGCCGACCTGGTCCGAGGACAGCATCTTGTCGAAGCGGGCCCGCTCGACGTTCAGGATCTTGCCGCGCAGGGGCAGGACGGCCTGGTTCTCTCGGTTGCGCGCCTGCTTGGCCGAACCGCCGGCGGAGTCGCCCTCGACGATGAACAGCTCCGACTTGGCCGGGTCCTTTTCCTGGCAGTCGGCGAGCTTGCCGGGCAGGGAGGTGATGTCGAGCGCCGACTTGCGCCGCGTCAGTTCGCGAGCCTTGCGCGCCGCCTCGCGGGCGGCGGCGGCCTCGGCGATCTTCTGGACGATCATCCGGCCTTCGTTCGGGTGCTCCTCGAACCAGGTGGCCAGGCCGTCCGAAACGAGGCCTTCCACCGCCGGACGCACCTCGGACGAGACAAGCTTGTCCTTGGTCTGGGAGGAGAACTTCGGGTCGGGGACCTTGACCGACAGCACGCAGGTCAGGCCCTCGCGCGCATCCTCGCCCGACAGCGCGACCTTTTCCCGCCGCGCCGCGCCGGAGCTATAGGCAT